>JBFXES010000164.1:0-6724 GCA_050179875.1 Thiohalomonadaceae bacterium
GTGATGCTGGGTGCCTTCGTGGCCGACGCGTACGCGCGTGCGGGCACCGTGGTGCTGAGTCCGGGCATCGCCGCGGATACCCCCGCGGTGCCGGCGGCGCGCGCCGCCGGCGTGCCCGTCATCGGCGACATCGAACTGTTCGCGCTCGCCGCCGACGCGCCGGTGGTGGCCATCACCGGCTCCAACGGCAAGAGCACCACCACCACGCTGGTGGGCGAGATGGCGAAACGCGCGGGCAAGGACGTGCGCGTGGGCGGCAATCTCGGCACGCCCGCGCTCGACCTGCTGGAAGGCGGGCGACCCGATCTCTATGTCCTGGAACTGTCCAGTTTCCAGCTGGAGACCACCTATACGCTGGATTGCGCCGCGGCCGTGGTGCTCAACCTCAGCGACGATCACCTGGATCGTCATCACACCCTGCTGGAGTACGCCGCGGTGAAGCAGCGCGTGTTCCACGGCAACGGCGTGATGGTGGTGAACGCCGACGATGCCCTCAGCGTGGCCATGGCGGACGCGCGCCGCCGGGTGGTGCGGTTCTCGCTGCCCGCGCCGCGCCAGGCCCGGGATTTCGGCGTGCGCGCCGTGAATGGCCGCGAGTACATCGTGCACGGCGAGCAGGCGCTGATGCCCTGCGACGAAGTGCGCATCCCGGGGCGGCACAACCTCGCCAATGCGTTGGCCGCGCTCGCCCTGGGCGAGGCGGTGGGCCTGCCCATGGACGCCATGCTCGCCACGCTGCGCGAGTTCCCGGGCCTCGCCCATCGCTGCGCCTTTGTCGCCGAGATCGACGGCGTGCGTTACTACAACGACTCCAAGGGCACCAACGTGGGCGCCACGCTGGCGGCCCTGGCGGGCATGCCGGGGACGAAGGTGGTGCTCATCGCGGGCGGCGAAGGCAAGGGTCAGGACTTCAGGCCGCTGGCGCCCGCGGTTGCCGTGCGCGGCCGCACCGTCGTGCTCATCGGTCGCGACGCCGGCCTCATCGAACAGGCGCTCGCGGGCGCCGCGCCCGTGCTGCACGCGGGCAGCATGGAGGAGGCGGTGCGGTCGGCGAAGGCGAGCGCGCGTCCCGGCGACGTGGTGCTGCTGTCGCCGGCCTGTGCCAGCTTCGACATGTTCCGCAATTACGAACACCGCGGCGACGTCTTTTGCGCCGCGGTGCAGGGGCTCGCGTCGTGAGCGCGGCATTCGTCAGCCACGCCGTCAACACGCGCCGACCGCCGGCGGCGTGGGACGGTCCCCTGCTGCTCGTGATCTTCGCGCTGGCGGGGCTCGGCCTGGTGATGGTGGGGTCGGCTTCCGTTTCCATCGCCGATCGTCATACGGGGGAGCCGTTCTATTTCCTCACGCGCCAGCTCATGACCCTGGGCGGCGGCATGGCGCTGGCGTTCGTCGCCCTGCGCATGCCCCTGGACGCGTGGGAGCGGCTGGGCATGCCCATGCTCGTCGCCGCCACCGTCCTGCTCGCATTGGTGCTGGTGCCCGGCCTCGGCCGCGCCGCGAACGGCAGCACGCGCTGGCTGGCGCTGGGGCCGCTCGGTTTCCAGGTTTCCGAATTCGCCAAGCTCGCTGCCGTGGTCTACGTGGCCGGTTACCTGGTGCGCCACGAGGAGGCGGTGCGCACCACCGTGGGCGGCTTCCTCAAGCCGCTGGCGGTGCTCGGTGTGATGGTGCTGTTGCTGCTGCTCGAACCCGACTTCGGCGCCACCGTGGTCATCCTGTCCACGGTGATGGGCATGCTGTTCCTGGGCGGCGTGCGGCTGTGGCTGTTCGGCCTCCTGGTGGCGTTCGCCGCGGGCGCCTTCGTGCTCCTGGCCGTGACCTCGCCCTACCGCATGGAGCGCCTCACCACGTTTACCAATCCCTGGGCCGATCCCTTCAACAGCGGCTATCAGCTCACCCAGGCGCTCATCGCCTTCGGGCGCGGCGAATGGTTCGGCGTGGGCCTGGGCGGCAGCATCCAGAAGCTGTTCTACATGCCCGAGGCGCACACCGATTTCCTGTTCGCGGTCATGGCCGAGGAACTGGGACTCGCGGGCGTGGTGGCGGTGATCCTGCTGTTCGGTTTCCTTGCCTGGCGCGGCTTCGCCATCGGCCGGCGCGCATCCCGCGCGGGCCTCGCCTTCGGTGGTCACCTGGCCTTCGGCATCACCCTGTGGCTGGCCATCCAGGCCTTCGTGAACATGGGCGTGAACATGGGCGCGCTGCCCACCAAGGGGCTGACGCTGCCGCTCATGAGTTACGGGCGCTCCAGCATGCTGGTGGTGTGCGTCGCCGTCGCGCTGTTGCTGCGGGTGGATCACGAAGTGCGCCGCCTCGAATTGGGTCACGGGGTGGTGCGATGAGTACGCGCATCCTGATCATGGCGGGCGGCACCGGCGGGCACGTGTTTCCCGCGCTGGCGGTGGCCCATGACCTGGTGGCGCGCGGCGTGGACGTGCACTGGCTCGGCACCCGCGCCGGGATGGAGGCGGAGCTGGTGACCAAGGCCGGTTTCCCGCTGGAATTCGTGGACGTGGCGGGGCTGCGCGGCAACGGCCTGCTGGGCTGGCTGGCGGCGCCGGTGCGTCTCACCCGGGCCCTGTGGCAATCGCTGCGCATCCTGCGCCGCCTGCGTCCGCGCGCCGTGCTGGGCATGGGCGGTTTCGTTACCGGCCCCGGCGGCGTGGCCGCACGCCTGCTCGGCATTCCGTTGCTGGTGCACGAGCAGAACGCCATCGCCGGGCTCACCAACCGGCTGCTCGCGCGCATCGCCGACACGGTGATGGAGGCGTTCCCCGGCACCTTCGCGCAGGCGGTGCACACGGGCAACCCTGTGCGCCGCGAAATCGCCGCGCTGCCGGAACCCGCCGCACGTTATCAGGGCCGCGCGGATCGCCTGCGCCTGCTGGTCATCGGCGGCAGCCTGGGCGCCATGGCCCTCAACCAGACGGTGCCGAAGGCGCTGGCCTTGCTCGATCCCGCCATCCGCCCGCAGGTGAAGCACCAGACCGGGCAGCGCAATTTCGAGGCGGCGCGCCGCGAATACGGCAATGCAAAGGTGGACGCGGAACTGCTGCCCTTCATGGACGACATGGCGGCGGCCTATGCCTGGGCGGATTTGGTCATCTGCCGTGCGGGTGCACTCACCGTGAGCGAACTGGCGGTCGCCGGCGTGCCGGCCCTGCTGGTGCCTTTCCCCTTCGCGGTGGACGATCACCAGACCCATAACGCGCAATTCCTGGTGCAGGCGCGCGCCGGTGTGTTGTTGCCCCAGGAATCCCTTACACCGGAGAATCTCGCCGAAGCCCTGCGCGATTTCTGCGCCGAGCCGGCGGACGGCCGTACCCGCCTGTGCGCCATGGCGCAAGCTGCGCGCAGCCTGGCCCGTCCTGACGCCACCCGCCAGGTGGCGGATCTCTGCCTGATCCACGCGACGGAGGCCACTGGATGAACAGCAAGCGTTCGTCAGACAAGAATCCCATGCGCCGCATCCGGTGCATCCACATGGTCGGCGTTGGCGGCGCGGGCATGGGCGGTATCGCCGAGGTGCTGATCAATCTCGGTTATCACCTCACGGGCTCCGATTTGCGCGAGAACGCCGTGACGCGCAGGCTGCGCGACATGGGTGCGCGCATCGCCATCGGCCATGCTGCGGAGAACATCGCGGGTTGCGACGTGGTGGTGATCTCCTCCGCGGTGCATGACGACAATCCCGAGGTGCAGGCGGCGCACGCACAGCACATCCCGGTGGTGCCGCGCGCCGAGATGCTCGCCGAGCTGATGCGTTTCCGCTACGGCATCGCCGTGGCGGGCACCCACGGCAAGACCACCACCACCAGCCTGGTGGCCAGCCTCATGGCCGAAGGCGGTCTGGATCCCACCTTCGTCATCGGCGGCAAGCTCAACAGTGCCGGCACCCACGCGCGCCTGGGTGAAAGCCGCTACCTGGTCGCAGAGGCCGATGAGAGCGACGCCTCGTTCCTGTATCTCCTGCCCATGATCGCCATCGTCACCAATATCGATGCCGATCACATGACTACCTATGAAGGCGACTTCACGCGCCTGCGCCAGACCTTCGCCGAGTTCCTGCACCACCTGCCGTTCTACGGGCTCGCCGTGCTGTGCCTCGAAGACCCGGTGATCCGCGCCATGGTGCCCGAGGTGGCGCGTCCCGTGCTCACCTACGGCTTCGATGAGCAAGCCGACGTGCGGGCGGTGGACGTGCGCCAGGAGGGCCTGCGCAATCACTTCACCGTGCTGCGCCCCGAGCAGGCGCCGCTGGCCGTCACGCTCAATCTGCCCGGCCGCCACAACGTGCTGAATGCGCTTGCCGCCATCACGGTGGCGACCGAGGTGGGCGTGGACGACGCCGCCATCCAGCGCGGACTGGAGACCTTCCAGGGCATCGGCCGCCGTTTCCAGATTTACGGCGACATCGTCACGCGCCAGGGGCGTATCACCCTGGTGGACGACTACGGTCATCATCCGCGCGAGGTGGCTGCCACGCTGCAGGCGGCGCGCGCCGCCTGGCCCGGGCGCCGCCTGGTGCTGGCCTTCCAGCCCCATCGCTACACGCGCACGCGCGACCTTTTCGAGGACTTTTCCGAGGTGCTGTCCTCGGTGGACGCGCTGCTGCTGCTCGAGGTCTATGCCGCAGGTGAGAAGCCCATCACCGGCGCCGACAGCCGCACGCTGTGTCGCGCCATCCGCGCGCGCGGCCAGGTGGACCCGGTGTTCGTGGCCACCGCTGCGGATCTCGACAGCACCCTGCTCGGCGTCATTCGCGAAGGCGATCTGGTGATCACCATGGGCGCCGGTGACATCGGTTACGCCGCGCCGCGCCTGGTGGAGACGCTCGCATTCCCGGAGGATGCCGCATGAACGCCGTGGCCGCGCATCCCGCCTCGCTGCGCGGCACGCTGCTGCGCGACGAGCCCATGGCGCGCCATACCACCTGGCGTGTCGGGGGGCCGGCCGATCGTTTCTACATGCCGGCGGACGCGGACGACCTGGCCGCCTTCCTGCGCGGCCTGCCCGTGGACGAGCCGCTGTTCTGGCTCGGGCTCGGCAGCAACCTGCTGGTGCGCGACGGCGGCATCCGCGGCACGGTCATCGCCACCGCCAAGTCCCTGGGCGCGCTGGTGCGCGTGGATGCCACGCACGTGCGCGTGGAGGCGGGCGTGCCCTGCGCCATCCTGGCGCGCTTCTGCGCGCGCGAAGGGCTCGCCGGCGCCGAATTCCTGGTGGGCATACCCGGGACCTTCGGCGGCGCGCTGGCCATGAACGCCGGCTGTTTCGGCGGCGAGACCTGGGCGCTGGTGGAAGAGGTCGAAACCATGGATCGCGCCGGATGCAGATACGTGCGTCGGCCTGACGAATTCGAAGTGGGTTACCGCCACGTGCGCGGCCCGGCGGGCGAGTGGTTCATCGCCGCCACCCTGCGGCTCACGCCGGGCGACGCCGACGAACTGGCCGCACGCATGCGCGGCTGGCTCGAAAAGCGCAGCGCCTCGCAGCCCACGCAGCAGGCCAATGCGGGGTCGGTGTTTCGCAACCCGCCCGGCGATTTCGCCGGCCGGCTGATTGAGGCGAGCGGATTGAAGGGCTTCTGTATCGGAGGCGCGTGCGTCTCGGAGAAGCACGCGAATTTCATCGTCAACACGGGTGCGGCGACGGCCGCGGACATCGAAGCGCTCATCCAGCACGTGGCCGAGCGCGTCGAGGCACAGCACGGCATCCGGCTCGAGACCGAGGTGAGGGTGGTCGGTGAACCACTCCAGCGAAGGACATGATTCAGGCAATCACGGCAGCGGATTTCGGAAAGGTGGCGGTGCTCATGGGCGGCACCTCGGCCGAGCGCGAGGTTTCGCTCAAGAGCGGCAATGCCGTGCTCGCGGCCCTGAGGCGCCGCGGCGTGGATGCGCACGGCATCGATGCCGGCGCCGGCGTGCTCGGCACGCTCGAACGCGGCGGCTTCCAGCGCGTGTTCATCGCCCTGCACGGGCGCGGCGGCGAGGACGGCGTCATGCAAGGCGCCCTGGAGGCGCTCGGCCTGCCCTACACGGGCAGCGGCGTGCTCGCGTCCTCCCTCGGCATGGACAAGTGGCGCACCAAGCTGGTGTGGCAGGCCGCCGGTTTGCCGGTGCCCGACTATGCGCTGCTCGACGCCGACAGCGATTTCGATGCAGTGGAACGCCGCCTGGGCCTGCCGCTGTTCGTGAAGCCGGTGCACGAGGGGTCGAGCGTGGGCGTCATCAAGGTGAAGGGCGCGGGCCAGTTGCGCGAGGCCTGGCGCGAATCCTCGCGTTTCGATCGCCTGGTGCTGGCGGAGCGCTTCGTGAGCGGAGGGGAGTACACGGTGGCGATCCTCGACGGTCAGGCGCTGCCGGTGATCAAGATCGAACCGGCGAACGAATTCTACGACTACGACGCCAAGTATTTCCGCGACGACACCCGCTACCTGTGCCCTTGCGGTCTGCCGCCGGAGCGCGAACGCGAGATGCAGCAACTGGCGCTGCGCGGCTTCGACGTGCTCGGTTGCAGGGGCTGGGCGCGCATCGACTTCCTGGTGGATGCCGACGGCACCCAGTACCTGCTCGAAGCCAACACCGTGCCGGGCATGACCGATCACAGCCTCGTGCCCATGGCCGCGCGCGCGGCCGGCAACGACTTCGACGAACTGGTGTGGCGCATCCTGGCCGCCACGCTGGAGGCGCGCGCATGAGACGCCAGGCGCGGGCAC
>JBFXES010000165.1:0-6686 GCA_050179875.1 Thiohalomonadaceae bacterium
TGGCGGTGGCGCAGGAAGTCACGCGCCTGAAGCATCAGGAAGCCGCCGTTCGTCACAACACCTTGCGTGCCCTGGTGGCCGAGGAGGCCATGGTGCACGGCATGCGCGAGGCCGTGTCGGCGGCCACGTTCCAGTTGCAGGGGCCGGTCAATCTGCTCAAGGCGGCGTTGGGCATGCTCGAACGCCGCGGCGGCGAGGGTGATCCGAGCGGCATGCTTACCGGCGTCATCGCGCAGGCCCTCGCCAGCGGGCAGCAGGCCCTCAAGACCTTGCGCGCGGCGCTGCCCGAGACCCGGCGCGAACCGGCCCGGCAGCTGAACGTGAACCAGTTGTTGCGGGAGGTGCTCGCCCTGGTCACCGAGCGCATGCTGGCCATGGGCGTGCAGGTGGACTGGCGGCCGGATGAACACCTGCCGCCCTTGCTGGGCTGCGAGAACCGCCTGCGCGTGGTGCTGAAGCAGCTCGTCGACAATGCGCTCGACGCCATGGACGACGCCCGCGTGCGCCAGCGCGAGCTGCGGCTCCTGACCCAGTCGGTGCCGGGCGCGGTGCGCATCGTCCTGGAGGACACGGGGCCGGGCGTGCCCGAGGCCCTGCGGCTCAGGATCTTCGAACCCTTCTTCACCACCAAGGAACGGGCCGGGCGCATGGGCATGGGCCTGTCCATGGTGCAGGAGGTGGTCAACCAGCATAACGGTACCGTGCACCTGGAATCGGGCCCGCAGGGCGGCTGCACGGTGAGTCTGTTGTTTCCCATCGGTGGTAATGCGGTAGTGAAAGGGGCGGCGTGATGGAGCGCACTCTGCTGCTCGAGAAACAACTCAATTGCATCTACGAGGTCAGCCGCGTGCTGAGCCGTTCCCTGCATCTGCAGGAAACCTTGCGTGAGGTGCTCCAGGTGCTGCATGACGTGGCGGACATGCAGCACGGCATGGTGACCTTGCGTGAACCGGAGTGCGACGAGCTGTTCGTCAGCGCCGTGCACGACGGCAACGGCATCATGCCGCAGACCGTGCGCTACCGGGCGGGTGAGGGCGTCATCGGCACCATCTCCCAGCTGGGGCGGCGGCTGGTGGTGCGCCGCATCGCCGAGGAGCCGCGTTTCCTCGGGCGTCTGGGCATCCACGACCCGGAACTGCCTTTCATCGGCGTGCCCATCCAGCTGGGCGACGACACCCTCGGCGTGCTGGCGGCCCAGCCGGCGCAACCCAACGACGATTTGCTGGAAGAGCGCGCCGACTTCCTCGAAATGGTGGCCAACCTGATCGCGCAGACCGTGCGTCTGGCGGGCGAGGTGGCGCGCGAGCGGCGCCACCTCACCGATGAACGGGACCGCCTGCGCACGGTGGTGCGCAGCCGTTACGGGTTCGACAACATGGTGGGTCATACCGCCGCCATGCGCCGGGTGTTCGAACAGATCGAACAGGTGGCGAAGTGGAACACCACCGTGCTCATCCGCGGCGAGTCCGGCACCGGCAAGGAACTGGCGGCCCACGCCATCCACTACAACTCGCCGCGCGCCACGGGGCCCTTCATCCGGCTCAACTGCGCCGCCCTGCCGGACAATCTGCTCGAATCCGAGCTGTTCGGACATGAGAAAGGCGCCTTTACTGGCGCCATCACCCAGCGCAAGGGCCGTTTCGAACAGGCCGACGGCGGCACGCTTTTCCTCGACGAGATCGGCGAGATCTCCCCGAATTTCCAGGCCAAGCTGCTGCGCGTGCTGCAGGAGGGCGAGTTCGAGCGCGTGGGCGGCACGCGCACCCTGCGCGTGGACGTGCGCATCATCGCCGCCACCAACCGCGACCTGGAGGCGCTGGTGGAGGAGGGCAAGTTCCGCGAGGACCTGTACTACCGCCTCAACGTCATGCCCATCTTCGTGCCGTCGCTGCGCAACCGCGCGGAGGACATCCCGGACCTGGCCCGCTTCCTGGTGGAGAAGATCGGCAACCGCCACGGCCGCAGCCTGGCGATCACCGACAGCGCCCTGCGCGCGCTGATGCGCTACGACTGGCCGGGCAACGTGCGCGAGCTGGAGAACTGTCTGGAGCGCGCCGCCGTGATGAGCGCGAACGGGGTGATCGACGCCGACGCCATCGCCATGACCGGTCTGGAGGAGAAGACCGCGACGCGCTCCGCTCCCGTGGCCGTCGATCTCACCGACCCCAACCTCAGCGAGCGCGAGCGGGTCATCGCCGCCCTGGAGCAGAGCGGCTGGGTACAGGCCAAGGCGGCGCGCCTGCTCAACATGACGCCGCGCCAGATCGCCTACCGGATTCAGATCCTCAACATCAAGCTGCGGCGCTTCTGACCGTTGTATCCCTTGGTAGCGATCCGCGCAACGTCTCCTGTCGTGTGTGAGGTTTGCGACACAGTGTTACGCGCCGGGAGGCGGCAAGTGTCGGGAAAATCGGGGCTCTTCCGTGGGCATGAGGTTTGCACCGGACAGGACAAGGCTCAACGGGAGAGGCTGACATGCAGGAAATCAAGATCACGGGTGTCCCTGGCAAGGGCGGGTGCAGCGCCTCGTCGTGCGGCGGCAGCGCCGATCAGCTGCAACACCTGCCGGAGCACATCCGTCAGAAGGTCTACAACCATCCCTGTTACAGCGAGCAAGCCCATCACTACTATGCGCGCATGCACGTGGCGGTGGCGCCCGCCTGCAACATCCAGTGCAACTACTGCAACCGCAAGTACGACTGCGCCAACGAATCCCGTCCCGGCGTGGTCTCCGAGCTGCTCACGCCCGAGCAGGCGGTGAAAAAGACCCTCGCCGTCGCCGCGGCCATTCCGCAGATGACCGTGCTGGGCATCGCCGGGCCAGGCGATCCCCTGGCCAATCCCACGCGCACCTTCGCCACCTTCCGCGCGCTCTCCGCGCAGGCGCCGGACATCAAGCTGTGCGTGTCCACCAACGGCCTCATGCTGCCGGAATACGTGGACGAACTGGTGCGCCACAACATCGATCACGTGACCATCACCATCAACTGCCTGGACCCGGAGGTCGGCGCGAAGATCTATCCGTGGATCTTCTGGAAGAACCGCCGCATCCGCGGCGTGAAGGCGGCGGAGATCCTCATCGCGCAGCAGCAGAAGGGACTGGAGATGCTGGTGGAGCGGGGCATCCTGGTGAAGGTGAACTCGGTGATGATCCCGGGCATCAACGACCATCACCTGCAGGAGGTGAGCCGCGTGGTCAAGGCCAAGGGCGCCTTCCTGCACAACGTCATGCCCCTCATCTCCGCGCCGGAGCACGGCACCTATTTTGGCCTCACCGGCCAGCGCGGGCCGACACATGCGGAGCTCAAGGCCCTGCAGGATGCCTGCGCCGGCGACATGAACATGATGCGCCACTGCCGCCAGTGCCGCGCCGACGCGGTGGGACTGCTGGGCGAGGACCGCGGCGCGGAGTTCACCCTGGACAAGATCGAGCACATGGAGATCGACTATGCCGCGGCGCGTGAGCGGCGCGCGCAGGTGCAGGCGGCCATCGCCGCGAGCCTGAATCCAGCCACACCCGTGTCACGCACCCGGGTGCCGCGACCCGTGCTGGTGGCGGTGGCGAGCAAGGGTGGCGGCGTGATCAACCAGCACTTCGGCCATGCCACTGAATTCCTGGTGTACGAGGCCTCGCCGACGGGTGTGCGCTTCATCGGCGCGCGCAAGGTGGAGCAGTACTGCACCGGCCAGGACGAGTGCGACGAGGAGAAAGGCAAGCTGGGGCGTGTGATCCGCGCCCTGGAAGGCTGCGAGATGGTGCTCGCGGCGAAGATCGGGCTGCCGCCCTGGGAGGCCCTGGAGGCCGCGGGCATCGTGCCCAGCAGCGAGTACGCCATGGAGCCCATCGAGCAGGCGGTGCTCGCGGCCTGTGAGGCGGGCTTCGAGAACGGCAGCCTGGTGCAGGAAAGCGCGCGGCGCGCCGCCGGTTAGGAGTCTGTCATGGCCTTTTCCATCACTGCCCTTTGCGTCAACTGCTATGCCTGCCTGGACGTGTGTCCCAACGGGGCCATCGTCGAGACACGGCCCCACTTTCGTATCGATGCCAGAAAATGCACGGAGTGCGAGGGCGCCTACGCCGATCCGCAATGCGCCAGCATCTGTCCCATCGAAGGGGCCATCCTCGATGCCTTCGGTACGGCCCTCAATCCGCCCGGTTCCCTCACCGGCATTCCGCCGGCGCTGCAAGGCAACGATCATGCAGGTCTCGCGCAGAGTGAGTGCCGTTGAGGTCAGGCCGAAGTCCAGGGAGCTTACGGCCGACGCCCTGCCTCCGGGTGCGCAGCATCTGTACCAGCGCCTGCACTGCGCCTCCCTCGGGCGGAGCAATGACGAATGGCTGGCGCGCATGCTGGTGAGTCAGGCCTGGGGGATGGGCATCATGCCGCGGCGGCTGGGGCTGTCGCTGGGGGACTTCTCCACCATGATGGTCCGGCATTTTCCCGGGGTGTCGCTGGCGCCGTTCCTGTGCGGCCACGAGCTGGACCGGCGCCGTCTGCCGGAATTCGAGGACCTGCGCAGGTTGTTTCTGACCCATGGCGAGGAACGGGATGAGACCGCGTGGCTCGCGACCATGCTCGCGGCGGGCTGCATGGGCGGCGATCATCTCTGGCAGGATATGGGGCTGTGGTCGCGGCGCGATCTGAGCGCCCTCATCGCCAGCAACTTTCCGGCGCTCGCCGCCAGGAACGAGCACGACATGAAATGGAAGAAGTTTTTCTACAAGCAGTTATGTCTCCAGGAGGGCATCTACGCCTGCCGTGCCCCGTCGTGCCAGGTGTGCAGCGATTACGCCGCGTGTTTCGGCCCCGAGTGAGCCTGCCGTCATGAGCGCGGACGAACGCGCGGTGGCGGCCTATCTGGGCCTGGCGCTCGGCGACGCGCTGGGGGCCACCGTGGAGTTCATGACGCCGCGGGAGATCGCCGCGACCTACGGCGTGCATGACGAGATCCGCGGCGGCGGCTGGTTGCGGCTGCGTCCCGGTGCGGTGACCGACGACACCACCATGAGCCTGGCCTTGGGCGAGGCCATCCTCGCCGGCGACGGTACGGTCGATGCGCTGCGCGCGGCCCAGGCCTTCGACCAGTGGATGCGCGGCAAGCCGGTGGACGTGGGCAACACCGTGCGCCACGGCATCCTGCATTTCCGGCAAACCGGCCAGCCCCACGTGCCGCCCAATCCCCATGCCGCCGGCAACGGCGCGTGCATGCGGGTGTTGCCCGTGGCCATCGCCACGCTGGGTCACTGCGCGGCGGAGGTGAGCCAGGCCGTCATCGCCCAGGCCCACGTCACCCACAACCATCCACTGTCCGATGCCGGCGCGGTGTGCCTCACGCGCATGGTGCAGCGCGCCTTGTACGGCGAAGACAAGATGGCGCTGCTGCACGACGAGGTATGGCCGTTGGTGCAGAACTTCCCCGAATTCCGCTTCCGCGGGCCGCGCGAGGAAAACCCCAGCGGCTACGTGGTGCACACCCTGCGCGCGGTGTTTCAGGCCCTGTTCGATACCGACACGTTCGAGGCGTGTCTCATCGAGGTGGTCAATCGCGGCGGCGATGCCGACACCACCGGCGCCATCGCCGGCATGATCGCCGGCGCCCTGTACGGGCCCGAGGCCCTGCCGGCCCGCTGGCTGCGGCGGCTGGATGCGGAGATACACCGGCGCTGTACGGAGCAGGCGCGTGCGCTGTTCCTGCGGGCGCCGGCGGCGCGGGCGGGATGAGGAAACCACGAAGGCCACGGAGAAAAGCCATAACCACGGAGGACACGGGGAGCACGGGGATTCCTCGGAATAACAAATTCCCCTATAGGAGCGGGCTCAGACCGCTCCTACAGGTGTGGCCTCAGACCGCGATAGAAAACATGAAGAACTCTGGTTCCCCGTGTCCTCCGTGGTTTCCTTTCCTCGTCACGGAATCAGAGCTGTAAACGGGACAGATTTCTTGGGGGGGGCGGTTTGCGTGCGGTCGTCATGGCCCACCCCATGGGGCAGGTCATGACGACCGTTGTTGGTCAGGCGACCTGACGGTAGCCGCTGCGGGCGATATCCATCAGCCGCCGCTGGATGCGCGACGGCAACTGACGGCGGTGCTTCACGCGCGGCTGCGGCAGCTCGGGGATGGGGGATTCCTCGCCATAGAGCTCCAGGTACTCGGCGAAGTTGTCGAAGGTCCGGCGGCTGGCATTGTCGACGAAGGTCTCGGCGGGCGTGCCTTCGGCGAGAACGAGTTCGTGGTTTTTCAGCTCGATATGGAAGTATTCCACGTTGCCTTTCCAGTCCTTTGCGCGTGTGATGGTCACGCCGTTGACCAGGGCCTGGGCCTGGACCAGCAGGCCGTCGACGAGCAGGGCATGCTCGGGGGAGACGTAGAGGTCGCGCCGCGGCAGGTCGTTGCCTAGGGCGCCGGCGCGGATGCAAACCGGCAGTTCAGTGAACAGGGGATGGCGGGTCTGGCGACCAATCCACTTGACCGGCGCTGTTTGTCCATCGGCGGTGAGCACGAGGTCACCGATATGCAAATCCTCCACGGCCTTTTCGCCCTCTGGTGTGGTTATGAGCGTGCCGCGCGCGAAGCACAAGACCAAAGGACGATTGTCTAACTGGTACAGTTCGTTTGCTTTGTATCGATCTGGATTATTGGTAAAGACAAAGTAATCTCCATTAACATAAACGACTTGATCTTTGGTT
>JBFXES010000166.1:0-6639 GCA_050179875.1 Thiohalomonadaceae bacterium
ACACAAAGGAGGAGGGGCAGTAGGTCACGTTGCGAAGCTACGTGACATCTTCAAACCGCGGAATGTCACGCAGGCGCTGCGCGCCAACGTGACCTACTGCGTCAAACGTGCATTCCCTTTGCGGTGAAAAGCCCACCACCAAAGACACAAAGGTGGAGGGGCTGTAGGTCACGTTGCGAAGCTACGTGACAGCTTCAAACCGCGGAATGTCACGTAGGCGCTGCGCGCCAACGTGACCTGGTGCTCGAGCGGCGGGCATGGCCCGCCCTATGGGATGTGAACCGCGGAGGAAACGGATTCCTCCGCGGCTTCTGCATGGGATTACTGCTGCTGAATCCCCGCCACGTACCAGTCGCCCTGCGGGCTGTCCCAAGCGTGGATCACGTGCCAGATCTCGGAGAACTCCTGCACGGGGCCGTTCTCTTCCTCGCGGATGCCGCCGAAGAAACGGATGCTGGCCACGGCGCCGTCACCGTCGCGCTGCATGCCCAGCAGCTCCGCATCCAGATACACCACCTCCGTGTAATGACGTTCGTCGCCGCGGCTCAGGCGCTCGGCCTGCAGGCTGGCGAACAGCTCGGGCGTGGTGTATTCGGCGATGTCCTTCATGTCGCCCTTGTCCCAGGCGGCCTGCAAGCGGATGAAATGGGTGCGGGCGCCCTTGATGAAGCTTTCCTCGTTGAACCAGGCCGGCGCATCGAACTGACCGGCGGCGGGCGCGTTCATCACGGCGCCGCCCGTGGGCGTGAAGGCGTCGCTGCCGAAGGCCGGACCCTGCGCGGTGCGCAGCTGGGCCGGCGCCGGACGGCGCATGGCGCGCAACAGCATGACGATGCCGAAGGCGATGGCCGCGAGCAGGAGGATGTCCATGAACTGGATGCCTTCGAAGGCGTCGCCGAACAGCAGCGAGGCGATCAGGCCGCCCGCCACCAGACCGGCGAGCGGACCGAACCAGCGGCTGGCGCCGCTCCTGGGGGCGTTCTGCGCCGGTGCGGCCTGGGCCTGGCGCGGCGCCGTGGCCGGTGGTGTGGCGCTGCGCTGGGGCACGCTGTACTGCCGGCCCATGTTGCCGCCGTAGCCCATGCGCTTGGCTTCGGCATCGTAGGGAAGCGCGACGAGAACCAGGGCGGCGAACAGCAGGGGAAGGGCGGCGGCAAGTTTTCGCATGCGTATTTCCTTTCGACGTTAGGCAGAGCGCATTGTCCCGGATTTCGACGCCGCTGTCTTGCCGGACGGCCTGCCCCGTATTCTGGTAAGATGCGCGGTTTTTTGGGCCATGCCCTCACGACCACACAGGTAATTCCCCTTTGCTTACCACCGCCAACGTCACCATGCAGTTCGGGGCCAAGCCCCTGTTCGAGAACATCTCCGTCAAGTTCGGCAACGGCAACCGTTATGGCCTCATCGGCGCCAACGGCTGCGGCAAGTCCACCCTGATGAAGATCCTGGGCGGCGACCTCGCGCCCACCTCGGGCAACGTGTCCCTTGACCCCAACGAGCGCCTGGGCAAGCTGCGCCAGGACCAGTTCGCCTTCGAACAGTACACGGTCATCGACACGGTGATCATGGGGCATGCCGAGCTGTGGGAGGTGAAGCGCGAGCGCGACCGCATCTATGCGCTCACGGAAATGAGCGAAGAGGACGGCATGAAGGTGGCCGACCTGGAGGTGCGCTTCGCCGAACTGGACGGCTACACCGCGGAATCGCGCGCCGGCGAACTGCTCATGGGCGTGGGCATTCCCGTGGAACAGCACTACGGCCCCATGAGCGCCGTGGCGCCCGGCTGGAAGCTGCGCGTGCTGCTGGCGCAGGCCCTGTTCGCCGACCCCGACATCCTGCTGCTGGACGAGCCCACCAACAACCTGGACATCAACACCATCCGCTGGCTGGAAGACGTGCTCAACGCGCGCAACAGCACCATGGTGATCATCTCCCATGACCGCCACTTCCTGAACTCCGTGTGCACCCACATGGCCGATCTGGACTACGGCGAGCTGCGCGTGTATCCGGGCAACTACGACGATTACATGACCGCCTCCACCCAGGCGCGCGAGCGCCTGCTGGCGGATAACGCCAAAAAGAAGGCGCAGATCGCCGAACTGCAGAACTTCGTCAGCCGCTTCTCCGCCAACGCGTCCAAGGCCAAGCAGGCCACCTCGCGCGCACGCCAGATCGAGAAGATCAAGCTGGAAGAGGTCAAGCCTTCCAGCCGCCAGAACCCCTTCATTCGCTTCAACCAGGAAAAGAAGCTGTTCCGCCTGGCGCTGGAAGTGGAGGGGCTCGCCAAGGGCTATGACAAGCCGCTGTTCCGCGGCCTGAACCTCATGGTGGAAGTGGGCGAGCGCATCGCCGTCATCGGCCAGAACGGCATCGGCAAGACCACGCTGCTGCGCTGCCTGGTGGGCGATCTGCCGGCGGACGCCGGCACGGTGAAATGGTCGGAGAACGTGCAGATCGGCTACTTCGCCCAGGACCACGCGGCCGATTTCGCCGAGGACATGACCCTGTTCGAATGGATGCGCCAGTGGGCCAAGCCGCGCCATGACGAACAGTGGATCCGCGGCACGTTGGGGCGGTTGCTGTTCTCGTCCGACGAACTGGGAAAGTCCGTGAAGGTGATCTCCGGCGGCGAACAGGGCCGCATGCTGTTCGGCAAGCTCATGCTGCAAGAGCCCAACGTCATGGTCATGGACGAACCCACCAACCACCTGGACATGGAATCCATCGAGTCGCTCAACCTGGCGCTGGAAAACTACCCGGGCACGCTCATCTTCGTCAGCCACGACCGCGAATTCGTCTCCTCGCTCGCCACCCGCATCCTCGAAATCACCCCCGACGGCATCGTCGACTTCCGCGGCACCTACGACGAATACCTCGCCAGCCAGGGCATCGAGCCCGTGGTTGCGCGCGACGCGACGGCGTAGGGGAGAGAAGAGAGAGAACGACGGAGGCCACGGAGGGCCACGGAGAAGAGGAAGGCAAACGCATCCCGGCCCCGCAACCCTGGTCGGCACTCGCAGAAAAGCCAGACGCTACGTCCCTTCTCCCTCCGGGAGAAGGACAGGATGAGGGGATCTCATAGAGGACGCAGAGCTTCCCTCCGGCACGCCTGGAGAAACAACCCCCGTAGGTCACGTTGACGCGAAGCGTCTACGTGACAAACGACGGCGTGAATCGGAAGCCTGTTCTTCGAAGGGCAAGCCGCGCAAGACATTAGGGAACCTCTGCAAAAGTGAGCCATCCGCGGATAGGAGCCTCGCAAGTGATTGAAAACACGCCAACGCCGTTTGGTCGTGAACGTCCCAACCGGACTTTTGCAGAGGTTCCTTAGTTTTTCCGGATTCAGGCTGCGTCCTCGCCAATCCGCTTTTGCGGATATGGTTTGAACGTACCAATTCCCATCTTCGACAGGTCAGCCATGGTCCAGCTTCAACCCGACTGCCTGCCGTTTCACAACCGCGCCTTACAGGCGTAAGCCGGAGGCAAGCCCTCGCCTCCGGCCAGATCTCCAGCATGAGCAAGGAACAGGCAAAAGGTGGCCCAGAAGTCACTCAATGAGAGGCGACGGGAGAAGAGAAAGAAGCGAAATAGGAAAGACTGAAATTTGCAGGTGGTCTCGGGTTCCAGCTTGGAGTACTGGCAAGAGGGGATGTCACGTAGCTTCGCAACGTGACCTACAGCCATTGCAGAAGAAACCTCGGAGGAATGCCGACGAAGGAAGATGGCGCCCGTGGCCCCGTTTGTCCCTTTTGTTTCAAGCAAAGACCAGCCGAATCCCCGCCGGCTTGAGGTAATCAGCCTCCTGCGCCAGGTCCGCGCGGGTGAGGGGATGGGCGTCGAGCCAGCCGGCGGGGAAGTGGAGGCGCAGTTCACCGCTGGTTGTGGTAGCGGTTACCGGCGGCAGAGGCACGGGGGCGCGGCTGCGGTGGAGGGTGGCGCTCAGGCGCAACAGGGCGGAAAGCCTTGCAACCGATGTGGCGCGCGCGCTGCCTAGTGGTTTGAACAGGGGCGCCGGGAATTTGCGGCGGTGGCCGCGCACCATGAGCGCGAGCGTGGTCTGTTCCTGGCGCGAGAATCCGAGCAGGTCGGCATTTTCCAGGATGTAGGCGCCGTGCTTGTGGTGGCCGCTGTGCGCCACGAGGAGTCCGAGCTCGTGCAGTTGCGCGGCCCAGCGCAGCATCTGGCGTGACTCGTCGTCGGCCAGGTTCCAGGCATCGCTCACCTGCGCCAGCAGGGCGAGGGCGGTGCGTTCCACGCGCGCGGCCTGCAGGGTGTCCACGCCGAAGCGTGTCGCCAGTGCGGTCACGGTGCGGGCGCGTACGTCCTCGTGGCGCAGGCGGCCCACCAGGTCGTAGAGCAGGCCTTCGCGCAGCGCGCCTTCGGAGATGCGCATGGACTCGATGCCGAGGGCCTCGAAGGCGGCCAAAGCGATGGCCACGCCGCCTGCGAACACCTGTTGGCGGCTCTCGGAAAGACCGGGCAGTTGCAGTCTGTCGGTGCGTCCGGTCTTCACCAGCGTCTCGGCCAGGCGGCGCAGCGCGGGCAGGGTGATGCCGCCCGGGGGCCAGCCGTTCAGGCGCATCACCCGTTCGATGGCGCGCAAGGTGCCCGAGGTGCCGATGGCATCCTCCCAGCCCACGCCCTGATAGAAGGCCTGATAGGGTTCGATCTGCATGAGGGCGGCGAGGCGCGCGCGCTCCATGGCCCTGGCGGTGATGACGCCGTCGCGGAAATGGGCGTGGGTCCAGGTGACGCAGCCCATGGCGGTGCTTTCCATGTGCAAGGGTTCGTGGTGCTCGCCGATGATGAACTCGGTGCTGCCGCCGCCGATGTCCAGCACCAGCCGGCGCGCGCCGTTGTCGGCGATGCTGTGCGACACGCCCTGGTAGATGAGTCGCGCCTCCTCGCGGCCGGCGATGACCTCGATGGCGTGGCCTAGGGCCGCTTCGGCCTCTTGCAGGAAACTGTCCGCATTGGGGGCGCTACGCAGGGTGTTGGTGCCCACGGCGCGCACCGCCGCGGGCGGCAGGCCACGCAGCCGTTGGCCGAAGCGTTCGAGACAGGCCAGGGCGCGGGCGATGGCATCGGGTGCGATGCGACCGTCCGCGCTGAGCCCCCCGGCGAGGCGCACGGTCTCGCGCAGGCGGTCGACGATCTGCAACTCGCCATGGCGCAACTCCGCCACCACCAGATGGAAGCTGTTGGAGCCGAGATCGAGGACGGCGATGGTCTGGGGCGAAGCTGTCATGGGCGCGGCGCCGTGGCATGGACCGGGCAAGCATAACCGCGTTTGGCCTTGCGCTCAGCACCCGCGTGGGCGCGCAGGGGCCGACCCGCTATCATTGGCGCTTCGCCCAGCCCACCGCACCCGATGAATCCACCGCTGCTTGCAGAGCTCCCGTACCACGCCGACACGGCCGACCTGTTCGAGGCCGTGGCCGATGAGCCATGGGCGCTGTTCTTCGACAGCGCGCAGCGGCGCGGTGACGGGCGCTACGACATCGTGTGCGCGCGGCCCTATGCCACGGTGACGGCCTGGGCCCATGGCATCGAACTGGTCACGCAGGACGGCATGCAGCGCGTGCAGGGCGATGCGCTCGAGGTGTTGAAGGCGCTGCTGGGTGAGTCCGCTGCGTCCGGCGACCTGCCTTTCGCGGGCGGCGCGGCGGGCTATTTCAGCTACGACCTGGGCCGGCATCTGGAGGGCCTGCCCGCTGCGGGCGGCGACATGCCCCATATGGCCGTGGGCCTCTACGACTGGGCACTGGTCGTGGACCATGAGGCGCGCCGAAGCTGGCTGGCGGGGCAGGGGCGCGATGCCGCCACCCATGCGCAGTGGCAGGACCTGGTTACGCTGTTTTCCGTGCCCTTCATGAAAGGGCGTCGGCCGCGCTACGGCGGTCTGCACGCGCCGGTGGTGGAGCCCGACGGCGCCGATTACGCCCGCGCCTTTGCGCGCATCAGGCGCTACATCGTCGAGGGCGATTGCTATCAGGTGAACCTGGCGCGCCGCTTCACCGTTGCGGCCAGCGGCGACCCCTGGGAAGGCTACCGCCGCCTGCGGCGCGACAATCCCGCGCCCTTCGGCGCGTATCTGCATCTGCCCGGCATGCAGGTGCTGAGCGCCTCGCCGGAGCGCTTCCTCCAGGTACGCGACGGTCAGGTGGAGACCCGGCCCATCAAGGGCACGCGGCCGCGCGCCGCTGATGCGCGCGAGGACGGACGGCTGGCGGAGGCCCTGCGCACCAGTCCCAAGGATCGCGCGGAAAACCTGATGATCGTGGACCTGTTGCGCAACGACCTGGGCAAGGCCTGCGCCATCGGCAGCGTGGCGGTGCCGGCGTTGTTCGAGGTGGAGAGTTTCGCCACCGTGCATCACCTGGTCAGCACGGTGACAGGGCGCCTTGCGCCGGGCCGCGGGGCCCTCGACCTGCTGCGCGCCTGCCTGCCCGGCGGTTCCATCACCGGCGTGCCGAAACGGCGGGCCATGGAGATCATCGAGGAACTGGAGCCGGGGCGCCGCGGCGTGTATTGCGGTGCGATCGGTTATGTGGGTTTCGACGGCGCCATGGACACCAGCATCGCCATCCGCACCCTGGTGCAGCGCGGCGACGAGGCGCGTTTCTGGGCGGGCGGCGG
>JBFXES010000167.1:0-6637 GCA_050179875.1 Thiohalomonadaceae bacterium
GAAGGAATTGCTGCTGGCCCAGGAGGCCAGCGCCGCCAGCAGGCAGGAGGCCGAGGAACTGCGCAAGCGGGTGCAGGAACTGGAAGGCCAGATCACGGCCATGGAGCGACTCCTGTCCCTCAAGGACGACGACCTCGCCGCGCTCCAGCGCCAGCTGGGCAAGGCCGCCGAGGCCCCTGCGACCGCTCCCGCGCCGCAGGCCGCCGCACCGGAGGTCGTAGTAGCCGCGGGTGCCGCTGTACCGGCGCAAGGTGACGCCCCCGCCCCTGAACAGACGCCCGCCGCCGCGTCCGAGGCCCCGCAGGCCGAGGTAGCGGCCGTGGCCCCTGCCCAGGCGCCTGCCACCACGGAAGCTCCCGCCGCAGAAGCGTCCGCCGCCGCAGCAGCCCAGGCCTCGCAGGCCGAGGCCGCGAAGGCCGAGGAGCCGAAGCCGGTCAAGAAGCCCAAGCGCCCGCTCCCGCCGCCGCCCCCGCCGCCGGAGCCCACGCTGCTCGAAACCCTGCTGGCCAATCCCCTGTACTCGGGTCTGTTCCTGCTGCTGGGCGTCGCCGTGGTCACCCTGGCGGTGCTGATCGTTCGCCGTCGGCGCGCGGGCAGCAATTTCACCGAGAGCATCCTCATGGGCGGCACGCCCTCCATGATGAAGGCCAAGGCCGCCGAGGGTAAGACGGGCGAGGAGAGCTCCTTCTTCAGCGACTTCGCCGTGAGCGGCATGGGTGATATCCAGGCCGAGGACTCCGAGGTGGACCCGCTGACCGAGGCCGACGTCTACATGGCCTACCAGCGTTACCAGCAGGCCGAGGACCTGGTGCAGGACGCCCTCAAGCACAATCCGGAGCGCCCGGAACTGCACGTGAAGCTGCTCGAGGTCTATCACGCCACCAAGGACAAGGCCAAGTTCGAGGCCGAGGCGCTCAAGACCCATGCGCTCCTGAACGGCACCGGTCCGTTGTGGGACAAGGTGCTGGTGCTCGGCCATGAGCTCATGCCCGAGCATGCCCTGTTCGCGAAGGCGCCCGAAGCTCCGGTCGCGACGATGGCCGACCATGCCGATGCCCGAATGGACAACGAAGTGCTCGACATCGGCCTGGACCTGGACGCGCTGACCGAGGAGATGGAATCCGGCGGCAGCGGTGACTTCAACCTGGACCTGGGCGTGGATTTCTCCGACCTGGATGACCTGTCGCCCAAGAAACCCGCCGCCGAGCCTGTCAAGGCGGCGGTGACGCCGGCCCCGGCCCCGGTTGCGGCCGAGGAGCCGGGCTTCGATCTCGACCTGGACGCCCTGGCCGCCGAACCGGCCGCTGCGCCGGTCGCTGCACCCGCGGCCGCGGACACGGCCCTCGATCTCGACCTGGACGCCCTGGCCGCCGAACCGGCCGCTGCGCCGGCCGCTGCACCCGCGGCCGCGGACACGGCCCTCGATTTCGATCTGGGCGGCCTGTCCATGGAGGAGCCGGCGGCGAAACCCGCACAGGAAGCGGCGCCGGATTTCGACCTGGGCGAGCTGACGCTGGGTGAACCCGAGGCCACGCCGGCAGCCACGCCCGCCGCGGCGCAGGAAGAAGGCGGCCTGGGTCTGGAGGGCTTCGACCTGGGCGACCTCGACCTCGGCAGCATGGGCGCCGGGCAGGGGAGCGAGGCGAACCTCGCCGAAAGCTCGGAAGCCGTGGGCGAGCTGAACCTCGCGGACATGGACCTGGGGATGCTGGGCGACCTGGGCCTGGCGGACGCGGGACAGCCCGAGCAGGATGCGGCCGACGATCTGCTGCTGGGCGACATCAACGAGGTGGACACCAAGCTCGACCTCGCCCGCGCCTACGTGGGTATGGGCGACAGCGACGGCGCCCGCAACCTGCTCGACGAGGTCATGCAGGAAGGCGATGCCACCCAGAAGCAGCAGGCACAGGAACTCCTCAAGCAGATCGCCTGAGCAGAACGCAAGCGCGCGCAGAAGGCGCAGAGAACGCAGGGTTGAACGCTGCGTGCTTTGCGCCTTCGCTGTTTCGGCCTGCTCGATTCCGTACCCTCGGTGGGCCCTCGTCCCGTTGAAATCAAGACTTCCATGCGCATAGCACTCGGCATCGAATACGACGGCAGCGGTTTCAGCGGCTACCAGGCCCAGGCCCACGGCGTGCGCACCGTGCAGGACGCCCTGGAGGCCGCCATCGCCAAGGTGGCGGCGCAGCCGGTGACTACCGCCTGCGCCGGCCGCACCGACGCCGGCGTGCACGCCTGCGGGCAGGTGGTGCACTTCGATACCACCGCCGAGCGCAGCGAACGGGCCTGGGTGTACGGCATCAACGCCAACCTGCCCAAGGACGTGTGCGTGCTGTGGGCTCGCCCCGTGCCGGACGACTTCCATGCGCGTTTTTCCGCCGAGCGCCGCGCCTACCGCTACGTGATCTTCTCGCGCCCGGTGCGACCCACCTTCCTGGCCTACCGGGTCACCTGGGACTATCGCGAACTGGACGCCGGGCGCATGGCCGAGGCCGCGCGCCATCTTGTCGGCGAGCACGATTTCTCCTCCTACCGTGCGGTGGCCTGTCAGGCGAAGAGCCCGGTGCGCACGCTGTATCGCCTAGACGTGCAGCGCCACGGCCCGTACATCGTGCTGGAGGCGGAGGCCAACGGCTTCCTGCACCACATGGTGCGCAACATCGCCGGCGTGCTGTCCACCATCGGCGCCGGTGAGCGCGCGCCCGATTGGGCCCGCGAGGTGCTGGAGGCCCGCGACCGCGCCCTCGGCGGCATCACCGCGCCACCGTACGGCCTGTATCTGACGGAGGTCGGCTATCCGGGGCGCTTCGGCCTGCCGCGGCTTTCGCCGCCCCCCCTGGTCTGGTAATCTGCGCGGCTCCTATGCACGGCGAATCCGTCGCGCGCACGCGCGTGAAAATCTGCGGTATCACCCGGCCCGAGGACGGCCTGCGCGCGGCGTGCCTGGGTGCCGACGCCATCGGCCTGGTGTTCTACGCAAAGAGCCCGCGTGCGGTGGACGTGGCCCGGGCCCGTGACATCCTGGCGGCGCTGCCGGCCTTCGTCACCACCGTGGGCCTGTTCGTTGATGCGCCGCCCGAGGAGGTGAATGCCGTGCTCGACGCCCTGCCGCTGGACCTGTTGCAGTTCCACGGCAACGAACCGCCGGCCTATTGCCGCGCCTTCCGGCGACCCTACCTGAAGGCACTGGCCATGCGGCCGGGCCTTGACCTGCAAGCGGCGGCGGAGGACTACGCCGAGGCGCGCGCCCTGCTGGTGGACGCCTTTCACCCCGAAGTCCCCGGCGGCACGGGCCTGCGCTTCGACTGGGACCGTCTGCCTGCGCGGCTTTCCCGACCGCTGGTGCTGGCCGGCGGCCTGGACCCGGACAACATTGCCGACGCCGTCCGCACCGTGCGCCCCTGGGGCGTGGACGTGAGCACCGGCGTCGAAGCGGCCAAGGGCATCAAGTCCGCCGAGAAAATGGCCGCCTTCATGCGAGGAATCGAGAGTGCACGCTGACAAGAACTGGGAAAACCTGCTGGAGCTGCCGGACGAGCGCGGCCATTTCGGCCCCTACGGCGGCCGCTTCGTGGGCGAGACCCTCATGGGCCCGCTGGAGGAACTGACCGCGGCCTATCACCGCTACATCCGCGACCCGCAGTTCCTGGCCGAGCTGGACCATGACCTGCACGAATTCGTGGGCCGCCCCTCGCCGCTGTATTTCGCCGAGCGCTGGACCAGGGAACTGGGCGGCGCACGCATCTACCTGAAGCGTGAAGACCTGAACCACACCGGCGCGCACAAGATCAACAACACCGTGGGCCAGGCCCTGCTCGCCAAACGCATGGGCAAGACCCGCGTCATCGCCGAAACGGGCGCCGGCCAGCACGGCGTGGCCACCGCGACCGTGGCGGCGCGCCTCGGCATGGAGTGCGTGGTCTACATGGGCGCGGACGACATCGAACGCCAGAAGATCAACGTGTTCCGCATGAAGCTGCTGGGCGCCACCGTGGTGCCCGTGACCTCGGGCTCGCGCACCCTCAAGGACGCCCTCAACGAGGCCATGCGCGACTGGCTCACCAACGTGGACAACACCTTCTACATCATCGGCACCGTGGCGGGCCCGCATCCGTACCCGGCCATGGTGCGCGACTTCCAGGCCATCATCGGCCGCGAGGCGCGCAGCCAGGCGCTGGAGCACGAAGGCCGTCTGCCCGACGCGCTGGTGGCCGCCGTGGGCGGCGGCTCCAACGCCATGGGCCTGTTCTACGAATTCCTCGGTGATCCGGACGTGGCCATGTACGGCGTGGAAGCGGCGGGCGAGGGCATCGAGACCGGCCGTCACGCGGCGCCCCTCAACGCCGGACGTCCCGGCGTGCTGCACGGCAACCGCATGTATCTGATGGAGGACGACGACGGCCAGGTCATCGAGACCCACTCCATCTCCGCCGGCCTCGACTATCCCGGCGTCGGCCCCGAACACTGCTGGCTGAAGGACACGGGGCGCGCCCGATACGTGGCGGTCACCGACCAGGAGGCGCTGGCGGCTTTCCACTCCCTGACGCGCACCGAAGGCATCATGCCGGCGCTGGAGTCCAGCCACGCCCTGGCCTACGCCATGAAGCTCGCGCCCACCCTCGGCAAGGACAAGTTCATCGTCGTGAGCCTCTCGGGCCGCGGCGACAAGGACATCCACACCGTGGCGGCGCTGGAAGGAATCATCGTATGAGCCGCATCGCCAGGCGTTTTTCCGAGCTGCGCGCCGAGGGCCGCAGTGCACTCATCCCCTACATGACGGCGGGCGATCCCGAGCCCGGCGTGACCGTGGCGCTCATGCACGCGCTGGTGGAGGCGGGCGCCGACATCATCGAGCTTGGCGTGCCGTTCTCTGATCCCATGGCGGACGGCCCCGTGATCCAGCGCGCCGCCGAGCGCGCCCTGCGCCACCACGTGTCCCTGCGCCAGGTGCTGGACATGGTGCGCGAATTCCGCCAGACCGACGACCACACGCCGGTGGTGCTGATGGGCTACCTGAACCCCGTCGAGGTGATGGGCTACGAGGCGTTCGCGGGCGCCGCCGCCGAGGCGGGCGTGGACTGCGTGCTCACCGTGGACCTGCCCCCCGAAGAGGCGGAAGATCTCCTGGCCGCGCTGCGTCCGTGCGGCATCGACCCCATCTTCCTGCTGGCGCCCACCACCGCGCCCGAGCGCATGGCGCGCATCTGCGAGGCCGCAGGCGGGTTCGTGTATTACGTCTCCATCAAGGGTGTGACCGGTGCTGCGCACCTGGACACCGCCGACGTGGCCGCGCGGCTCGAAGAGGTGCGCAAGCACACGGCGCTTCCCATCGGCGTGGGCTTCGGCATCCGCGACGCGGAGTCGGCGGCGCGCCTCGCCACCGTGGCCGACGCGGTCATCGTGGGCAGCGCGCTGGTGAACCGCATCGGCGCGCTGGACGGCCAGCCGGAGCGCATTCCGGCCACGGCTGCGGCCTTCATCAATGAACTGCGCCGCGCCATGGACGCGGCCACGGCAGCACACAAATAACGACAAGCCGCGCGAGCGGCACCGGAGGAATGCCATGAGCTGGCTCAAACGACTCGTCCCTTCGCGCATCCGCACGGAGCGCAGCGAGAGCGGCGTGAAGAAGACCGTGCCGGAAGGCCTGTGGGCCAAGTGCCCCGGTTGCGGTGCCGTGCTGTACCGCGCCGAGCTGGAGCGCAACCTGGACGTCTGCCCCAAGTGCAGTTACCACATGCGCATCAATGCGCGCCGCCGCCTGGACGCCTTCCTGGACGAGGACGGCCGCCAGGAACTGGCCGCCAGTGTGCAGCCGGTGGACGCCCTCAAGTTCAAGGACAGCAAGCGTTACAAGGATCGCCTGGTGCAGGCCCAGAAGGTCACCAACGAAAGCGACGCCCTGGTGGTCATGAAGGGGCGCGTCAAGGGCGTGCCGCTGGTGGCCTGCGCCTTCGAGTTCAGCTTCATGGGCGGTTCCATGGGTTCGGTGGTGGGCGAGCGTTTCGTGCGCGCGGTGAATGCCTGCATCGAGGAAGGTATTCCGCTGGTGTGCTTCTCCGCCTCGGGCGGCGCACGCATGCAGGAGGCCTTGTTCTCGCTGATGCAGATGGCCAAGACCTCGGCGGCTTTGGCGCGCCTGTCCCAGCGCGGCGTGCCGTTCGTTTCCGTGCTCACCGACCCGACCATGGGCGGCGTCTCGGCCAGTCTGGCCATGCTGGGCGACATCAACGTCGGCGAGCCGGGCGCGCTCATCGGCTTCGCCGGCCCGCGCGTCATCGAACAGACCGTGCGCGAAACCCTCCCCGAAGGCTTCCAGCGCAGCGAATTCCTGCTCGAACACGGCGCCATCGACATGATCGTCGACCGCCGCGACATGCGCGACCGCCTCGCCCGCGTGCTCACCATGCTGCAGCAGTTGCCGGCGGCGTGAAGGCAAAAGCCGGAACACGGGGGACACGGGGAACACGGGGACGTATTGGTGTTGTAGGAGCGGCCTCAGGCCGCGATAACGCAGCAGACCGAACCCATCGCGGCCTGAGGCCGCTCCTACAGGCGGATTGCCCCCGGAACCCATGAAATCCCCCGTGTTCCCCGTGTCCCCCGTGTTTGTTCTTTTCTCCCATGCGCTATCGAA
>JBFXES010000168.1:0-6621 GCA_050179875.1 Thiohalomonadaceae bacterium
TCCCCTGTAGGAGCCGCCATCGTCGGCGAATGCGGTTCCGCAAACCGCCAGCGGTCGGAAAGGCCTTCGCCCACAATGTGGAATCTCCCTTGTAGGAGCCGACATCGTCGGCGAACGCGGGTTCCGTCAACTGCCTGCGGTTGGAAAGGCATTCGCCCACAATGTGGGCTCCTACGGCGATTTTTCCGCTTCCGGGGTGCCCGTGGCGGATGCGGTTTCGGTTACCGCCTGCGCCTCGAAAGGCATTACATTTCCGAAGAAAGGACCGAATCATGACCGATTCCCCCGAGAACCTGTTCGCCCGCCTCGAAGACCTGGAAACGCGCTTTGCGTTCCAGGATCAGGCGCTCACCGAACTGTCGCAGGCCTTTGCCGATCAGCAGCGGCGCATCGATCAACTGGAACGGACCACACGCGAATTGCGGGAGCAACTGGAGATCATCCTGCCCAGTCTGGTCGTGCCGGCCTCGGAAGAGACACCGCCGCCGCACTATTGAACGTCGCGGCAACGCATCCCTGATGCAGGCGTTCTGAACCCGCTGCGCCTGCGGCTTCGGGTGCCGAAGCACGAAACATCCCCCGTTCCTCCGGCCCCGGCCTGCTAAGTTTTGTGGAAAAGTGCGCCGGAGAGGGGAGTCGTGTCATCCGAGAGCCCGCCGCCGTTTTCCATAAGGGACTGCGCCTTGCTGTCCATCGCCACCGGCTGGCGCATTTATACCCTGGGCGAATTGCGCGCGGGGATCGCGGCGGCCGATGACGAGAGCATCTACTTCCATTTCTGGGGTGGTCTGTTGCAGCCCCGCTTCGAGGAGCGGGAGTTCAACAACGACTTCGCCTCATGGATCCGTCACGGGCTCCACGACGCCAAGCTGGCCGAGCAGGTCGCGGTGCTGGACCCGCGGGACTTCCCCAACCTGCGCGTGCTCAAATCCGAGCTGCTCGATCTCATCGATGAGCGGCTGGTCGAGGCGGAATACCTGCACTTCAGCCGTTCGGTGCGGCCGTTCGAATTCATGCGGGCGCAGACGGTGGTCTTCGGCACCGGCAAGATCGTCAGCAGTCCGGAACAACTGGGCGAACTGATCCCGCAGCTGTCGGTAAGCAGCATCTTCTATCACTTCATCGACGCGCGCCGCCGCGTGCCCGACGCGGGCGACGACTTCAGCGCCTGGCTGGCGAACTTCGGCGACAAGGGCGAGCGCCTGTGCGGCCGGCTCGCCCAGGTGGACCCGTATTTCATCCCTCTTACCATCCTGCGCGACCAGTTGGCCTCCGTCTTCGCCGAGGAACTGGGGGGCGGTCATGCTGTTTGACGACTACGCGCGTGTGGCCGGCGAGGACGTGATCGACCACCTGCGGCAACTGGCGCGACCGCTGGCCGGCAAGCGCCTGGTCAACGTCAACTCCACGCGCGAGGGCGGCGGCGTGGCGGAGATCCTGCGCAAGCTGGTGCCGCTCGCGCGCGATCTGGGTATCGATGCGCAATGGGAGGTGATTACGGGAACGCCGGAGTTCTACGAGTGCACCAAGGCCATGCACAACGCCCTGCACGGCAATCCCGTGCGCATCCCGGAGAGACTGCTGGAGATCTACGAGGAGACCAATCGCGCCAACGCGGAGGCGCTGCGCGACAGCCTTGCCGATGCCGACGTGGTGTTCATCCACGATCCCCAGCCGGCGCCGCTCCTCGAGTACGTGGGCAGGCGCAGCGGCCGCTGGGTATGGCGCTGCCACATCGACGCCAGCCAGCCCTATCGGCCTGTGTGGAAATACCTGCGGCGCTTCGTCGCGCCCTACGACGCCAGCGTATTTTCCCTGGCGGGTTTCACCCAGGCGCTGCCCCATCCGGAATACGTGATCCCGCCCAGCATCGACCCGCTCAGCGAAAAGAACATGGATCTTCCCTGGCACGAGGTCGCCGCCACCTGCCACCACTTCGGTATCGACGTGGATCGTCCGTTGGTGGTGCAGATCTCGCGCTTCGACCGCTTCAAGGACCCGGTGGGCGTCATCGACGCCTACCGCCTGGCCAAGGCCTACATGCCGCAACTGCAACTGGTGCTTGCCGGCGGCGGCGCCAGCGACGACCCGGAAGGCGAGGTGGTGCTGGCCGAGACGCGCGCGGCCGCGGGCGACGACCCGGACATCCACGTGCTCAAGCTGCCGCCCGACGCCCACCGCACCGTCAACGCCCTGCAACGGGCCGCCCATATCGGCATACAGAAATCCACGCGCGAGGGCTTCGGGCTCACCGTCACCGAGGCCATGTGGAAGGGCAAGCCGGTGATCGGCGGCGACGTGGGCGGCATTCGGCTCCAGGTGATCGACCACCACACGGGCTTTCGCGTGAATTCTCCCGAAGGCGCTTCATTACGAATCCGTTATCTGTTGCATCAACCCAAGAAGATCCGGGCCATGGGCTGGAAGGCGCGGGAGTTCGTGCGGGAGAACTTCCTGGTCACGCGCCAGTTGCGCGAATACCTCACCCTTTGCGTGGGGATGCTGCACGGCGCTACCGAACGCATTGAACTAGGCTGATGACGTTTTCAACAAGAAACCTGCAGAGGCCCTGATGTCCCGACCTGCCTGGGCCGTATGGCCCGGAAATCCCTATCCCCTCGGCGCTACCTGGGACGGGGAGGGGGTGAATTTCGCGTTGTTTTCCGAACATGCCGAGAAGGTGGAGCTCTGCCTGTTCGATTCCCGTTCCCATCACGAGCTGACGCGCATCGAGATGCGCTGGCAGACCGACCAGGTCTTCCACTGCTACCTGCCGGAAGCGCGGCCCGGCCTGTTGTACGGTTATCGTGTGTACGGTCCTTATGAGCCGCTGAAGGGCATGCGCTTCAACCCGCACAAGCTGCTCATCGACCCTTATGCCAAGGCCCTGGTGGGGCAGGTGCGCTGGAGCGATGCCCTGTTCGGCTACAAGGTGGGCGGGGAAAAGGAAGACCTGACCGTGGACGAGCGCGACAGTGCCAGCGGCATGCCCAAGTGCCAGGTCATCGACACGGCCTTCACCTGGGGCGACGACCGCCCGCTACGCACGCCCTGGCACCACACGGTGATCTACGAACTGCACGTGAAGGGCTTCACCGCGCGTCACCCGGAGGTGCCCGGGTCCATGCAGGGCACCTATGCGGGGCTTGCGTCGGCGCCGGTGATCGACTACCTCCGGCGTCTGGGCGTCACCGCGGTGGAGCTGATGCCCGTGCACGCCTTCATCGACGACCGCCACCTGGTGGAGAAGGGCCTGCGCAACTACTGGGGCTACAACTCCATCGGCTATTTCGCGCCGGACATGCGTTACTCGGCCACGGGGCAGATCACCGAGTTCAAGACCATGGTGAAGACCTTCCACTCGGCGGGCATCGAGGTGATCCTCGACGTGGTGTACAACCACACCGCCGAGGGCAACCACCTGGGACCCACGCTCTCGTTTCGCGGCATCGACAACACGGCCTATTACCGCGTGGTGCACGAGCAGCCGCGCTACTACATGGATTACACCGGCTGCGGCAACACCCTGAACATGCGCCACCCGCGCGTGCTCCAGCTCATCATGGATTCGCTGCGCTACTGGGTGCTGGAGATGCACGTGGACGGCTTCCGCTTCGACCTCGCCTCCGCGCTGGCGCGCGAACTGCACGAAGTGAACCGCCTCGGCGCCTTCTTCGACATCATCCACCAGGATCCGGTGCTGTCGCAGGTGAAGCTCATCGCCGAGCCCTGGGACCTGGGCGAGGGCGGCTACCAGGTGGGCAACTTCCCGGTGGGCTGGACCGAATGGAACGGCAAGTACCGCGATTCCGTGCGCGCCTACTGGAAGGGCGAGGGCGGCATGATCGGTGAACTGGCCTATCGCCTCACCGGCTCGTCGGACCTGTACGAACGCAGCGGCCGCCGTCCGCACGCCAGCATCAATTTCGTCACCGCGCACGACGGCTTCACCCTGCATGATCTGGTGAGCTACAACGACAAGCACAACGAGGCGAACCTGGAGGGCAACCGCGACGGCGAAAGCCACAACCGCAGCTGGAACTGCGGCGTGGAAGGTCCCACCATCAATCGCCACGTGAACGCGCTGCGTGCGCGCCAGCGGCGCAACTTCCTGGCGACCCTGCTGTTCTCCCAGGGCATTCCCATGCTCCTGGCCGGCGACGAGATCGGCCGCACCCAGGGCGGCAACAACAACGCCTATTGCCAGGACAACGAGATCAGTTGGGTCAACTGGAACATCACCACGGAAGATCGCGAACAGTTGCGCTTCGTGCGCAATCTCATCCGCATCCGCAAACAGCACCCTGCGCTGCGACGCCGTCACTATTACCAGGGCCGGCCCATCAAGGGCAGCAACGTGAAGGACATCACCTGGCTGCGTCCGGACGGGCAGGAGATGACGGACGAGGAATGGAACCAGAGTTTCGCGCGCTGCCTGGGCATGTACCTGGCGGGCGACGCCCTGGAGGAATACGACGAGCGCGGCCAGCGCGTGCAGGATGTGGACCTGCTGCTGCTCATCAACGCCCACTACGAGCTGATACCTTTCAAGATCCCCATGGGCGCCACCCGCACGCGCTGGCGCGTGCTCGTGGACACGGCCTATGAACGCGGCCAGCGCGACGACGAGCGCTATTTCTACTCCGCCGAACCCTATCCGCTGCAGGGTCGCTCCCTGGTGCTGCTGACGCAAACGCGCCGCAGTCCCGGTGGGCAGGAGGCAGGGAATGATTCAGCGTGGCCATGACATGCCTTTCGGCGCCGCGCCGCAGGAAGACGGGCGCTGGCGCTTCCGGCTGTGGGCCCCGGGCGCCGCGCGCGTGGACCTGATCCTCGACGGCGCCGACGGTCGTCCCATGCGCGCGGCGAACGGCTGGTTCGAGGCCGTGTTGCCGGCGCGCGCGGGCATGACCTACGGCTATCGCATCGACGACGACCTGTTCGTGCCCGACCCGGCGTCCCGCATGCAGGCCGAGGACGTCCACGGCGCGAGCGTGCTGCTGGATCCGCGCGCCTATGCCTGGAGCGACGACGACTGGCAAGGCCGCCCGTGGGAAGAGGCGGTGTTCTACGAGCTCCACGTGGGGGCGTTCACCGAGGAAGGCTCCTTCGCCGCCGTCGTGCCGCGCCTCGACGAACTGGCGGCGCTGGGCGTCACGGCCATCGAACTCATGCCGGTGGCCGATTTCCCCGGTGCGCGGGATTGGGGCTACGACGGCGTGCTGCTGTTCGCGCCGGACCGCCGCTACGGCACGCCCGACGATCTCAAGCGCCTGATCGAAGCAGCCCATGCGCTCGGCCTCATGGTGTTCCTCGACGTGGTCTACAACCACTTCGGTCCCGAGGGCAACTACCTGCACGTCTACGCCCCGCCGTTCTTCACCCGGCGTCACCGCACGCCCTGGGGCGCGGCCATCAACTTCGACGGCGGCCAGAGCCGCACGGTGCGCGAATTCTTCGTGCACAACGCCCTGTACTGGCTGGAGGAGTACCACCTGGACGGCCTGCGCCTGGATGCGGTGCACGCCATTGCGGACGACTCGCGGCCCGACATCGTGGAAGAACTGGGACAGCGCGTCACGGCGGCCTGTGGCAAACGCCGGGTGCACCTCGTGCTGGAAAACGACCGCAACACCGCGCGCTACCTCGACCGGTATAACGGCGAGCCGCGTTATCGGGCACAGTGGAACGACGACTTCCATCATGCCATGCACGTGCTGCTGACCGGGGAAGAGGACGGTTACTACGCCGACTTCGCCCGCGCGCCGCTCGAACAGCTCGCGCGCGTCCTGGCCGAAGGCTTTGCCTTCCAGGGCGAATACTCCGCCTACCACCGGACCCACCGCGGCGAACCCAGCGCCCACCTGCCGGTGACCGCCTTCGTGGGTTTCCTGCAGAACCACGACCAGATCGGCAACCGCGCCTGCGGCGAGCGCATGACCTCCCTCGCGCGGCCCGAGGCCCTGCGCGCCGCCACCGCGCTGTGGCTGCTGGCGCCCCACGTGCCGCTCATGTTCATGGGCCAGGAGTGGGGCACTCGCCGGCCGTTTCCATTTTTCTGCGACTTCGGCCCGGACCTGGCGCCCAAGGTGCGCGAGGGACGGCGTGCGGAGTTCGCCCACTTCGCCGGGTTCAGCGACCCGCATCGGCGCGAACGCATTCCCGATCCGGGCGAGCCCGGTACGTTCCTGCTGGCCAAGCTGGACTGGAGCGAGCGCGACACGGCGCGCGGACGGGCGTGGCTGGACTTGCATCGCGCACTGCTGGAGGCACGCCGCCGCATCGTGCCCCGCCTCGCGGGCAGCACGGGAAAGGAGGCCCGTTGCGTGACCTTCAGCGAGCGCGCCATCGCCGCGCGCTGGATGCTGGCCGACGGCGCGGCGCTCGTGCTCGCCGCCAACCTGGGTGAGGAGCCGGTGGCGGACGTGGCCCTGCCCGAGGCGCCTCCGCTGTTCGCCACGCCGGACGCACACGGCGACAACGGCACGCTCATGCCCTGGTCGGTGGTGTGGGTCCTCTGCACGCCCGCCCAGGCCGAGGTGCGGGTAAACGGACTGTCGGTGTTCGACTGAAACGACGCCATGGCCTACGGACGCATCCCGCTCGCCACATACCGTTTGC
>JBFXES010000169.1:0-6611 GCA_050179875.1 Thiohalomonadaceae bacterium
AGAAGGCCGCTCCCACAAAAGAAGTGGATTTCCCCGTGTCCCCCGTGTTCCCCGTGGTTAATACTTTTCCACCCATCAAGGCCGGACAATGAAGCAGCTGCTGTTGGTGGGACTGGGCGGGGCGTTCGGGTCGATGTTGCGGTTCGGGTTGTCCACGGGGCTGCACGCCTTGCTGGGCCGCGCCTTTCCGTGGGGCACGCTGTTCGTGAACGTGACCGGGTCCTTCGCCATCGGGCTGCTGTACGTGCTGCTCATCGAGCGGGTGGCGCTGGGACCGGAGTGGCGCGCATTGCTGATGGTGGGGCTGCTCGGCGGCTACACTACGTTTTCCAGTTTTTCCATCGAGACCCTGAACCTCGTGGAGAGCGGCGACGTGCTGCGCGCGGCCGTGAACGTGCTGGCCAGCGTGGTGCTGTGCCTCGCCGCGGCGTGGGTGGGGGTGAGTGTGGCGAGGCAGGTATGAACATGCTCGACGTGACCGTGGCGCGCCTTTACCTCACGGAGGGCCATGCGCAACTGGAGGCATTGCTCAAGCGCCTGCACCAGGTGGAGAAGCTGCGCGGCGTGACGGTGTACCGCGGCATCGCCGGCATCGGCCCCTCGGGCGAACTGCACACCGCCAGACTGGTGGACCTGTCCCTGGAACTGCCCATCGTGGTGGAGTTTTTCGACACACCCGATAAAATCGCCGCCGCCATCGATCACCTGCAACCCCTCATCAAACCCGGCCACCTGCTCACCTGGCCGGCGCAGGTGAATGTTTGAGCAAAGGCAAAAAAGACAAAAGCTTTAACCACGGGGGACACGGGGAACACGGGGCAAGAAGATCTTCTGTGTGGTGTGAAGAAACACCCGTAGGAGCGGCCTCAGGCCGCGATGACCAAATCAAACGGCGTATCGCGGCCTGAGGCCGCTCCTACAGGAGAAGGGATTTTCCCCGTGTTCCCCGTGTCCCCCGTGGTTAATGCTTTTTTTCTTCGACCGGATTTTTGAAAGGCGTACAAATGCTCGACCCGCGTCTGTTCCGTACCGATCTCGAAGCCACCGCCGCCAAGCTGGCGCGGCGGGGATTCGTGCTCGACACCGCCGCCATCGCCCGCCTGGAGGCGGAGCGCAAGGAACTGCAGACGCGTACCCAGGAGTTGCAGGCGGAGCGCAATGCCAAATCCAAGGCCATCGGCCAGGCCAAGGCCAAGGGCGAGGACGCGGCGCCGCTGATGGCGGCCGTGGCCGGGCTGGGTGACAGGCTCAAGGAGGCGGAGGCGCGTCTGGCGGCCATCCAGGAGGAACTGAACACCATCGCCCTGGGCGTGCCCAACATCCCTCACGAGTCCGTGCCTGACGGCAAGGACGAGGAGGGCAACGTGGAGGTGCGCCGCTGGGGCACGCCCCCCGCGTTCGACTTCGAGCCGAAGGACCACGTGGACCTGGGCAACGGCCTGGGCATGCTGGACTTCGACACCGCCGCCAAGATCACCGGCGCGCGCTTTTCGCTCATGCGCGGCCCGCTGGCGCGCCTGCACCGCGCCCTCATCCAGTTCATGCTGGATACCCACACCGGCGAGCACGGTTACACCGAGACCTACGTGCCGTACCTGGTGAACGCCGACAGCCTGCGCGGCACCGGCCAGTTGCCCAAGTTCGAACAGGACCTGTTCGCCCTGCGCGGCGAGCAGAACTACTACCTGATCCCCACGGCCGAGGTGCCGGTTACCAACATCGCCCGCGACGAGATCATCGAGGCCGCCAAGATGCCGGTGAAGTACGTGGCCCACACCCCCTGCTTCCGCAGCGAGGCGGGCGCCTACGGCAAGGACACCCGCGGCATGATCCGCCAGCACCAGTTCGAGAAGGTGGAACTGGTGCAACTGGTGCGGCCTGAGGATTCCTGGCAGGCCCTGGAGGAACTGACGGGCCATGCGGAGAAGATCCTGCAGAAGCTCGGTCTGCCGTACCGCGTGATGGCCCTGTGCGCCGGCGACATGGGCTTTTCCTCCGCCAAGACCTACGACCTGGAGGTCTGGCTGCCGGGGCAGGGCAAGTACCGGGAGATCTCCTCCTGCTCCAACTTCGTGGACTTCCAGGCCCGCCGCATGCAGGCCCGCTGGCGCAACCCCGAGACCGGCAAGCCCGAACTCCTGCACACCCTCAACGGCTCCGGCCTCGCCGTGGGCCGCACCCTGGTGGCCGTGATGGAAAACTACCAGCAGGCCGACGGCAGCATCCGCATCCCCGAGGCCTTGCAGCCCTACATGGGCGGGACGGCGGTCCTGTCCCGCTGAGGCGGGATCAAGATTGGATCACGGGGACACGGGGGGACACGGGGAAATCCTCTCTCTTGTAGGAGCGGCCTCAGGCCGCGATTGCCCAGGCATGGTGTGCTATCGCGGCCTGAGGCCGCTCCTACGGCTGTTTTTTTCTTCTTCTTGCCCCGTGTTCCCCGTGTCCCCCGTGGTCGAAGCCTTTTCCTCGCCTCGAATATTAACCATTCCTAATGAGATATAACGAAAAGGCCGCCCCGGGGATACACTTGCGGGCAATGTCGGCTCTCAGGCCCTGAGATTTCCATGGATTTCCTACCCGTATTCATGAACGTGCGCGGCCAGCCGGTGCTGGTGGTCGGTGGCGGCGAAGTGGCGGCGCGCAAGGTCGCGCTGTTGCAGGAGGCCGGCGCCAAGGTGGGCGTGGTGGCCCCGGAGCTGTGCCCGCACCTGCACGGCGAGGCGGAAGAACACCGCATCAACTGGCGCCGCGGCCATTTCACCCCGGCGGACCTGGACAGGCGCATGATCGTCGTGGCCGCCACGGACGACCAGGACGTGAACCGCGAGGTCTCCCAGCTCTGCAAGAAGCGCGGCATCCCCGTGAACGTGGTGGACAACCCGGAGCTGTGCAGCTTCGTCATGCCGTCCATCATCGACCGCTCCCCGGTGCAGATCGCCGTCTCCACGGGCGGCGCCTCGCCGGTGCTGGCGCGGCTGCTTCGCACCCGCCTGGAGGCCGCCATTCCCTCCACCTACGGCCGCCTGGCCGCCATGGTGGAGCGCTACCGCAACGAGGTGAAGGCCCGTTTCAAGGACGTCACCGCCCGGCGCGTGTTCTGGGAGGGCATCCTCCAGGGCCGCATCGCCGAACTGGTGTTCTCGGGCAAGGACGACGAGGCCGAGCGCGCCCTGCAGAAGGCCATCGCCGAGGGTGAGGAGCGCAAGGAAGGCGAGGTCTACCTGGTGGGCGGCGGCCCCGGCGATCCGGACCTGCTCACCTTCCGCGCCCTGCGCCTCATGCAGCAGGCCGATGCCGTCGTGTACGACCGGCTGGTTTCCGAAGACGTGCTGAACCTGTGCCGCCGCGATGCCGAGCGCATCTACGTGGGCAAGGAGCGCGACAACCACGCCGTGCCCCAGCACCAGATCAACCAGCTGCTGGTGGACCTGGCCAAGCAGGGCAAGCGCGTGTGCCGTCTGAAGGGCGGCGACCCGTTCGTGTTCGGCCGCGGCGGCGAGGAGATCGAAACCCTCATGGCCAACGGCGTCACCTTCCAGGTGGTGCCGGGCATCACGGCCGCCCTCGGCACCGCCGCCTACGCCGGCATTCCGCTCACCCATCGTGACCATTCCCAGGCGGTGGTGTTCGTCACCGGCCACCTGAAGGACGGCACCATGAACCTGAACTGGAAGAGCCTCGCGGCTCCCAACCAGACCGTGGTGTTCTACATGGGCCTCAAGGGTCTGCCGGTCATCTGCGAGCAACTCCAGGCCCACGGCCTGCCGTTGGACACGCCCGTCGCCCTGGTGCAGCAGGCCACCACGCCGCGCCAGCGCGTGTTCACGGGCACACTCGCGAGCATCAACGACGACATCGCCGGCAAGGAAATCCACGCCCCGACGCTGATCGTGGTCGGCCACGTGGTGAAACTGCACGAAAAGCTCAACTGGTTCCGCTCCGAAGAGCAGATCCGCCGCGGGGAGCACTGAACAGCGGGCAACGCGGAGGCGCGGAGGACGCGGAGAAAACCGAAATGGTATCGGCGTATCCTCCACGTCCTGAGATACAACGGGTTTCCGCGTGAACCAGCACAAGGAGAAAGCTAGTAAGAGCTTTGTTTCCCTCTGCGTCCTCCGCGCCTCCGCGTCCTCCGCGTTGAATCACTTCGGCCGGAGCTGGTCCGGGCGGACACGGGAGGCGAGGGCTTCGTCGGCGGCATCCACGTCCACGGTGTTGCCCTCGGCGTCGACCAGGGGCTGATCGTATTCGTTCCAGCCGCGCACGCCGGTCTTGAGCGAGACGACGTTCCTGAAGCCCATCTGCTGCATCACGTCGGCGGCGAGCACGGAGCGGTTGCCGGAGCGGCAGATCACGACGATTTCGCGGTCGTGGCCGGCGGCAAGTTCAGGGATGGTGTCGTCGTAGTCCCAGTCACAGGAAGACTCCAGGATGCCGCGCGGCACGTTGATGGAACCGGGGATGTGCATGGCCTGGAATTCCGCCGGCTCGCGCACGTCGAGCAGGATGATGTCGGGATTCTGCTGCAATCGTTCGGCCAGATCCCAGGGCATGATTTCCCGCACGCGGGCGAGGGCTTCCGTAACCAGGTCGGTGTAACGTTTCATCGTTTACCTTTGAATCATTCGGGCGAGGCGCGATTCTAACGCGTGCGCGCCCCGTGCAAAAATGTGCAGCCGGAAGATCGGACCGGAGAACCCATGAGCCTCGAAAAATTCATCCCCATCGCCAAGGCCGAAGACCCGGAACGGGACTTTGCCGCCGAAGCCTGCAAGGCGAAGGAACCCTACGCCCTCATGGTGCTGGGCGACAGCATGGAACCCGAGTTCATGGAAGGCGAGGTGATCGTGATCGATCCCGAAGGCGTGGCGCGCGACCGCTCTTTCGTGATCGCCTGGCACAACGAGGAATACATCTTCCGGCAACTGCGGATCGTCGACGGGCAGTGGCACATCGCCGCCCTGAACGCCGCCTATCCCGTGCAGAAACTCTCAGGCCCGGACGCCGTCAAGGGCGTCATCATCCAGAAGAAAACCCCCGGCCGGCGCGGCGCGCGCAAGAACTACGCGTGATGTGAGAAGAGAAAAAGCATAAACACGGGGGACACGGGGAACACGGGGTGAGAATTGCGAGCAGGTCACGTTGGCGTGAAGCGCTTGCATGACAGCGCGGCGGAAGCCATGAGAGGAACTTGTCGCGAGCAGAAGCTCGCTCCCACATGGCTGGAGTCTTTTCCCGGCGTTCCCCGTGTCCCCCGTGTTTCAGCTTTTTTCTTCAGAACTTCCGAGCAGCTGTTCCACCTCGGCCGGAATTTCGGGCCGACCCTTGGCGTTCATGGCGGTGCCGATCACCTTGGCCTTGATGACGGGCTTCATGTCGGGCAGGCGGTAGATGTCCTGGTGGAAGGCGAAGCGGATGCGGGATTCGCGCACCATGTTGAGGCCCACCACGAAACGGTCCCCGGACGTGAGCGGGTGTTTGTAATCCATTTCGATGCGCACCACCACGAAGTTGATGCCGCGTCGCGCATAGTCGGCGAAGTCCACGCCGATGGACTTGAGGTATTCGTGGCGCACGTGCTCCAGATAGTTCTGGTACACGGCGTTGTTGACGATGCCCTGCATGTCGCACTCGTAATCGCGCACGCTCATTTCCAGGGTGTAGGCGTACTCCTCCATTGAGGTCCTCTTCTCGGATCGGTTGTCAGCGAAGGAGCGAATGTTAAACCGCATCGGCGGAGGGTGAAAATCCAGGCCTGGTATCGGGCGTGCGTCAGGGCCGACGCGCCTGCGCGGCCGGGTAAGTGCCGTGCAACTCGGCCTACAGTTGCGTTATGAAGCCTGTCGACCGACGGCGCACGGGCTTGTCCCGTGCAGCCTGTCAGCCCTGGAAGAGGGACCCGCCATGACGGGCCGCGGGGGCGTGGTGTTCGTGCTGTTCGGCGCCACCGGGAGCCTGGCGGCGCGGAAGATCCTGCCGGCGCTGTTCAATCTCAAGCTCGACGGGCAACTACCCGAGCCCTTCCTGCTCGTGGCCCTGGGGCGGCGGCCCCTGGACGACGGCGCGCTCGCAGCCCACTACCGCGAGGCCGTGGGGCGCCATTCCCGCCGCGGCGAGCCCGCGCAGGCCGATTGGGATGGGTTTGCCGGGGCGCTGCGTTACCTGTCCTTCGATGTGCAGGAACCGCGGGATTACGCCCGCCTGGCCGAATTCCTGGAGTCGCAGGTCCGCGCCTGGAATACGCTCCCCGACCTGGTGTTCTACCTGGCCGTCCCACCCAGCCTGTTCGGTGCTGCGGTGCAGCATCTCGCGGCCCAGGGCCTGCACCGCGAGCGGGCGCGGGTGCGGGTGGTGGTGGAGAAGCCGCTCGGGTATGACCTGGACTCCTTCCTCGCCATCAATGCCGAGCTGGGCCGCCATTTCCACGAGGAGCAGATCTTCCGCATCGACCACTTCCTGGGAAAGGAGACGGTGCAGAACGTGCTCGCGCTGCGCTTCGCAAACCCCTTCTTCGAACCCAGATGGAACCGCAACTACGTGGACCACGTGGCCATCACCGTGGCCGAGCGGGAGGGCATCGGCGAGCGCGGCGGCTACTACGAACGCAC
>JBFXES010000170.1:0-6528 GCA_050179875.1 Thiohalomonadaceae bacterium
CCGTAGGAGCCCACATCGTGGGCGAAGGTCTTTCCAACCGCCGAGGGGTTATCCGAACCGCATTCGCCGACAATGTCGGCTCCTACAACGGTTCCAGGGACCACCGTAGGAGCCCACATCGTGGGCGAACGCCTTTCGAACCGCCGGGCGGTTATCCGAACCGCATTCGCCGACAATGTCGGCTCCTACAACGGTTTCAGGGACCACCGTAGGAGCCCACATCGTGGGCGAACGCCTTTCGAACCGCCGGGCGGTTATCGGCACCGCAGTCCCGATGACGTCGGCACTTGCGAGACGCCTTCGCACATCGCCACCGAACCCGCAATTTCCCCCTGACCGCCCGCGATCCCTATAATCGCCTCCTGGCCCCAGAAGAACATGCAATGACGCCTGACGAGTATTGCCAGAACAGGGCCGCGGGCAGCGGTTCCAGTTTCTACTACAGCTTCCTCTTTCTTCCGCCCGAGAAGCGGCGCGCCATCACGACGGTGTATGCCTTCTGCCGGGAAGTGGACGACGTGGTGGACGAGTGCAGCGACGCCGGCGTGGCGCGCGCCAAGCTGGCGTGGTGGCGCGGCGAAATCGGCAGCGTCTTCGCGGGCGAACCACAACACCCCGTGGGCCGGGCGCTGCTGCCGGTGGTGCGCGACCACAACCTGCCCCAGGAATATTTCCTGGAGATCATCGACGGCATGGAAATGGATCTGGAGCCGGTCCGCTATACCAGCTTCAACGAACTCGCCCTCTACTGCTATCGCGTGGCGAGCGTGGTGGGCCTGATCTCCGCCGAGATCTTCGGCTATCAGGATCGCCGCACCCTCAAGTACGCCCACGACCTGGGCATGGCCTTCCAGCTCACCAACATCCTGCGCGACGTGCGCGAGGACGCCCTGCGCGGCCGCGTCTATCTGCCCCAGGACGAGCTCGACGCCTGCGGCGTGACCATCGACGACCTGCGCGGCGACACACTCACCGAGCAGCTGCGCGCGCTGTTCGCGCAACTGGCGCGGCGCGCGCGCCAGTACTACCGGCAGGCCTTCGACAAGCTCCCCGAGGTAGATCGCTTCGCGCAGCGCAGCGGCCTCATCATGGCCGCGGTGTACCTGACCCTGCTGGACCGCATCGAGGCCGAGGATTACCCGGTGCTGCGCCGCCGTGTGCGCCTGTCGCCCTGGCGCAAGCTCTGGATCGCCTGGCGCACGGCACGCCGTGAAGCGGCGCGCCACGCCGCGCTGACCGAGGGCCGTGGGTAGGTCGCGCCGCATGGGCATGCACGCGCCGCGGCGCGCCGCGCCGGCGGCGCGCGAACCGGTGGTGGTGGTGGGCGGCGGCTGGGCCGGTCTGGCGGCAGCCGTGGAACTGACCGATCTCGGTCACCGCGTCATCGTGCTGGAATCCTCGCGTCAGCTGGGCGGCCGCGCCCGTCGCCTCGCCTTCGGCAGCGATGGCGTGGACAACGGCCAGCACCTGCTCATCGGCGCCTACCATGAAACGCTGCGCCTCATGGATCGCGTGGGCATGCAGGAACACCACGCCTGCCTGCGCCTGCCCCTGCGCCTCGAAGTACGCAGCGGGCGCGACACCTTGCTCTTGAAGGCGCCGCACCTGCCCGCGCCAGTGCATCTCGCCGTGGCGCTGCTCGCAGGCCGCGGCCTGCGTTTGGGTGAACGCCTGCGTGCCCTGCGCTTCGCATTGCGGCATTACCTGTCCGGCTTCGAACTGCCCGAGGACGCGAGCGTCGCGGATCTCCTTGCCGACCAGCCCGCCCGGCTCACCCGCCTGCTCTGGAATCCCCTGTGCCTCGCCACGCTGAACACCGTGCCCGAGCAGGCCTCCGCACGGGTGTTCCTGCGCGTGCTGCGGGATGCCTTCGCACGCAAGCGTTGCGACTCGGACCTGCTCATCCCGCGCGTGGACCTGGGACGTTCCTTCCCCGAGCCGGCCCTGGATTTCATCGAGCGCCACGGCGGACAGGTGCGCCTCGGCGCGCGCGTGACGGCGCTGGAGATACGAAGCCATCGCGTGGCAGGGCTCTGGCTGGGCGATGAGCGCATCGCCGCTTCGCAGGTGATCCTTGCGGTACCTCCGAACATTGCCGCTCGCCTGCTGTCCGCCCATGCGGGCAGCGCGCTGCTTGCCGGCACCCTGGCCACCTTCGAGTATGAGCCCATCGCCACGGTGTATCTGCGCTATCCCGCCCACGTGCATCTGCCCGCGGAGATGGTCGGTCTGGCGGACGGCATGGCGCAATGGCTGTTCGATCGCCGCGTCTACGGGCAGCCCGGCCTGCTCGCAGCGGTGATCAGCGGCCCGGGCGAGCACACGGACATGACGCGCGAGGCGCTGGCTGCGCGCGTGGCAGGCGAAATCGCGGCACAATTTCCGCATTTTCCCGCGCCCGTGGATCAACTCGTGGTGCGCGAAAAGCGCGCCACGTTCCGTTGCACCGTCGGCATCGACGATCACCGCCCCCACGCCCGCACACCGCTCGCGGGCTGCTGGCTCGCGGGCGACTACACCGATACCGGCTATCCCGCCACGCTCGAAGGCGCGGTGCGCTCTGGAGTACAATGCGCGCGCCTCGTCGATACCCAACTGCGACAGACCACGCCATGACCCGAATCCCCGAGGGCTACGCGCCCGCTCCCGATCTGCTGAAGGACCGCATCATCCTCGTCACCGGCGCCGGCAGCGGCATCGGCGCCGTCGCCGCGCGGACCTTCGCCCGTCACGGCGCGACGGTGATCCTGCTGGGCCGCGGCATGCGCAAGCTCGAAGCGGTGTATGACCAGATCGAGGCCGATGGCAGCCCGCAACCCGCCATCTACCCGCTGAACCTGGAAAAGGCCACGCCACAGCAGTACGAAGACATGGCGGCGAAGCTCGGCGAGGAATTCGGGCGCCTGGACGGCATCCTGCACAACGCGGCGGCCCTCGGCACCCTCACCCCGCTGGGCCAGTACAACCTGGAGCAGTGGTCGAAGGTCATGCAGACCAACCTCAACGCCCCGTTCCTGATCACCCGTGTGCTGCTCGGCCTGATGAAGAATTCCGCCGACGCCTCGGTGGTGTTCACGTCCGACCGCGTCGGTCGGCACGGACGCGCCTACTGGGGTGCATACGCCATAGCCAAGGCCGCCTGCGAGAACATGATGGAGATCTGGGCGGCGGAACTGGAAGCCAACACCCCCATCCGCGTGAACAGCCTCGACCCGGGCACGGTGTACACCGACATGCGCGCCAAGGCCTACCCGGGAGAAGACCCGTCCACCCTGCCCCGTCCCGCAGACGTCATGCTGCCGTACCTCTATCTCATGGGGCCGGACAGCAAGGGGATTACGGGGCAGCGGTTTAAGGTCTGAAATGTAATTTGGCGGTTAGGGTTGTAGGTCACGTTGCGAAGCTACGTGACATTTCGAACCGCGCAATGTCACGTAGGCGCTGCGCGCCAACGTGACCTACATCCTTTCCCGTCCGCAAATTTTTCCCCGTGGCCCTCCGTGGCCTCCGTGGTTGATCCCATTGGCGGACTTCATCAGTCCATCAAATCCACCACAATCCCCTGCTCCCTCATGTGATCCGCCCTCGCCTGCACGAAGCGCTGAAAACTCGGCTCGCGCTTGTAGGCGCCGCTCGCCACGTAGTCCAGCGCCGACTGCACGTGGAAGGATTTCAGATAGGCCTCCGTGCGGAAGACCTCTTCGCCTTTCTCATCGAAGAACACCAGCGATGGCGCGTACAGGACGTTGAGTTGCCGCGCCCAGTCGGCGGCCGTGCTGCGTTCGCCGCGGGTGGTCACCAGCGGCGCCTTGGCGCGCATGTCCAGTTGCACCACGTCGAAGGCATCGAGCAGGCGGCGGGTTTCCTCGCGTGCGAGCACGTCGGCGTGCAGTTCGTCGCAGGCGGCGCACTGGCGCTGCTCGAAGAACACCACCAGCGGGCGTCCGGCGGGGATCTTGTGGCGTGACAGGTTGTGCGGCCCGGGCTGGAAGAAGGCCTGGGTGTTGAGTTCGCCCTTGGCGGGCGTGCCGCCGGCCTTCGCCAGGAACTCGGGGAAGCTCATGCCCGCCGGCGCCTTGCCGCTGGCGAAGTCGAGTGCGGCGTCGAACTTGTGCGGGTGGTAATAGCCGTTCACGCGCAACACCTGCGCGCCGCCCTCGTCCAGGAACACCAGCGTGGGCGTGAACATGATGCGCATGGCCGTGGCGAATTCCTTTTCGGTCTGCGCCCGGCCGTCGAGCCCGGTCACTTCACGATCGCCCCACATGTTCACGGCCACCACGTCGAAACGCGTGCGCGTCTTGTCGGCAATGGCCTTCTGACCGAAGTTGTCCTCCAACAGCTTGGCGCAATAGGGGCAGCCGTCCTGATAGAAGTACAGCAGCAGGCGCTTGCCGTCCTTCGCGGCCTCAGCCAGGTCTTCGCGCAGGTCCAGGAAGGAATCCTTGAACCAGGGCGGCGGCGGGTGATAACCCGGGTTCACGCCGCCCTCCAGTTCGCCTTCGCGGGCGAGCGCGCCCCCGCCCAGGGCGAGAAAGCCGAAAGCCAGCCAGATCCATCCCCATCTTCTTGCGTTCATCGGTCGTCCTCACTCCATCCGATCGGCGCGTCAAGCTTCCGGCGCTCCTCGGAATTCCCCCACGAATATGACGGTAAGTCTTTGTTACCACAAAACTTTACACCCATGGCACGAATCTGGCTATCGATGCGACACAGTTCACATAAAGGGTCAGTTCATATGTTGCCCACGGAGCACAAGGCCACTGTGACCAGCTTAGCCGCCAGGATGCCCACGCCGGACACGGTGCACCTGACGCTGGCGCTCCAGACCACCCTGGAGCTGGAACCCATGCTGGCGTTGTTCGCACAGGAAGCCAACCTGCACGTGCCCTTCGACGGCGTCGTGCTGCGTTCGCCGACCCGTGGGCTGGAACTGCAATCCGGCAAGCGTGCGCTGCATCGCTGTGCCTACCACGTGACGCTCATGGAGGATTCCCTCGGCGAAATCGAGTTCGCCCGCGACCAGCGCTTCGGCGAAGCGGATCTGGTGCAACTCGAAATGCTGCTCTCGGCCTTCGCCTACCCGCTGCGCAACGCCCTCGCCTACCGCGATGCGCTGCTGGCGTCCCGCAAGGATGCGCTCACCGGCGTGGGCAACCGTGCCGCCTTCGAGGAGGCGCTGGCGCGCGAGGTGCTGCTGGCGCGGCGCGCCGGCCAGGCGCTGGCGCTGCTCGCCCTGGATCTGGATCACTTCAAGCGCGTCAACGACCTGCACGGCCACCAGACCGGCGACGGCGTGCTCAAGGAAGCGGCGGCGCGCATGCAGGCCGCCCTGCGCGCCACCGATCTCCTGTTCCGCTACGGCGGCGAGGAATTCGTGGTGCTGCTCGGCAACACGGACGAGGCCGGCGCCGCGCTGGTGGCCGAGCGCATCCGCCAGGCCATGGCCGCGGACGGCTTCTGTCGGGGCAGCCTGCCTGTCACCGTGAGCATCGGCATTGCCGTGCTCGCCGAGGGCGATCATGCCCGGGACCTGTTCGCGCGCGCCGACGCGGCGCTCTATCGCGCCAAGGCCGCAGGCCGCAACCGGGTTGAAGCGGGCGTGTGAAGGTAAAGCGCACGGGATGCCGCCATCCCGCGCGGGGATCAATACGGGATCTTGTCGTCCTTCTCGTGCCAGAGCCGCAGCGGCGCGAGGGCATCTTTGGTGGGCATGTGCACCAGCGGCAGGCGCCGCTTGTCCAGGGGCAGGCCCAGTTCCTCGGCGATGAGCACGTCGTCGAAACCGACCGCCGCCGCATCCTCGGCCCTGGCGGCGTAATAGATGCGTTCGATGCGTGCCCAGTAACTGGCGGACAGGCACATGGGGCAAGGCATGCAGCTCACGTACAACTCGCAGCCCGTGAGGTGGTATTCCCCCAGTTGCCGGCAGGCGTCGCGAATGGCCATGACCTCGGCGTGAGCCGTGGGATCGTTGTAGCGCGTGACCCCGTTGGTACCGCGGCCGACGATGCGGCCGTCCTTCACCACCACGGCCCCGAAGGGGCCACCGTTACCGTTGGCCACCGACTCGAGCGCAAGCCGGATGGCCTCGCCCATGAATGCCTCGTGCACGTCGTCCTCCCGCCTGCCGCGCTCCCTTCCGCCACGATAACGGATTTGACGCCCGTGTCCAGCGTCCGATGGGCGGGGCGCGGTCGCGCTGCTTTCCCGATGCCGAATTCGCCCACAGTGTGGGCTCCTACAGAGGGATGGGATTTTGCAGGAGCCCACATTGTGGGCGAAGGTGGCGGTGGTCCAGGTCAGCGGAGCCATCGCCCACGGTGTGGGCTCCTACAGAGGGATGGGATTTTGCAGGAGCCCACATTGTGGGCGACGTTGGCGGTGGTCCATGTCAGCGGAGCCATCGCCCACGGTGTGGGCTCCTACAGAGGGATGGGATTTTGCAGGAGCCCACATTGTGGGCGAAGGTGGCGGTGGTCCAAGTCAGCGGAGCCATCGCCCACGGTGGGCTCCTGGGAGCGGCTT
>JBFXES010000171.1:0-6431 GCA_050179875.1 Thiohalomonadaceae bacterium
CCGAACCGGCCACTGAAACCGGCGGCTGAGGCTACACTGCGAACAACCCGGGGCTGGAATCCCCCGGTCCATGCCCTGGTCAATTTTCAACGCGCAGGGGTGGTCAATTTTGGGCGCGCATCAACAGGGAGCATGCTCCGGGCAGTAAAGTCCTTGTCCACAGAGACAGGGACTACATGTCGGACGCGGCCGCCGATGAGTACAAAGAGAAGCTCAATATGGCTGGGCTTGAAGTCTTCCTGACTGAGGGAACGGATGTGGAAAGCCACTTCCTTTGTCCTGACCATGTAGTTAGCGTCGCGCCAGAAATATCCCGTGAAACTGCGGTCAAGCTGATTGATGAAGCCACCATTGAGTGCCGAGAGAAGTCTGTTGAGAGGTGTATCAACAGTTGGGTGACAGAGGCTCAACAGAAGAAGAACAAGGGCGGGCCCTCGGTGAATCATGGAAAGATCGCGACCGAGGCGGGACACGCGTACAACGCGAGCCCGGAAAGATACAGGTATGGGAAGAGCGTTCGCGGGGTTCTTGTCGGGAAGCTCCAAAAAGAGCTTGGGCGAAATGTTGAGTTGCTTCAGTCTTCTCCAGCGATCGTGGTGCCCGATCTAAAGAGGATTGCAGAAGAAGTAGCCGCAACAGGCGATGCAGGTGGCAGCGATTGATTGCCAGATCAATCAGGCGGTGAGCCAATTGCCGGTTAGGCCGCGAGATATCTCTAACCCAGTACAAGGTTGAGCGCATGAACGATGATGAAGAGTTGATCTCGAAGGCGATTGATAACTGGAATAGCAGGAACACTGAGGAACTTCCCTCGCCGAAGGCGCTCGAGGCTGCGTCTAGTCGGATTTCTGATCGAACCGGTAGATCAAAGGTCATTCTGCAACGAGATGCGGCTGGCAATCCAAAGCTGACAGCGGCAGACGTGGACGCTTTGAGGAAGCAGGTTGCAGATACTGCGCAGGATGAGTCGAAGATCGAGGCGGATTACACCGCCATTTGGAATGCTGTGCGCGATATTTACGAGACAAAGCCAGAGCCGGCTGACGGCAATTAGGGCTCACTCCTTGATGGCTTCTATCCTTATTAATGGCTTGTCGGGATGAAGAGTGTTGCGGAGGAATGCGGATTTCGTTCGCCGTCCTGAGATGTTTCGGCTATCACTAGCCTAGAATTTCCCATCCGAAGTCAGGTGATCCTTCTTGATTAGCCGATGATCTAGCGAGAACGGGATGGTGATTTGGAAAATGGCTCAGGGACCGGTAATTATGGTCGATCCACTTGCTGATGGCTTCTGGAAGGAGCACGCTTTCGTGCGGATTCGCGGGAGATCGAGAATTCCGGAAGAGCCCGAGCAAATTCTTCTTCAGAACCGCATTTACATGGGAGGTGTCCGGTCCCAAGACGATATTTTTGAGGGACATCCGACATACGAGGAAGCCGGCGTACCTTCAAGAGATGAGGTGCGTGCTCTCGCGACGAGGCACATGGTCGGGGCGCCAGCAGAAGAGATTGAGGCTGCCACAGCCGCATTCTTGGCGAACCTGTCTGATGACAGGAATAGAAGCTCTATGGTTTCAAGCATCGCTGCCAAGCTAGATGCCCAATATAGCGGGTCTAGCATCCTTAGCTTCTTCCGAGAAATAGATCAGCAGCGCGCCTGGGCTTCCTACGGAGAGGGTGGAAAAGGGCATGCTTTTGTTTTTGACTTTCGTACTCCGTGGCCATTGGTTTGTGGCTTAGGAATGCCGCCGATAGATGCTGTTCCATTTCCCGTGAAATACGTCCCTCCAGGGACGATTCCGAGCATTCAGATCAATTTTGCACCTCAGAATCCAGATGATGGATGGCGAGACATTACAGCGGCACTGCTTATGAAGGCTGAACTGTGGTCAGACCAGAAAGAGGAGCGATTGATCAGGGTCGGCATTCCGCAAGGACTAGTGGAGTTCCCGTCGGAATCTCTCAGGGCGGTGGTTCTAGGGTACGACACACCGGACGAGGACGTGACGCTCTTTAAGGACCTGCGGTCTAGAAGAGCGGAGCCTATTCCTCTCTACAGACTTGAGGCTGACCGGCATTTGAGAACGCTTAGGCCGGTACTCATCTAACGGCGATCTCCTGTGCCCAGCCAAGGGTCGCCTCCACTGACAATGGTCCAGGGGGAGCATTAGTTGATGTCATTTCCCTCGACCGTGCATTTGTTCCTGTCAGTTCCTGACTGGATCGGCTGATTCCCAAGATGTTGCCTGGAGGCTTTTCTAGGCCTGCCAAGGACTTGCCGACACTGACGCCAACTACTGAACCCCGACAATTCGCCGGCGCCGGCGGCAGCGCCGGTTTCCCGATTTCTCCTACAATCGGCGAAGCACCGGAGGGGGCCGGGGAAGGCCATGGGCGACGGGGAAAAAGTGCAGGAAGGCGCCGTTTTCGGCCCCTTCCGGCGATTGTCACTGTTGGGCGAAGGCAGCCACGGCACGGTCTGGCTGGCGGACCAGGCCCAGCCCAGGCGCCGGGTGGCGCTGAAGATCCTCAATGGCAGCCTCGCCAGCCCCGAGCTGGCCGCCCGCTTCCGCCACGAGGCCGAACTGCTGGCGATGCTCGAACACCCCGGCATCGCCCGCCTGTACGAATCGGGCGCGGTCGAGGGCCCTTCCGGGCCCGTGCCCTGGCTGGCGATGGAATACGTCGACGGCCGCCCGCTCGACGCCTGGGCCGCGGCCAACCAGCCACTGCGGCAGCGGGTGGACCTGCTCGAGGCGCTGTGCCGGGCGGTGCACTTCGCCCACACCCGCGGCGTCATCCACCGCGACCTCAAGCCGTCCAACATCCTCGTCGACGCGCAGGACCAGCCGCGCATCATCGACTTCGGCATCGCCACGGCCATCGAGCGCGGCGACCTCACGCGCGTCACCCGCGCCGGCGCGGTGCTCGGCACCCTGCCCTACATGAGCCCGGAACAGCTCGACGGCGGCACGCGCAGCGATCCGCGCTGGGACGTGTACGCGCTGGGTGCGATCGCCTACGAGCTGATCGGTGGCGTGCTGCCACACCCCGGCCTGGGGACGGCCACCTCGGTGGTGGCGGCGCTGAAGATCGTCGCGTCGCACGCCCCGACGCCGCTGGGCCGCATCGCGCCGGCGGCGCGGGGCGACCTGGAAACCGTGGTGATGAAGGCCATCGCCCCCGACCCCGGCGACCGCTACGGTTCAGCCGCCGAGCTGGCCGACGAACTGCGCCGCTGGACGCAGGGCCGTCCGGTGGAGGCCGCGCCCGCCGGCATCGGGCGCGTCCTGCGCCTGTTCGTCCGCCGCCACCGCGCCCTGTCCTGGGCCGTCGCGTCCACGGCCCTGGTGCTCGTGGCCGCTACCGTGCTGTCCACCCGCATGGCGCTCGCGGAAGCCGAGGCACGTCGCGTCGCCGAACTGCACCTGGCCGAGCGCGACGCGGTCAACGACTTCCTGGCCGACATGCTCCATTCGTCCGACCCGGAACAGGGCGCCGCCAGCGAACTGAGCCTGCGCGAATGGCTGGTCATCACGCGCCAGGGCTTCGCCAGCCAGTCCGCCCGGCTGCCGGCGGAGGCGCGCATGGCGCTGGCGGCCACGCTGGGCACCTCGCTGCTGCACCTGGGTGAGCCGGCGCAGGCCGCGGAACTGCTCGAGACCGCCGATGCGCTCTCCACCCGCCTTCGCGGCGAGCAGGCCTTCGACACCCAGGCCATCCGCATCAACGCCGCGGCGGCCATCGACCCGGAAATGCACCCCGGCGAAGGCGAGAAGCGGCTTCGCGCCCTCCTGCAATCCGCCGAGGCGCGCGGCGACGACCGCCTGGCCGTGCTCGCCGGCATCGCGCTGACCACGATGCTCGAGACCCAGGGGCGCATCGACGAGGCGCACGAGCTCTCCGCGCGCACCGACGAACGGGCGTCCCGTGCCCTGGGGCCGGACGATCCGGATGCCCTCACCGCCCGCCACAACCACGCCGGCCTGCTCAAGTACCGCGGTGAGTTCGCCGCCGCCGAACCCTTGGCGCGCGACGTCCACCAGCGTCGCCGGGCCGCGCTCGGCGACCACCACCCGCTCACCCTGTATTCCTACAACCAGCTGGGCGGAATCCTCGACCGGCTGGGACGGGTCGAGCAGGCCGAGGCCATCTACCGCGAAACCTACGAGGCGCGCCGCGAAGCGCTCGGGCCGCGCCACCCCGGCACGCTGGTCACCCTGAACAACCTCACCGCCCTGCTGGTCCAGCGCGGGGCGCTGGAAGAGGCCGCGCCGCTGGTGGACGCGCTGGCCCAGGCCACCACCGAACGCTTCGGCGCCGAGGCGCCGCGCACGCTGATGGCGCTGAACCAGCGTGCCTACGTGCTGGAAGACCTGGGCCGGCTGGACGAGGCCGAAGCGCAGCTGCGCGCCATCGTGGCGGCGCAGGCCGCGCATGGCGGCGACGTGCACCCCGAGCGGCTGGCGCCGCGCAGCAACCTGGCCATGCTGCTGTCCAAGCGGGGGAGCCACGCCGAAGCGATCTCCACCATGCGCGCCGTGCTGGACGACGCCACCGGCGCGCTGGGCGCCGGCCATCCCTACGTCGGCATCTTCCGCAGCAACTACGGCGAGATCCTCACCCGCGCGGGCCGCCCGGCCGAGGCGCGCCGGGAACTGCGCCAGGCGCAGGCCGTGCTGGAATCGCAGCTGGGCGCCGAGCACGCCCGAACGCGCAAGAACCGCGAGCGCCTGCGCGCCGCCGGGGACGCGGCATGAAGCGATGGTGGCCCTGGCGTCCGCGCTCCCGGCCTGCCGCCGCCGACGCGTCGCTGGCCGCGCTGCAGCGGCAGCTCGACCTGTCGCAGGCGCTGCAGGCGGAACGCCGCCGCATCTACGACGACCTGCACGACGACATCGGCAGCCGCCTCCTGACCCTGCTGCACCGGGTCAGCGAACCCGAACAGCAACAGCTGGTGCGCGAAGTGCTGCAGGACCTGCGCGCCATCCTCGCCCGCGAACGGGGCGTGGAAGGCACCTTGCTGGAAGTGCTGGCGCAGCTGCGCGAAGAAGCCGAACAGCGGCTCGACACGCGCGACATCGCCCTGGACTGGCGGCAGGGCGCCGACCTTCCCGATCCGACGCTCGATCCGGCGCAAGCCATGCACCTGTTCCGCATCGGCCGCGAGGCCATCACCAACGCGCTGCGCCATGCGGCGCCGCACCGCCTGCGGGTGGTGGTGGAACGCGTCGGCGCTGACCTGGTGTTCGAAGTGACCGACGACGGCGCCTTCGACGCCGCCCGCATCGGCAGCGGCCGGGGCACGCGCAGCATGCAGGCGCGGGCCGGCGAGCTGCAGGGCAACATCCACTGGCAGGCCGGGACGCTGGGTGGCACCAAGGTGTGCCTGCGCTTCCCCTTGCCGCCGGCCACGGCCCCCGCAGTAGCGGGATGGCCACCGGCCAGTGCGCCGGAGAGCATGCGGCCATGAACACGCCGCCCGGCCATGCCCTGGTCCTGGAGGACCTGCCCGACGTGGCCGCCTGGCTCGCCCGGCTGCTGGAGCAGCGCTTTCCCGGCGTCCAGGTGGTCCGGGCCGGGACCCTGGCCGAGGCGCGCCGGCAGCTGGAAGCGGGCATGTCGCCCGACCTGGCGCTGGTTGACCTCGGCCTGCCCGATGGCAGCGGCGTCGACCTGATCCGCCAACTCGCGCAACACCACCCGGGCTGCGCCATCGTGGTCACCACCTTGTTCGGTGACGACGCGCACCTGTTCCCGGCGCTGCGCGCGGGCGCGCAGGGCTACCTGCTCAAGGACCAGCCCGCCGACCGCCTCGGCGCGGCGCTGGAAGGCATCCTGCGCGGCGAGCCGCCGCTGTCGCCGGCGATCGCGCAGCGATTGCTGCGTGCCTTCAATGAGGCACCGCGGCCGGCGCCGCCGCACGAGCTCGAAACCCTGACCGCGCGCGAGCGCGAGGTGCTGGTGCTGGTGAGCAAGGGCTGCCGGCTGCCCGAGCTGGCGGAGCGGCTGCAGATCAGCCGGCATACCGTTTCCGACCACCTCAAGAACATCTACCGCAAGCTCAACATCAACAGCCGCGCGGAAGCCGCGCTCGAAGCCGTTCGCCTGGGGCTCGTGGCGGGAACCTGAGCGCGCTGGCGCCGCGCGGGGCTCAGCAGCCCGGCCACCCGTCGCGTTCGCCCTGGGCCACCAGGGCGTCGATCATCTTGAGCAGGAAGCGCTCGTTGAGCTCCACCACGCGCGCCGGCGCCTCTTCCGCGTCGATGCGGGCGAAGAGCTTGCGCGCGGCCCTGAATTCCTTGCAGATCTTGACCCGCCCGCGCGCCCGGCCGTTGAGCGCGTCGATCCCTTCGCACAGGCGGCGGAAACCCTGCGAGGCGTGGTTCGGGACCTGGGTCTTGTACATGCCGTACTTGAACATTTCGCCG
>JBFXES010000172.1:0-6362 GCA_050179875.1 Thiohalomonadaceae bacterium
CAGGGTGCGATGCGGATCGCCGCCACGCGCCCGCGCACCGGCGCCTTTGCCGGCGGGTTGGTGAACGGCCTGATGCCGTGTTCGCTGACCCTCGCCATGGCGGTGAAGGCAACCACGGCGCAGGGGCCGCTGGAGGGCGGCCTGCTCATGCTGGCCTTCGGGCTGGGCACGTTGCCCTCCATGCTCCTGGTGAGCGTGCTGCTGGCGCGGCTCGGCGCCGCGCGGCGGGCGCAGCTTCTCAAGGTGGCGGCGCTGTTCGTAATCGCGCTCGGCGTGGCCACTGTCTGGCAGGGGGCCAGGTACTTCAGTGTGATGAAGGGACTGGCCAATTGGTGATTAAGCAAGCGGCGAAGGCCGAGGAGGTTATATGAAGCGACGGGATTTGCTGAAAAGCGCAGTGGCGACGGCGGTGCTGGTTCCGGCCGTATCGCCGCAGGTTCTGGCCCAGGCGTCCACCGACGGTACTCCCCTGCAGTTCATACCCAAGACGCCGCCCGATCCGAATCCGCTCGAGAACGAGTTGCAGAAATACCCCAAGTGTCCCTATTGCGGGATGGATCGCACCGAATGGCATCACAGCCGGCATCTGGTGCACTACGAGGACGATCTGGTGGACGGCACCTGTTCCATCCACTGTGCGGCACTCAGCCTCAGTCTGAACCTCGATCGCGGGCCAAAGGCCATCTACGCGGCCGATTACGGCAGCACGGAGAAGATCAAGCCGCTGGTGAATGTGGACAAGGCGCATTACCTGATCGGCAGCAAGCTGAAGGGAACCATGACCGCGCGCAGTAAAGTAGCCTTCGCCGACGAGAAGGCCGCGCAGGCGGCACGCCGCGAGCACGGCGGCAAGCTGGGCCGGTTCGACGACGCGCTGGCAGCCGCCCACGAGGACATGGCCAAGGACACGGCCATGATTCGCAAGCGCCGCGCGGAGCGTCGTGCCAGGCAGCAGCCAAAGTGAGCGAACGACGCCTGAACCACGGGGGCGGCCAGCGGCCGCCCCTCGACATCCGGTAATACGCCATGCATCGGCGAGATTTCCTGTCCTTCCTTGGCGCGCTCCTGGCCGCGCCCGCGTTTGCCCTGCCGCCCCTGCCCAGACCCGCGCCCGCGGACACCTGTCCGGTGTGCGGTATGTTCGTGGCCAAATACCCCGAGTGGGTGGCCACGGTGCTGTACAAGGACGGTCATGCCCATCACTTCGACGGCGCCAAGGACATGTTCAAGTACCTGGGCGATCTGAATCGCTATGCCCCCGGACGTCGCCGCGAGGACATCGCCGCCATCGGCGTCACCGAGTACTACGGCCTGCAAGCCATGGATGCGCGCGAGTCGCTTTACGTGATCGGTTCCGACGTCCTCGGGCCCATGGGGCATGAACTCGTGCCCCTGGCGAACGAAGAGGATGTGCGCGAGTTCATGGCCGATCACGGCGGCGCGCGCTGGCTGCGGTTCGACGAGGTGGACGGAAAAATGCTCGAAGCGCTCGATGCGGGCGAATTTCCCCGGTAGCGATTTTTCGGGGCGCGGCCTCAAGAAAACCGGCGCAGGCCTCACGACCCCCGAGTGTTCAATTCGCTGTCTCCATGATGGCGGCTGCGCGGTCGGGCCATAGTCTTTTCATTATGGGTATTGGACGGAGGCAGATCATGGCAACCGTGAAAGACACCATCGAGGTCAATGTCCCGGCGGCCCTCGCGTACAGCTACTGGCTGAAATTCGAGGACTTCCCGAAGTTCATGGACGACGTGGAAGAGATCAGGAAATACGACGACAAGCGCATGCACTGGAAGGCCAAGGTGGCCGGCAAGAAGGAGGAATGGGACGCGGAAGTGACGGATACCGTTCCCGAACGCCGCATCGCCTGGCGCAGCACCTCCGGCATAAAGAACAACGGTCGGGTCGAGTTCGAGCCCGTGTCGGACACCGTCACCCGCGTGGCACTCGAGATCGATTACGAGCCGCATGGCCTGATCGAGAAGGCCGGCAGCAAGCTCGGCATCGACAAGCGTGCGGTGCACAAGGACCTGGAGAACTTCAAGAAGCTGATCGAAAAGCGCGTCTGACCCGCTTTCCAATCATGCAGGCGGCGCACCTCTCGGCGGGTGCGCCGCCTTTGTGTGAGTGACAGCCTCCGCTTGGCGTGACTGACTGCGTCTCAGCCGGCAGCGCCGGCTTCGCCCGCAGCCAGGGGCAGACGGATGCGCACGCGCAGCCCGCCTTCCCGGGCGTTTTCCGCCACGATGTCGCCGCCGTGGGCCTCGACGGCCTGACGGCTGATGGCGAGACCCAGGCCGAAGCCGCCGCTGAGGCGGTCGCGTGCCTCGCCCACGCGGGCGAAGGGCTGAAAGATGCGCGCCAGCTCGTCCTCGGGTACGCCCGGGCCGCTGTCGCTGACGGCAATGGTGGCGCCGGCCCCGTCGTGGTCGAGGCTGACGCGCACCCATTGGCCTTGAGGGGTGTGTCGTACAGCGTTGCGCAACACGTTCTCCACCGCCGAGCGCAGCAGTACCGGGTCGGCGTCGAGGTGCACAGCGGCACCCGGTGTGAATTCCACGTGCTTGCCCGCGGCCTCCGCCTCGAACGCCGCGTCCTGCACGACGCCTTCGAGCCACTCCCGCAGTTCCACGGGCTGACGCTTCAGGCGCGTCTTGCCCTCTTCCAGTCGCGCCAACGACAGCACGTCGGAAACGAGATGTTCCAGGCGATCCGCCTCGCGTTCGATGCGCTCCAGTTCCATGCCGTCGGCGCCCTTGCGGCGCGACAGTTCCAGGGCGATGCGCAGCCGCGCCAACGGCGAGCGCAATTCGTGCGAGACGTCACGCAACAGGCGGTGCTGGGATTCGAGCAGGTCGCGCACGCGGTCGGCCATGCGGTCGAAGTCGGCGGCCAGGGCGGCGATCTCGTCGCGGCCCGAATAACCGGCGCGCGCACTCAGATCGCCGCCAGCGATGGCCTGGGCGGCCCGGCGCAAACGCCGCAGGGGACGCGTGAGCAGGGCGGCCAGACCGAAGGACACCAGTCCGCTCACGCCCACCGCGATGAGCAGGCGCTCGGTGAAGGACAGCCGGTGGATGCGCCCCGTGCGCGCCATGGTGGCGATGTAGAGCGGCGGCTCGGTGCCGGGCACGGGGCGCACCACCGTGAACACCCCCGGCGCCACCGCATGCACGCCGGGCGAGAAACCGCGTTCCAGGTGTTCGCGCAGGCGGCGGCCGAAAGGCTGGTTGGCGAGCGGGCGACCCTCGGCGTCGAGCAGCACGAGCGGCGGGCGCTCTTCCCGGGCCATGCCGCGCAGCCAGCGGCTCACCGCGGGCAGTCCCTCGTCGGCGAGCAGCGTGGCCACGGTTTCCGCGTGGGCATCGGTACGCTCCACGGCCTGGGCCAGCTCGTCGTCATACAGGGTGCGCTCGACCGTGAACACGGCGGCGCCGAGCAGCAGGGCGGTCAGCCAGAAGGACAGAAATATCTTGGTGAACAGCGAGCCCATCAGCGCAGCACGTACTGGTAGCCGGCGCCGCGTACGGTCTCGATGCGCGGCGTGCCGTCGGGGAAGGGGCCCAGCTTGCGGCGGATCTGGGTCATGTGGGTCTCGATGCGGCGATCGAAGGCCTGCAACCCGCGGCCCAGGGCCTCCGAAGCCAGCGTGTCCTTGTTCACCACGTGCCCGGCCTCGCGCAGCAGCACGGCCAGCAGGTTGAACTCGGCGCCGGTCAGGCTCACGGGACGGCCGGCCACGGTCACGCGGCGGCTGGCCATGTCCAGTTCCAGGTCGCCCACGCGCAGGGGCCCGTGGGCGGGCTCCATCTTGCGGCGCAGCAGCGCGCGCAGGCGCGCCACCAGCACGCGGGGATTGGCGGGTTTGGCCACGTAGTCGTCGGCGCCCAGTTCGAGGCCGACCACGGTGTCGGTGTCCTCGCCCCGCGCGGTGAGCATGAGCACCGGGGCATCGAGATGAGGTTTGATGTGCCTGAGCACGTCGAAGCCGTTCATGCCCGGCAGCATCACATCCAGGATCACCGCATCCCAGCCGGGTTCTGCCGCGCGCGCCACGGCGCTGCGGCCGTCGTGCACGGACACCACCTCGATGCCCTCGCCGGACAGATAGTCCGTCAGCAATTCACAAAACTCGACGTCGTCGTCGACAAGCAGGATGCGCGGCATGGATTCACCTCGGGAGACATTGTCACGCCAGAGGTCGGAAACGGAAAGGGGAGCGCGCCAAGGCTCGCATTTCTTTGCACTCATCGAGGTTCGACCGCGCGCGGGCGGGCTCAGCGCGCCCAACCTATACTCCCGTACGGGGCCCGGAGGAGACATGGCACGTCAGCATTCTGCCCATGCATGGGCTTCATTTCCGGCGGCGACCGGCGCCGGGCGAGGACCAATGGGCTGCGAAGTGCGGCTGAGATCCTGCGGATGCAGAGGCCGCGGGTGATGGGCGCCGGCGCGCGCGGCATCCTCCACTGGATCGTCATCGTGGTGCTGCTCGCGGCGGTGGGCATCGCGGATGCTTTTGCCGGGCCGCATTTCATGCTGGCCATTCTCTACCTGCTGCCCATCGGTCTCGCGGCATGGTGGGTCAGGCGTGTGCCCTCCATCGCGGTGGCCGTGGTTAGCTGGTCGCTGGCGCTGTACAACTCGGGCCTGTTCTCCGCAGAGCTGGGCCGGCACCCCGGGGAGGTCATGCTGGATGCGGTTACCACGCTCGGGTTCTTCGTGCTCACGGCCGTGCTGCTGTCGCGCCTGCGCGAGAAGCAGGACCTCCTCATGGCCTCCCTGGACACCGATCCCGTGACCGGCGCCGTGAGCGTGCGCGGCTTCTACCGGTACGCCAACCAGGAACTCTCCCGCGTGCGGCGCTACGGCCGCGCGCTGACCCTCGCCTACCTCGACCTGGACAACTTCAAGTACGTCAATGACACCCATGGCCACGCCACCGGGGACCGCCTGCTGCGCGTGGTGGCCGAGACCCTCCGTGACAACACGCGCGCTGTGGATAAGGTCGCGCGACTGGGGGGCGACGAGTTCGCTATCCTCTTCCCCGAGACTGCAGGCAACGAGGCGAGCCAGGCCCTGATCAAAGTACGCGACCAGTTGCTGGCGCGGATGCGTGCCGAGCGTTGGCCGGTGACCGTGAGCGTCGGCATCGTGAGCTGCTCGGAATGTCCGGATGTGGATGCATTGCTGAAAGAGGCGGATGAACTCATGTATTCCGTGAAACGCTCGGGCAAGAACGCCATTGCCTTGAAAATCGTGCACGGCCGCGACGGGGTGTCGCCGTCGTGAAACGCTTCATGCTCGTCTGCGCGGTCCTGCCGCTGTGCGCCTTCGGCGCGGATCAAGACGCTGTCCCCGTGCGCATCGAGAGCGCGGCCGGCGCCGCCCAACATCTGCGGGCGGAGATCGCCGCGACCCCCGAAGCCCGTGCGCGCGGCCTCATGGCGCGCGATGCGCTGGCGCCGGACGCCGGCATGCTGTTTCTCTACGACCGTTCGCAGCCGGGCAGCGCCGGTTTCTGGATGTACAACACCCGCATACCGCTGGACGTCGCCTTCCTGGATGCCCAAGGCCGCATCCTCGTCATACGCAGCATGACGCCCTGTCCACATACGGAGAAGCTGCGCTGCCCCTCCTATCTTCCGCACGTGGATTACACTGCTGCCCTGGAAGTCAACGGCGGCTACTTCGCGGCGCGCGGCATCTACCCGGGTGATCGCGTGGTGTTCGAGCCGCCCGGGGCCGCACACAGCGGGCGGTGACCATGGGCGAAGGCGCGCGCAGCGGCTGGTATTTCGGACTCACCTCGGGCGTCATCACCACCCTCGGGTTGATCGTCGGACTGCATGCGGGTACGGAATCGCTGCGGGCCGTGGTGGGCGGCATCATCACCATCGCAGTGGCGGATGCCATGTCGGATGCGCTGGGCATCCATATCTCCAAGGAATCCGAGCGGCACCTGTCCACGCAGCAGATCTGGCACGCGACCGCGGCGACCTTCGTGGCGAAGTTCGTCATGGCCGCCACCTTCCTGCTCCCGGTGTTGCTGCTGCCCCTGCGCGCAGCGGTGTTCGCCAGCGTGTTGTGGGGGCTGCTGGTGGTGGCCGTGATGAGTTACGGCTTGGCGCGCGACAGGCGCGTGCCGGTGTTGCCGGTGGTCGGCGAACACGTAGGCATTACGGTGCTGGTGGTGATCATTACCCACTTCGTGGGTTCAGCCATTGCGCGGGTGTTCGAGTGAACGCCGTCAGGCGCGGCTCCACACCTCGCCCAGGCGCTTGGGCAGCATGGCCCGGACGGCGTTGACCTGCTTCTCGGGCAGTTCCTGCTTCATGGCGGCGAAAATGGCCTCGGTGGCA
>JBFXES010000173.1:0-6321 GCA_050179875.1 Thiohalomonadaceae bacterium
AAGACGATGGCTGACAAACACACCACCTCAAACCAACAACTCTTCCCCGTGTCCCCCGTGTCCCCCGTGTCGACTTCTTTAGCCAAAGCCAACTAGTTCAACCGCATTGCCGTCAGGGTCGCGGCAGAAGATGGCGGGGCGGCCGGAGCGGCTGCGGGTGTAGGGGATGCGGGCGGTTTCGAGGCGTGCGGTGATGGCGTCGAGATCGTCCACGGCGAAGGCGACGTGGCGGTCGCGGCCGCCGTGTTCGGGACGTCCCGCCACGGGATCGGGGTTGGGCAGTTCCAGCAGGTGGATCTGCTGTGCGCCCACCTGCAGCCAGACGCCCGGGAAGCCCAGCTCCGGCCGCGGGGCCACTTCCAGCCCGAGGACATCCCGGTAGAAACCCAGCGCGCGACCGCTGTCGGCGACCAGCAGGCTGACGTGATGAATGCGTGTGATCATGCAGGTGGCCTCGGTTTGCGGCACTCGGGCGTTGCTCTATACTAGCCCGCTCTTTCAAGAGCTTATCCTGCATGAATTCGGACCTCGAGCGCCTGCAGCCCTACCCCTTCGAGAAGCTGAACCGGCTGAAGGCCGGGGCGGTGCCGCCTGCGGACAAGCCGCACATCGCGCTGTCCATCGGCGAGCCGGCCCATCGTCCGCCGGCCTTCATCGGCGAGGCGCTGCTCACGCACCTGCACGGCCTGGGCAATTATCCGCTCACCAAGGGGCGGCTGGACCTGCGCGAGGCCATCGCGGCCTGGCTCATCGAGCGCTTCCAGTTGCCGCTGGACAGCATCGACCCGGAACGTCACGTGCTGCCCGTCAACGGCACGCGCGAGGCCCTGTTCGCCTTCGCCCAGGCGGTGGTGGATCGCAGCGGCAAGCCGCTGGTGGTCTCGCCCAATCCGTTCTACCAGATCTACGAAGGCGCAGCCCTGCTCGCCGGCGCCGAGCCGTGGTTCCTGAACACCACGGCGGACAACCGCTTTCTGCCCGATCTGGATGCGGTCCCGGCGGAGGTGTGGCGCCGCACCCAGCTCATATACCTGTGCAGCCCGGGCAATCCCACGGGCGCCGTGGTGGACATCCCTACCCTGCAGAAGCTCATCCGCCTGGCGGACGAGCATGACTTCATCATCGCCTCCGACGAGTGCTACTCGGAGCTCTATTTCGACGAATCCGATCCGCCGCCGGGCCTGTTGCAGGCCGCTGCGGAAATGGGTCGCGACGACTACGCACGCTGCGTGGTGTTCCACAGCCTCTCCAAACGCTCCAACGTGCCGGGCCTGCGCTCCGGCTTCGTCGCCGGCGATGCGGAAGTGCTGAAGAAATTCCTACTCTACCGCACCTATCACGGTTGCGCCATGGCGCCGCCCACCCAGGCCGCCAGCCTGGTGGCCTGGAAGGACGAGGAACACGTGCGCCAGAACCGCGCGCTGTACCGCGCCAAGTTTGATGCCGTGCTGTCCATCCTGTCGGGCATCATGGACGTGCGGCGTCCGGATGCGGGCTTCTATCTCTGGGCGCGCACGCCCATGGACGAACAGGAATTCGCGCGCCGGCTGTTCGCCGAGCAGAACGTCACCGTGCTGCCCGGCAGCTATCTGTCACGCGAGGCCCACGGCCTCAACCCGGGCGCCGGCTACGTACGCATGGCGCTGGTGGCCGAACTGGATGAATGCGTGGAAGCGGCACAGCGCATCCGCGCCTTCGTGGAGTCATCCTGAGGGTTGAACGCGGAGGACGCGGAGAAATCGAAGGCACCCGGGAAGGGTGCGATCCTGTTGAAAGAACACTGGTGGACGATGGGCATGGTTTCCTTCGCGAGCTCCGCGCCTCCGCGTCCTCCGCGTTGATTACTGAATCGGAGAAAACAAGATGAACGATATCAAAGCAGTCATTGAAGAAGCCTTCGAGCGCCGTGCGGATATCACGCCGCGCAACGTGGAAACCCACGTGAAGGAGGCGGTCGCCGAGGCCATCCGCCTGCTCGACAGGGGCGAACTGCGCGTGGCCGAGCGTCAGGACGTGGGCAAGTGGACCGTCAACGAGTGGCTGAAGAAGGCCGTGCTGCTGTCGTTCCGCATCGAAGACAACCAGTTCATGAAGGGCGGTTTCACCAACTACTTCGACAAGGTGCCTTCCAAGTACGCGGACTACAACTCGCGCGACTTCCGCGAAGGCGGCGTGCGCGTGGTGCCGCCGGCAACGGCCCGCCGCGGCAGCTACATCGCGCCCGGCGCGGTGCTCATGCCCTCCTATGTGAACATCGGTGCCTACGTGGATTCCGGCACCATGGTGGACACCTGGGCCACGGTGGGTTCCTGCGCGCAGATCGGCAAGAACGTGCACCTGTCCGGCGGCGTCGGCATCGGCGGCGTGCTGGAGCCCCTGCAGGCCGCCCCCACCATCATCGAGGACAACTGCTTCATCGGCGCCCGCTCGGAAGTGGTGGAAGGCGTGATCGTGGAAGAAGGCTCGGTGATCTCCATGGGCGTGTACATCGGCCAGTCCACCAAGATCTACGACCGCGAGACCGGCGAGGTCATCTACGGCCGCGTGCCCGCGGGCTCGGTGGTGGTATCCGGCAACCTGCCTTCCAAGGACGGCAAGTACAGCCTGTACTGCGCGGTCATCGTGAAGAAGGTGGACGCCAAGACCCGCGCCAAGGTGGGCATCAACGAGCTGCTGCGCGACATTTGAGAACCACGGGGGACACGGGGAACACGGGGGCTTTCACCTGCGTGTTCCCCGGCTTCAATGATCACCGTTTACGGCATCAGGAACTGCGACACCGTGAAGAAGGCGCGCCGCTGGCTCGATGAGCATGGCGTGGCCTACCGCTTTCACGATTTCCGGGCGGACGGACTGGACGAGGCCACCCTGCGCGCCTGGTGTAACAGCGTCGTCTGGGAGACCCTGCTGAATCGCCGCGGGGCCACCTGGCGCGCGTTGCCCGAGCATGACAAGGCGGTGGCGGATCAGGCCGCCGCCGTGGTGCTGATGCTGGCGCACCCTGCGCTCATCAAGCGACCAGTATTGGTCAAGGGTAACGACCTGCTGGTCGGCTTTGATGAAAACGCCTACGCCAAGCTCGCCGTCTCTTGAACACCCGTCTGGACCATCTGGTGCTCACGGTCACCGATCCGGAAGCGACCGCAAGGTGGTATGGCAACGTGCTGGGCTTCGAATGTGTCAGGTTCGGCGAGGGACGCCTGGCACTGATGTTCGACGGGGGCAAGATCAACCTGCACGAGGCAGGGAATGAATTTCTGCCTCACGCCAGGCACCCTCAGCCGGGGTCGGCCGATCTCTGCTTCGTGGTCGGACAACCGCTCATGCCGTTCATCAACCACATCAAAGCGCTCGGCATCGGCATCGAAGCAGGTCCGGTGGCCCGCACCGGCTCGCGCCGCCCACTGCTGTCGGTTTACATTCGTGATCCCGACGGAAATCTCATAGAAATCGCAAACGAAATCTGAACCATGTCCGCCACACTCGAACTCGCCTGCGACCTCATCGCCCGCCCTTCCGTCACGCCGGAGGATGCGGGCTGCCAGGCCATGCTCGCCGAGCGCCTGGAAAAACTCGGCTTCCGTATCGAGCGCCTGCGCTTCGGCGACGTGGACAACCTGTGGGCACGGCGCGGTGACGACGGCCCCCTCTTCGCCTTTGCCGGTCACACCGACGTGGTGCCGTCCGGTCCGGTCGAGCGCTGGACCTTCCCGCCGTTCCAGCCCACGGTGAGCGACGGCATGCTGTACGGCCGCGGCGCGGCGGACATGAAGGGCTCCATCGCGGCCATGGTCACGGCTTGCGAACGTTTCCTGGCGCGTCGGCCCGATCACAAGGGTTCCATCGCCTTCCTGCTGACCTCGGACGAGGAAGGCATGGCCGTGAACGGCACCGTGAAGGTGGTGGAGCACCTCGAGGCGCGCGGCGAGAAAATGACCTGGTGTCTGGTGGGCGAGCCCACTGCCATGCGGCAGGTGGGTGATGCCGTGAAGAACGGCCGGCGCGGTTCACTCAACGGCCGCTTGATCGTCAAAGGCGTGCAGGGCCACATCGCCTATCCGCATCTGGTGGACAATCCGCTGCACCGTTTCGCGCCTGCGCTCGCCGAGCTGTGCGCCATGCGCTGGGATGAAGGCAACGACTTCTTCCCGCCCACGTCGTTCCAGTTCTCCAACATCCGTGCCGGCACGGGCGCGACCAACGTGGTTCCGGGCGAACTGGAGGCCTTGTTCAATTTCCGCTTCTCCACCGAATCCACCGCGGCGGGCCTCAAGGAACGCGTCACCTCCGTGCTGGACAAGCACGGCCTGCGCTACGAACTCACCTGGGATCTTTCCGGTGAACCTTTCCTCACCTCCACCGGCGAACTGCTGGACGCCGCACGCGAGTGCATCGCCCGCCACACCGGACTCACGCCTGACGTGAACACCGCCGGCGGCACCTCGGACGGACGTTTCATCGCGCCCACCGGCGCGCAGGTACTGGAACTGGGACCGTTGAACGCCACCATCCACAAGGTGGACGAACGCGTGGGCGTGGAAGAACTGGAGACCCTCTCGGCGATCTACGAGAGCATCCTCGATCGGCTGCTTGGCTGAGGGGAAAGATCGAACCACGGAGGCCACGGAGAAATGAACGGTTCCTCTGTGGTTGGTTGTACCACCGGTAGGAGCCCACACCGTGGGCGAATGCCTTTCAACACCGATCCCAAGCAGCCCGTTGGTCACGTTGCGAAGCTACGTGACATTCTTCGGGGCCCGCACGTCACGTAGGCGCTAAGCGCCAACGTGACCTACGCACGACTCCGCGGTTCCTCTTACTTCTTGTGAGTGACGTCGTCGCGGAGATACACGGGAACCGCCGCCGCGGCAGGCACGGCTTCGCCGCGTGCGAACGCCGCGGCGGCGAGCATGGCGAGGTCGTGTGCGTGCGGGAGACGTTCGCCGTCACGCTCGCGCACCTGTGCAGGCAGGCGGGAACCGTACGCTGCCCAGCCCGTACCGGCGCCGCGCCATTCACCCTCGTCGGGCAGGATCATCGCTTCCGGTGGCGACACCTTCTCCTCGCCCGCCAGTTCCATCAGGCCCGCGGCGCCGGCCACGCAGGGCGCCCAATAGATCTCGCCCATGCGCGCGTCGATGGCGGCCAGCACCCGCGTCCAGCCCCGCTCCCGCAATGCGCCCTGGGCCAGCGTCACGAGAGTGGAGACGGGCACCACCGGCACGTCGAGGCCGAAGGCGAGCCCCTGGGCCACGCCGGTGGCGATGCGCACGCCGGTGAAGCTGCCCGGGCCGCGGCCGAAGGCCACCGCATCCAGTTCACGCTTGCCGATACCCGCCTCCGCCAGCAATGCGTCGCACATGGAAAGGATCAGGTCCGCGTGACCACGCGGCGCGACCTGGTGACGTGACAGCACGGTGCCGCCCAGATAAAGGGCGGCGGAACAGGCCTCGGTGGCGGTTTCGATGGCGAGAATGTTCATGCAGGCGAACGCCCGCGCGCCGGAAGGCGTGCGGGCGTGCTAGGGGCGTCTTCAGAAGGTGTAGGAGATACCGAGGGAGACCACCGGATACCAGTCGTATTCGGCGATATCGTCCTGGGCGTCGGCTTCTTCGCGGGCGAGGTCGGCCTTGAAGGTAGGGTCATCCACGATGAGGCTGTCACCGCGAGCGGTGAGACTGAAATCGGGCGAGCCCTGGTAGAAGGCGCCGATCTCGAAGTTCACACCGAAACCCTTGCCCTTGCCGGCATTGCCCCAGCCGATGCCCACGTAGGCGCCGTTGGTGAACGCCACTTCTCCGTCGAGGCCGTCAAGGGTATAGGTGTTGCCGTTGAGTTCGAATGAATTGACGCCCGTCGGCTTCCCCGTCATTTCGATGATGTTGTTGTTGAACACGTAACCCACGCTCAGGCGGAACGCGCCCTTGAACGGATGCCAGTCGAGGATCGCGGCTGCATTCTGGAGCTTGAAATCGACGTCATAGTCGATGTCGCTCTCCGTGCCCGAGGTGCTGTACGTGAACTGGTTGAAGCCCACGCGCGCATTGATGCTCTCGGTCAGACCGGCCGTCAGTTCCAGGCCGGTACCCAGGGTTCCGCCCTTGACGCCCACGCCCACGTCCGCCTGGACCGCGGCGCTCATCAGCATGGCGCCCGCCACCGCGGCGCCCAGGTATACGCTTTTCATCAAAATCCCCTTGTATTCATCGTCAGTTCCATGACTGACCCATCGCAGTGTACTCCCGCCGCCCCATAGGAAAAAGGAGTACCCGCACACAGTTCGAACACGGAACGACGGGCGGAAGGCTTCTAGGCTTGGAG
>JBFXES010000174.1:0-6317 GCA_050179875.1 Thiohalomonadaceae bacterium
ACAGCCATGCGGTGATGGCGGCCATGCGCAATGCCGATCGCGCCGAACTCGTCCGGCGCACCTACTCGCCGCGGCAGATTCTGGATCTGGTGGGCCGACTGGATTTCGCCGTCGGCATGCGGCTTCACTTCCTCATCTTTGCAGCCTTGCGGCGCACGCCCTTCGCCGCGCTGCCCTACGCCTCCAAGGTGTCCGGCCTGCTGGACGACCTCAACATGGAAGCCCCCGCGCTCGGGGACGTGGGTATCGGGCAGCTCATCGCGCGCATCGACCGCTCCTGGGACACCAAGGACGAGATCCGCGCAAGGATCGACACGCAGCTGCCCAGCCTGATCGAGCGTGCGAGGAAGACCAACGAAATGCTGGTGCGCTTCATGGAGGAAAACGTGAAGCGCACGACGTTCGCTTAGGCACGCAGGGTGGACGCCGTCACGCGCACCGGCCGGCTTCGCACCGTTTCGCTATCGGTCACGCCGGTGCCGCCGTTCCGGCTCGATCTCACGGTGTGGGCGCTGCGCCGGCGGGCACACAACGCGGTCGACGGCTGGGACGGCAGGAAGTACCGCCGCCGCTTCATGCTGGAGAGCGGTGGTGTTGCCGAGGTCCACGTGGTGCAAGTCGCGGGCGCGGCCCGACCACGACTGAAGGTGGATGTGCGAGGCGCGGACCTTGGCGTCGCCGTGCAGCGCCGGTTGCTCGGGATGGTGACGCGTTCCCTGGGAACCTCCATCGATCTCCAGCCTTTCTACGCACTAGCGGCAAAGGATCGGCGCCTGGGGCCCCTGGTCGCGCGTTATCGCGGCCTCAAGCCTCCCCGCTTCCCCACGGTGTTCGAGGCGCTCGTGAACGGGATCGCCTGTCAGCAGATCTCACTGCACGTGGGCATCACCCTGTTGAACCGGCTCGCTGAGCGCTTCGGCGCACAAGGAAACGACAGCCCGGCGTTCCCGGTACCGGGACAACTGGCCGGACGGAACGTGAGCGAATTGCGCGCCCTCGGGTTCAGCAGGCAGAAGGCGCGCGCATTGATCGAACTCGCCGGTGCCGTGGTGGATGGGCGCGTCGACCTCGGTGCGCTGGAAGGCCTGGACAATGCAGCCGCGTTGCGGCAGTTGCTGGCGCTGCGCGGCGTCGGCCGCTGGACGGCGGAATACGTCCTGCTGCGCGGCCTCGGACGGGTGGATGTGTTCCCCGGTGATGACGTGGGCGCCCGTCAGCGGCTCGCGCGCTGGCTTGGCCGCGAGGAACCGTTCGACTATGCCGCCGTGGAACGGGTTACCCGCGCCTGGCGGCCGTATGCCGGCCTGGTGTATTTCCACCTGCTGCTCCACGGACTGGAGGAAGCGTGTGTCATGCAGGCGGTAGCCGATTAGGAAGGCGCCTCGGCATCCGGGCGATGCCGGCGCTCAAGGCCAGGGAATGATGAAGTCCTGCATGTCGTCCGGATCGGCCAACTCGTCCTCTGAAAGCGCGAATCCGCAGACCGAAACACCCGCCGCCTGCGTGCTGTCGGCCCGGCCCGTCACCAGCGGGTGCCACGCGGGCAACGGTATCCCTTCGGCGAGCAGCCGGTAGGCGCACCGCCTGGGCATCCATTGCAGCACCTCGGGCCGATCCGGCGCGAGCACCAGGCAATCAGGTACCAGCGCCTGCCGCTGCGCGTACTGGCGGCAACGGCACGTGTCCAGGTCGAGGAGCCGGCAGGCCACCCGCGTATAAACCACCTCATCGGTCTCCTCGTCCTGCAACTTGTGCAGGCAGCAGCGCCCGCAGCCGTCGCACAACGCCTCCCACTGGTCGGGCGAGAGTTCCTCAAGACGCTTTTCGAGCCAGAACGGTTGCATGCGCGGATTTTGCCATATCCGCCGCAGGAGCCCACACCGTGGGCGAATGCCTTTCGAACCGCAGGCGTTTACCGAACCCGCGTTCGCCGACAATGTCGGCTCCTACGGAAAACCGCCCTGTAGGAGCCCACACCGTGGGGGAATACCTTTCAAGCCACAGGCGATCACCGAAGCCGCATTCGCCGACGATGTCGGCTCCTACGGGGGATTTGCCACGGGTGTCCATGTCGCGAGAAACCCTGATGCATCCGTCCCGAAACAACAGAAAGACCATCACGAAAGGCTTGCGGCGGAGTCTACGCTGTAGATCAGCGGCTGTTGGCCCGATGTGAGCCGATATGGAAGCGGATGGGCGCAGGTTGTCGTGCCCGGTTCCAAACTGAAAAGGAGATCAATGTCATGGCTTTGAACATCTCGCCCGCCACCAAGCTCAAGATTGCTGGCAAGACCACCAAAGCGAGGATGGAAGTACTGGCGCCGCTCTACTGGCGCCGATACCAGAAAGTCGCCATCCCGGCGGCGGCCGGGACCGCCCTGGCCATCTCGGGGCTGGTCTTTGCGTGGAAACGGCTGCATTGAACCGCAGGCTTTCCCGCATTGCAGCAGCGTACGCCGCAAGCCTGGTGGGCTTCGGGATCACCGGGCCGGAGGGAGTCCCCTCCTGCCCCGTGATCACCATCCACATCGTGTAGTGGATGCCTCTCACCCGCCGCGCTCCACCGATCCCACGTGTTCGCCGACAATGTCGGAGACTACCATGTAGGAGCCCACATCGTGGGCGAATGCCTCTCACCCGCCGCGGCCCGCCGATCCCGCGCATTCGCCGACAATGTCGGAGACCACCATGTAGGAGCCCACATCGTGGGCGAATGCCTTTCAAACCGACCTTCGCACGAATCGGCGCATAACACTCCACTCCAACTGCGCCGTTACATATCCGGCCGCATTGCGCCGCACTTCCAGCACTGGCCGAAGTTGCCGTCGATGGTTTCGTCACACACCGGGCACCGCCACGATTCATGCGTTGCGTCTTCCGTCATGGCGTCGGCGATCAGGCGTCGGGCGCGCGCCTCCTGGCCATCATCCACGATCCATACCTCCGGCCAGACCGCGGTCGGCGGAAGTTCACCAGCTCCGGAGCTCAGGAACTCATTCCTGATCTGACACTCGATGCCCTCCGCTTCCAGCAGGTTTCGGATGTGGGCCACCATGAACAGGGTGGGCGCGGCATAGACCAGCTTCATGGGACTCCCCGGTGACACGTTCCCGCAAGTTTGCGCCCGATTCTATATCAAGACGTGGTCCAGAAACCGGATAAGACTTGAGCCAATTGCACGCGCCGATTTCTCGTCTCTAACCCGAAGGGACGGAATATTCCGATGTGCAATTTCCGAGTTTTCTTAAAGACTGTCCCACCGAAAAAAGTGCATTCTCCCTCCAGTCACGGAGCCGCCATCGTGTGCGGGTCCATGCGCCCATGCCCAGAGAACCATGCCTCACCGAAGTCACTGAACATGGCGATTGCAGAACCCACAGTAGAACGCTTTTCCGGGAACCCGGTGGCCAAGTACGTCGCCGCCACGCGCCCGCCGTTCCTGCTCGCCGCCCTGATCCCCTGCTTCATCGGACTGTCCACCGTCTCGTTCGACGGCGCGTCCATTTACCTGGTAAGCGCGCTGCTCACCATCATTGGCGCACTGGTGATTTCGGCCGGCGTGAACGTGCTCAACGATTACTACGACGCGCTCAACGGCACCGATGGACGTAACACCGAAAGGCTGTTCCCCTTCACCGGAGGGAGTCGTTTCATCCAGAATGGCGTGCTCACGGAGAGGCACACGGCCCTTTACGGCGCCGCGCTCATGGGCGCGGGCATGCTGATCGGCTTCATATTGCTCCCCTATGCCGGCACGGGACTGCTGCTCATCGGCGTCGTCGGCGTCGTGATCGGCTGGGGCTATTCCGCGCCGCCGCTTGCATTCAACCACCGGGGCCTTGGGGAAATCTGCGTCGCCGTGAGTTATGGCAGCCTGATCACCGTCGGGACGGACATGGTGCAAAGGGGCGAGCTCAGCACCCTGCCCCTCATCGCATCCGCCTCTTACGGCTTGCTGGTGGCATGCCTGCTCTACGTCAACCAGTTCCCGGACATGAAGGCCGATGCCGCCGCCGGCAAGCGTCATTGGGTGGTTCGCCTTGGCGTACGCCGCGCGCGCTGGGGCTATCTCGCCATCGTGCTCCTCGCCTATGGCCTGTTGCCGCTGTTCGTCCTCAGTGACTGGCTCCCGGCCGGGAGCCTGCTTGGCCTGCTCACGCTGCCCCTGAGCCTGCGCGCCGCAGGCCTGTTGCTCCGTTACGGAGCGACCCCGGCCCGCCTCGTGCCCGCAATCAAGTTGACCCTTTCCGCGATGGTGCTGCATGGACTCCTTCTCTCCGTTGGCATGATGCTTGGTTAGATTTTCGAGTAGTCCCTCCTTTGGTGAGTTTGACGGCAGCAAGGAATTTACTTTCGAACGTGCACCCGGTCGTTGAACTTCCGCCACAGCCACCCCGCCGCGTGCGGGGATTTTTTTGGACCTGTCAAGGCGAGGAACGCATTGGTGCTGTTGGTTTGTCGCACAGAAGGCGCCGATTAGTTTGAGTTTACTGACTCCAATTATCCTCTCGCATCGCTCGTTGCCGGTAAGACCGACGCAGGTGCGGCCTACGTCTTCGTACGCAACGGTGAAAGCTGGTCCCAACAGGCCACACTCACCGTCGATGACGGCGTCGAAGAGGATGTTCTCGGTTACAGCGTCGCCATCATGGGCGATACCGCTCTTGTCGGTGCGCCCCGGGCCAACTCGCGGGCGGGTGCGGCTTGCTGCTGTTGCTGTCACGGGCGAAGCCCCTCGCAAGGCGCAGTTGGGGCTGACGAAGAAGCCACACAGAGAATGCGTGGAAATATTGGGCGCCTTGGCGACGGCGCAAAGCGAGAGTGATTCTCTGCTACAGGACCTCAGCGATGAGCCACGCGGTGTAACAACCGAAGGCCAACAACAGGATGCCTCCCTGGATGCGCGTGATGCGCTGCCGTCCCCGGCCATAGGCCATGGCGAACAATGCCGTGGTGAGCAACACCAGGACAGGGAAATCGCGCTCAAGCAATGCCGGCTCGACCGCATGAGGCAGAATGGCGCCGGCCAGGGCAGCAACCAGCAAGGTGTTGAACAGGTTCGAACCGATGACGTTGCCCAGCGCCAGGTCGTGTTCGCCCTTGCGCACCGCGGCTACCGCCGAGGCCAGTTCCGGCAGGGAGGTCCCGACGGCCACGATGGTCAGGCCGATGATCAGATCGCTGATGCCGAAGGCCTGCGCAAGACCCACGGCGCCCCATACCACTGCCCTTGAGCTGGCCACCAGGAGCACCAGCCCGGCCAGCAACCAGAACAGTCCCGCGCGCAGCGGAAGATCCGGCAGTTCACCGGACAGTTCCGTCCCCAGAGCGTCGCGGCTCTCGCGCAGTCCCTCCCATACCGACCAACCAACCAGCACGGAGAAGAGGACCAACTGCACGCCGGCATCCGCCGAGGAAAATTCCCCGTCGTTCAGCAGCCACCAGGCAAGCACCGTCGCCGTAAGCAGCACCGGCATTTCCCGGCGCACCACGCGCGAATGCACGGTAATCGGCGCCAGCAAGGCGCTGACGCCCAGGATCAAGGCGATGTTGGTGATGTTCGAGCCATAGGCATTCCCCAACGCCAGGCCCGGGTTGCCCTGACTGGCTGCGAGCGCAGACACCGTGACCTCCGGCGCCGACGTGCCGAACCCGATGATCAACATGCCAATCAGCAAGGGCGGCACGCGAAAATGCCCCGCCGTGGCAGCCGCACCGTCCACGAACTTGTCGGCACTCCACACCAGCAAGGCCAAACCACCCAGAACCCCGATTGATTCCAATACCATGAAAACAGCCTGTCTCGTCAGGAGACGCAAAGCACAACTGGAAGCTCCATGAGAAGAAATCGGCGCGTGGGGCTGGGCTGACGAAGCATCTCCAGCCCTCTCTCCCCCGCGCTTCCCTTGGTCACATCACTGAATCTGACTGGTTTCTTTACCTCCTCCTGTCCTTCTCCCAAGCTGCAACTGAATTGATCCCCTCACCCCTCTCTTTCTGAGGGAGAGGGAGTCGTAGGTCACGTTGCGAAGCTACGTGACAGCTTCAAACCGCGTACGTCACGTGGCCGCTTCGCGCCAACGTGACCTACGGGAAGATCTGTAGGTCACGTTGCGAAGCTACGTGACAGCTTCCCAACCGCCGACCGCCACGTAGCCGCTTCGCGCCAACGTGACCTACGGGAAGATCTGTAGATACTGTTACGCCGCGCAAGCCCCATGTAGCGTCGGGTCAAAGGGTTTGCCCGACTTGAGCACGCCGAAGGCAACATGCACTAGCTTGCGCATCATGGCGCCGATGATGAGCTTGGGCGGTTT
>JBFXES010000175.1:0-6305 GCA_050179875.1 Thiohalomonadaceae bacterium
ATGGGCGTGCTGTTTCCCAGCGAGCCGTACAGGCGCGGCGTCTCCGGCCCGAAGATCACGAAGGTGCGCAGATCGGTGACCGCCGAGAAATGCCCCGGTCCCGAATCGTTGGTGACCATGAGCGTGGCGATGCTGTAGAGCGCAGGCAGCTCGGCGAACTTCACGCGGCCGGCGAAGTTGATGCAACGCCCGTCGTCCACGCGGTTTTTCAGGCCCTCGGCCTGCTCGCGCTCACCCGGCGCGCCCGTGATGAGGATCAGCACGTCGGGCCAGGTGGCGAGGATGTTGTGCATGAGGGCGACGAAGTGCTCCGGCATCCAGCGGCGCTGGGGCAGCAGGTCGCTGGCGTTGGGGTTGATGAGCACCAGGCGATGACGCGCCGGATCGTAATCGGCGTAGTCCTCGCGCACGCGCGCGCGCATGGCCTCTTTCGCCTGCTCGCTCACCTCCGCCTTGGTGAGCACGATCTCGTCGTCGCCGACGGCGCGCTTGGAAAAGGGCAGCTCATCGCGAGTCGTCAGCGCCGCATCCACCAGCGCCACGAAGTTCTTGGCGATATGGATGTGCGGGTTGTAGGCCACGCGATGGGTGAGCATGTCGCCGCGGTACAGGCCTTCGTTGTGGAAGGCATGGAACCCGATGCGGTTGGCGGCGCCGGACAGGCCGGTGAGCAGGGCGGTGAAACGCGAGAACAGCTCCAGGTCGATCACCGTATCGATGCGGCGGCGCCGCGTCCACAGCAGAAAACGCAGGGTGTCCATCGCCAGCGGCAGCAAGCCGTCGGCGCGCAAGGTGAACACGTTTTCCTCGGGAACGGTGCCGAGCAGACGCAAGCTGGCGGCGTTGCTGCTGAAGATCACGAAATGCAGGTTGGCCTGGGCCTCGCGCTGCATCTTGCGCATGGCGGGGTCCACGATGATGGCGCTGCCCATCTCCGAGAGTTCCACGAACAGCACGTTCTTCGGACGCTGATCGGGCCGCGGCCGCAACCAGCGGATCAGACGCTGCCCAATGGACACCAGGAAGCACAGCGGGATCCCGGCCCAATAATCGATGCGGCGCATGGTGTCTACGTTCATGACTCGTGTCCGTTGGATTCAAGACCTGGAAATTGCCAACACCGCCCTGCCTGCGCAAGCGGGCATGCGGTCAGGCTTTGATTGCATGGGAGAAAAGGATCACGCCTTGCCTGTCGCCTTCTCCCGCCCCGTGTTGTTGGTCAGGTAAACGTAAAAGCCGGGCAGGCTGGTGAGCACCAGCACCAGGCCGTACAACAGCGACATGGACAGCACGCCCGCCTTGCTCGCGCCGATGAGCGTGAACAAGCCGATCATGGCGCCCTCGCGCACGCCCCAGCCCGCCAGCGACACGGGAATGAGCGTCAGCAGGATCACGGGCGGCACCACCACCATGAAGGTGGTGAGATCGTATTCCAGCCCCACGCTGCGGCCGATCAGGAAGACGGCGATGAGCGAGAGCACGTGCACCGCCACGGACAGCCCCGCCTGCGCCAGGGCCTCGCGCGGTCGGCCGAGCACAAGGGCCAGCCGCTGGGAGATGGTGTAGAACGGGCGCAACACCTGCCAGCGCTGCAGCCAGGCGACGCGCCGCAGGAGCAGCAAGCCGAGGAAACCGGCGATGCCCAGGCCCACGAGGGTGTTGATGGTCGCGGACACGCCCGCGGGCAGCAGATCCGGCGCCAGCGCGCTGGCGACCAGGTTCAGCACCAGCAGGCCCACCAGGCCGAGCACGCGGTCGATGAACACGCCGTAGAAGGCCTCGCGTTTGCGAAAACCCTGGCCCGCCACGTCCAGCATGCGCACCGCGTCGCCGCCGATGCTGGTGGGCAGCCCCTGGTTGAAAAAGCTGCCTTTGAAGTAGCTCTTCAGGTAGAACTCGAAGCCCATGGGAAAACCCAGCGGCCGCATGAGCAGGCGCCAGCGATAGGAGGCGAGCGCGGTGGACAGTAGCTGGAAAATGATGGCGAGGCCGAGCAGGCGCGGCACGAGATCGGCCAGCACCGCCTGCACGCCGGCGAAATCGATGGAACGGAAAATGAGCGCGAAGATGAGCACGGTGACCGCGAGGCGCACCAGCAAGGCCGCAAGCCGCGGCCGCTTTTCGGGTACGTCGTCATCGTCCACGGCGCGCGCGGCGGCGTGCTCGCGCGCTTCCTCCGCGGCCTGGCGGAACACCTTGCGCAGGCCCGGCACGGCCACCGCCAGGGAACCGAGCGCGATGAGCACCTCCAGGGCACGCGCCTGCGGATAACCGCTGTCGTGGAAGAACACCAGGCTCAGCGCCGCCAGCACCAGGATCACGGCAAACATGCGCTGCGCCCTGGGCGTAAGGCCCCAGCCCACGCGCGGCGCCAGCCACATGCCCACCGCCGCACAGCCCCAGCCGATGGCCGCGCCGCCCAGCACGTCCGTGGGCCAGTGCACGCCCACCACGATGCGCGAGATGCCCACCAGCGAGGCCCAGGCGATGAGGGCGAGCTTGATGCCGCGGCCGATGTCCGCCTGCAAACACAACAGCGCCACCAGCGTGAATGCCGCCGTGGTGTGTCCGGAGGGGAAGGACACCGCCTTGTGGGCGGTGCCGATGACGTTGATCTCGCCGGCGCCGAACACCGCGGGCGGCCGATAGAGATTGAGCCACTCCTTGAAGCCGTGCACCACGAAAGTGGCGAGCAGCGCGGCGATCACCAGCGCCCACACCAGGCGCGGATAGCGCCCCACGAACACCAGCGCCAGGGTGAACACCACCAGCGAGTCGCCGAGCACGGTGATGTTGGACCACAGCGATGCCGCCGTGTACAGGCCGATGCTGTTGATGGCGAGGAATACGGCGCGATTGAGATCGGTTCCCCACAGAACGGCCAGCAGCAGGCCGGCCACCAGGGGCAGCAACCAGACCCAGGGATCGCGCCAACGGTCGGTGGCCCAACTCATGCCTGCTCCCCATAGCCGCGGCAATGCAGGAAACGGAAGGTATGCACCGGCGTGTCACCGAGCACCCAGCGCATGGCGTCCAGGGGCTCGCACCGGGCGAAACGCGCGACGCCGCTGGCGCGCGGCCGATCGGCATAGCGCTCGGGGACGATCAGCACGCCATGGGCGCCCTTGCGCGGCGCGCCATACCAGAGATCGAATTGATCGAAGCGACTGTCCGCCACCTGCACGGGCCTGTTCGCATACCAGGCCACGCGGCTCGCCAACGACCAGTTGCCCACGAACAGGCCCGCGTCCTCGCCCAGGCCCGCCTGAAGTTCCGCACCGCGCGCCGCGGCCTCGCGCCAGCCGTAGAGGTCACCGAAGGGATGGGCATGGGCCGGAAACGGGATCCAGGGCAGCAGCAACTGGCTATGCACCAGCAGCACCAGCACGCCGGAGTATGCCAGCGAACCGTAGGCGCCCCAGCGCACCCCGCGCCGCGGCCAGCGCGCGCTCAGCCAGCGCGCCGTGAGCGGCGCGAGGCCCGTCCAGGCCAGCAGCGTCCAGTGAGGCAGGGTTTCCTCAAGGCCCGCGCTCCAGGCGAACAGCAGCAGCAGCGGCAAGGCGAGAAAAAGCGAGAAGCGCACGCCCGCGTGGCGGCGCTCACCGCGCGTGGCCCACAGCGCGGCCAGGCCGAAGACCACGATGCCCGGCGCATAGGCCAGCAACTGGCCGGCGAAGGAGCGCAGGAAGCGCAACAGGTCCCAGGCGCGGTCCGGCGCGCCGTGGCCCCACTGGTAGGCGAAGGAGATCCAGCCGTGGCGCGCATTCCACCACAGCACCGGCAGCACCAGCACCAGGGCGACCAGCGCCGCCAGCCACGGCCCGGGACGGAGCAGGCCGCGCCCGCCGCGTTCGCTCAACAGGAACAGCAGGGCCGTGATCACCAGCACCACCGCCGTGTACTTGGACAGGCCGGCCAGGCCGAACAACAGCCCCACCGCCAACCAGTCGCGCAGGCGGTCGTCGCGCACCGCGCGGAACAGGAACAGGGCGCCGCCCAGGCCGAACACCAGCAGCGGGTCCTCGGGGACCATGGCCATGGACACCAGCTGGAAGATCAGCGCCGATTGGAGCACCGCCACCGCCAGGAAGGCGGTCCATGGCGAGTCCTCGGGAAACAGCTCGCGGGCCAGGCGATAGGTCAGCAGCCCGGCGGCCGCGCCCAGGGTGATGGGCCACAGGCGCAGGGCCAGTTCGCCGCTGCCGAACAGGGCCAGCGCCAGGGCCTGCATCCAGCCCACCATGGGCGGGTGATCGAAATAGCTCCAGTCCAGCATGCGGCCGAACAGGGCGTAGTGGGCCTCGTCCACGCCCAGGTCGAAGCGCCCGGCCACCAGCAGGTGCAGGGCCGCCGTGGCGAGCACGAGCGCCAGCGCCGCCCGGGCGGAAGCCAGGGTGGGTTCATGGTCGGCGGTGGCGATAGCAGGCAAGGACAAATGGACGGGCTTCCGGCGTCAAAGGGCCGGCATTGTAACGCAAAGGCCGGGGAATCAGGGTGACGAGGCGGGCACGTAAAGGGCCGTCCTGCGCAACGACGCGTCCGGGTTGCGATGGGTCAGCACCTGTTCGAGACGCCAGCGCCCCTGCTCCGGCAGGTTCAGGTTTTCGGGCGGGACGTCGTCGTCCTCGAACTGGGCCACGTACAGGCAGAGCCGCTCCGTGGGCGGCGGATCCTCGCGCTGCCACAGGTGGAACTGGTTGAGGCGGGTGTTGTTGGAAACCACCACGCGCCGGGCACCGCCGATGAGCAGCGCCAGCATGGCGGTCCCTTGCAGCCGGTCGCCCACCACCAGGCAGTCCGCGCGGCCGGCGAGCCGCGCCTTCACCGCCTCGCCCACTTGATCCCAGCCATAGGCCTGGCTCAACTGGGTGCGCTGGGGCGGCAAGGGCACGCCAAGGGCGGCGACCCAGTGGGGGAAGCGGATGAGGTTCACCAGCAAGTAGGAGAACAGCACCGAGCCGATGATCGCCGCCATCACCGCGCGCCGTTCGCTCCAGCGCGCCAGAAAGCCTGCCAGCAGCACCACGCCGGGTACGTAAGCACTCACCGGCCAATTGGGGTGGCTCTTGGCGGTGAGGCCCGCCAGGCCGAACACCACCAGCGGCAGCCAGAAGCCGGCCGCCAGCACCCAGAAGGCCGGACCGACGGCGCGGTGGGCGCGCGTGGGCAGGGCCGCGAAGGCCATGGCAAACCAGGTCCAGGGCAGCGCCACCGCCAGTTGCCCGGCGAGGAACTGGCCGGCCATGGCCAGCGGGGCGTCCACCCTGGACTGCACCCCGTGACCGAACTGGAAGGCGAAGGAGATCCAGTCATGCTGGGCGTTCCAGATCACCATGGGCGAGACGACCAGGGTCGCGAGCAGCGCACCCAGCCAGGGCCAGCGTGTGGCCAGGCGGCGGCGCCCCTCGGCGCTGAACGCCAGGCCGCCCAGCACGGCCACGGGCACCAGCAGTCCGGGGTACTTGCCCAGCATGCACAGGCCCGCGCTCGCGCCTGCCGCCAGCCACCAGGTTTCACGTCCCTCGGTGAGCGCCCGCACGGCGAAGTAGAAGGTGAGCCAGGCGAACAGCACCAGGGGCGTGTCGGGGGTGTTGATGTGGAACCCCACCTGCACGATGGGCAAGGTCGCCCAGGCCAGGACCGCCAGCCAGCCGGCCGTACGTCCATAGAGCCGGCGCGCCAGGTCGAAGGCCAGGCCCACGCCCACGAACCAGCCGAGCACGCCGGGCAGGCGTATGGCCAGGGCGTTGTCGCCGAACAGGGCGGTGAAGGGCCGGATCAGCCAGGCGATGAGCGGGGCGTGATCGAAATACCCCGCCTGCAGGCGCTCCGACCACACCCAGTAATAGGCCTCGTCGGGCAGGATGCCGAGGGTGAGCCAGGCCGTGAGGTTCGCCAGCAGCCCGGCCAGCAGCAGTGGCAGCACCCAGCGCGCGACGGAAGTGGTTGGAGGCGAAGGAAGATTCATGAACCCGGTCTCGGCGAAGCGGCGGCGAGTATACCAGCATCGGCTTTCCGCGCCGGGGGAAGTAGAAAAGAAGATCAACCACGGAGGCCACGGAGAAGAAATTATGTTTCTCCCCGTAGGAGCGGCCTCAGGCCGCGATGGGCGTTGGGTGCCTGCCAAGCGGAGGTACGGCTTCATCCGCAAGATTTTCCCGGCGCTTGGCACGGCCTCTGTGGTCAAGGCTTTTTCGCTGCATTCAGCCGCGGGCTAGAATGCCCGCATGGAAACACCCATGACACGACTGCTCGCCCTTGCGCTGTTGCTCGCAGCCGCTCCCCTCCAGGCCGCCGCGCCGCCC
>JBFXES010000176.1:0-6225 GCA_050179875.1 Thiohalomonadaceae bacterium
TTTCACAGCCTGGCGGAGCTGTTTGCCGTCGGCGTCGCGGTGACGGTATTCGCGGTGGCCTGGAACACTTACCCGTTCACGCGCAGCAGCTTCCTGTTGTATCTGGGTTGCGGCTATCTCTGGGTGGCCGGGTTCGATCTCATCCACACCCTGGTATACGAAGGCATGGGGGTGCTCCCCATCACGGGCGCCAACACCGCCACGCAGCTCTGGGTGGCCGGCCGGCTGTTCGAGGCGACGTTGTTGTTGACGGCAAGTTTCGCCGTGCGCAAGCACATGGAGCCGAGCGCTGTCCTGGCCGCGGGTGGAGCCGTGTTCCTGGGCGTGTGCGCGCTCATCTACTTCGGCCTGTTTCCCACGGCCTACGTGCAGGACGTGGGACTCACCCCGTTCAAGGTGTACGCGGAATACACGGTGGTGCTGATCCTGCTGCTGGCGTCGGCGATGCTCTGGCGCCGGCGGGATCGCATGGATGCGAAGGTGAACCGGCTGATCCTGGCAGCGGTGGGCCTGACCGTCATCGCCGAGTTCGCCTTCACGCAGTACGTGGAGATCGTCAGCGTCGCCATGGCCGTGGGCCATTTGTTCAAGTTCTGGTCCTATTGGCTCATCTACCTGGCCCTGGTGCAGTTCACCCTGCGCAATCCCTTTCAGATCCTCGGGCGCCATGCAGGCACCTACGATGCGTTTGCCGAACCGACCGCGCTGGTGGACCGCGCCGGCACCATACGCCAGGCCAACAGTGCCCTGCGCCGCGACAGCGGTGAGCTCGAACCGGTGGGCCGGCCGGCCCACACGCTCCTGCATCCGCAGGGCCTGGCAAGGGACAGGTGTCCGGTCTGCGAGGCGATCGCCGCGGCCAGGCCGTCGCAGGGCCTGGAACTGTTTTATCCCGAACGTGGCCAGTGGCGCGAGATCGCGCTGACCCCGTTCTATTGGTCCAGCCGCGTGGTAGGCATGGTGCACGTGGCGAGGGACGTCACCGCGCGCCACCGGGCCGCCGAGTTGCTCGCGGAGGAGCGGGATCGCGTGCGCGACTACCTCAACGTGGCCGAGGTGATGCTGGTGGCGCTGGATCGCGAGGGTCGCGTGCTCAGCTTCAACCGCAAGGCGGCATCGGTGACGGGCTGGAGCGAACAGGAGGTGCTGGGACGCGACTGGTTCGCCATGCTGCCGGCCACCGAACAGGTGGCGGCGCGCACCGCTTTCGGGAGGATCCTGGACGGCACGGCGGGGCAAGGGGACTTCCACGAGGGGACGCTGGTCACGCGCAATGGTGAGGAGCGCCTGGTCGCCTGGCGCACGGCGCCGCTCATGGATGGGCAAGGCCGCGTCTCCGGTGCGCTCATCTCCGGCGAAGACGTGACGCAGCGGCGGCGCGACGAAGCGCGGCTGCGCCAGGCCGCCGCGGTCTACGAGACCTCCGCCGAAGGCGTGATCATCACCGACGCGGAGTTTCGCGTGGTGGCAGTCAACCCGGCCTTCAGGCGCATCACCGGCTTTACCGAAGCGGACCTGGTGGGCAGCCTCGCCGACGCAACCGTCGCGTCCACCGGTGACGGCCAGTTCACGCGCGTGCTGCGGCAACAGCTCCGGACAGAGGGCAGCTGGCAGGGCGAGATCCGTCACCGCCGCAAGTCAGGCGAGACCTTCCCGGCATGGGAGCACATCAGCGCCCTGCGCGATTCCACGGGCAAGGTGACCCATTACATCGCCGTGCTCACGGACATCACGCCCATCAAGGCCTCGGAGGAGCGGCTCGATCGGCTCGCCCACCATGACCCGCTCACGGGCAGGCCCAACCGCCTGCTGTTCCATGCGCGCGCGACCCATGCGCTGGATCGCGCGGTGCGCGACGGCAACCGCGTCGGCATCCTGTTCGCCGACCTGGATCGGTTCAAGCAGGTCAACGACACCTTCGGTCACGAGGTCGGCGATCGCCTGCTGGTGGAGGCCGCCGCGCGCATGGAGGCCTGCGTGCGCAGCGAAGATACCGTAGCGCGCATGGGTGGCGACGAATTCACCGTGCTGCTCGAACCGCTGCAGGACGCCGCCGACGCAGGTCGAGTAGCGCAGAAACTCGTCGACTCCCTGCACCGGCCGTTCCACCTGGATGGCCAGGAAATTACCGTGGGGGCCAGCGTGGGCATCAGCATCTACCCGGAACACGGGCGCGACCTGGAAACCCTGCTGAAAAAGGCCGATGCGGCCATGTACCGCGTCAAGGAGCAGGGGCGCAACAACTACCAGTTCTACACCGAGGACCTCACCACCATCACCCATGAACGCCTCGCCCTCGAGGCCGGGCTGCGCCAGGCGCTGGAGCGCGCCGAACTGGTGCTGCATTACCAGCCCGTGGCGGAAGCCGGGAGTGGACGGGTGTTCGGCGTGGAGGGACTCATGCGCTGGCGTCATCCGGACAAGGGCGTGCTGTTGCCCGAGCGCTTCCTGCCCATCGCCGAGCAGACGGGGCTCATTGGCGCCATGGACCAGTGGGCGCTGCGCACCGCCTGCGCGCAGGGCAGGGAGTGGCATCGTCAGGGACTGAAGCTGCGCGTCGCCGTCAACCTGTCGGGCAAGTGGATCGGCCACGGCGACAGCGTGCAGGAGGTTGGCCGCATCCTGGCCGAGACCGAATTCGATCCGCACTACCTGGTGCTGGAGATCGCCGAGGGTTGGCTCATGAGCCGCGATGACGACTCCGTGGAGTGGCTGCGCGAGCTGAAGGATCTGGGCGTGCAATTGGCCGTCGACCGTTTCGGCGCCGGCTACACCTCGCTCCGCTCCCTCAAGCGCTTTCCCGTGGACAGGCTCAAGATCGATCCCGCCATGGTGGCGCACGTGACCACCGATGCCGATGACGGCGCCATGGTTCGCGCCATCATCGCCCTGGCGCACTCGCTCGACGTCGCCGTCACCGCCACCGGCGTGAGTACCGGCGAGCAACTGGATTTCCTGCGCGCCCCGGGGCATAACGGGCAGGCGCTCGCCGTCGAAGATGAGTATCAGGGTTTCTTGTGCCAGCCGCCGCTTCCCGCCGAGCAACTGGGCCCGTGGTTGCGGGAAAGCCGCCGGGCGCCGGATTCACTGCGCGCAAGGGAATGAGAGTGCGGTCAGCGCCGCAGGCGCGCCAGCAGGGCCTCGGCTTCCTGGAGTCAGCGTCACCACATTCACGGGCTCACGCTTGCCCTTGACGCGGATCCGCCGCGGCGCCGGCATCCCGAGTCCCTGCGGCAGGCAGGCATGGGACTTCTCCCCGAGCACGATGTCGGTTTCCAGCGCCTTGCTCGCGCTCTCCAGCCGGAAGGCCGTGTTCACCGCATCCCCGAGCGCGGTGTTCACGTTGCCGACACCCACCGAGGCGAAGCCGGTATTGATGCCGACGCCGATGCGCAGGGCGGCCGGGAGTGCGGGGAGACCGGCGTTCATGGCCGCCGTGGCGCGCGCGATGCGGCAGGCGGTGACGAGCGCATCGATCACGTCGTCCGCCGGGCATGCGCTTTCCCAGCGCGCGAACACGCAGTCGCCGATGAACTTGTCCAGGGTGCCGCGCTGTTCGGCGATGATGCCGCTGACGTCATGGAACCAGCGGTTCATCACCAGGGTGAGCTGCTGGATGGACAGTTCCTCCGACAGGGTGGTGAAGCCGCGCATGTCGGCGACCAGCAGGGTGACCTCGCGGATGAGCGGGCGCGGCAGCACCACGGTCGCCGCCATGGACAAGGTGTCGCTCGGCGCGGCCTCGCGGGCCTCCTGGCGGAACACGACCTCCACGGCGCCCAGCCGGATGCGATCGCCGTCGTGCAACTGCACCGGGGCGCTTACGCGCCGTCCGTTGACCCACGTGCCGTTGGAACTGCCGCTGTCGATGAGGTAGTAGTCCGCCTCGCCCAGCCTGCGCACCATGGCGTGGTTCCGGGACACCAGGCGGTCGCCCAGCACCACCGCATTGTTGCGGTCGCGACCCAGGGTCAGCGCGGCGCCGCAGGGCACGCGTTCCGTGCCGGTCTCGGAAACGAGTTCAAGAAACGCCGCCATGCAATGCGCCCCCGTGGCCGAATGCCGCCATCCTATCATTGTCGGGGGCGATGTTCAGACGGGTTCATGCATCCGCGCCATGCACAGGGAAGGAAACGCCATGAGCGACGAACGGTTGGAGCGCAACAAGCAGACGGTGCAGGCGTTTTATCGAATGGCCTTCGAGGGCGCGCCGGCCGAGGCCGTGCGCCGCTACGTGGGCGATCGCTATATCCAGCACAATCCCAGTGTCCCGGACGGCAAGCAGGCCTTCATCGACTATTTCGAGCGCCTGGCCCGCAAGTATCCGGACAAGCGCCTGGAGTTCGTGCGCACGGTGGCGGAAGGCGATCTGGTGGTGGTGCACTGCCGCCAGGAATGGCTCGGCGACCCGTCGCCGCTGTGGGCAAGCATGGACATCTTCCGGCTGGACGAGGCGGGAAAGATCGTCGAGCACTGGGACGTCATCCAGCCGGTGCCGCGCGAGGCGGCGAACGCCAACACCATGTTCTGATGCCGGGGGCGTTCAGCAGACGGCCGCGGGCAGGGCGCGCCGCGACAACAGCTTTTCCACCTCGCAGGCTGAAACGGCGCGTCCGTAGAAATAGCCTTGCGCGAGATCGCAGTCGTGCGCGCGCAGGAAGGATTCGTGCCCGGGATTTTCCACGCCCTCGGCGATTACGGTCAGGCCTAGGCTGTGGCCCATGTGGATGATGGCGCCGGTAATGGCGGCGTCGTCCGCATCCTCCATCACGTCACGGATGAAGCTGCGATCGATCTTGAGGGCGTGCAGCGGGAAGCGCTTCAGGTAACTGAGCGACGAATAACCGGTGCCGAAGTCGTCCACGGCGATGCGCACGCCCAGTTCGTTGAGGCGCATCAGGGTGGCGATGCTGCGATCCAGGTCCGTCATCACCACACTCTCGGTGATCTCCACTTCCAGCGCCTCGGGGTCGAGGTCGCTCGCGGCCAGGGCGTGCTCGATCTGGGCGAGCAGGCGCGGGTCGGAGAACTGGCGTGCGGAAAGGTTCACCGCCATGCGCACGGGGGCGAGGCCGCGGCGGCGCCAGTCGCTGGCCTGACGGCAGGCCTCGCGCAGCATCCATTCGCCGATGACGCCGATGAGCCCGCACTCCTCGGCCACCGGGATGAACAACGCCGGCGGCACGTGGCCGAGACGGCGACTCTTCCAGCGCAGCAACGCCTCCACGCCCACCGGGGCGCCGCTGCGCAAATCGAATTGCGGCTGATAGCAGAGGGTGAGTTCGTTGCGCTCGATGGCTTGGCGCAGACCGTGCTCGATCTCCATGACCTCGGCCACGCGGTCGTTCATGTCGGGCGTGAAGAAGCGGTACACGCTGCGGCCGTGCTCCTTGGCGCGGAACAGCGCGGCGTCGGCGTTGGCGATCAGCATCTCGGCCTCGCGCGCATCGACGGGGAACAGGCTCAGGCCGATGCTGGCGGCGGTGTAGAACTCCTCGCCATCGATGGCGAAGGCGGGGCCGAACAACCCCAGCACCTTCTGCGCCACCAGGGTCGCGTCCTCGGCATCGCGCAGGCCGGGCACGATGACGGCGAATTCGTCGCCGCCGAGGCGCGCCACCGTGTCTTCCTCGCGCAAGGCGCCGCGCAGGCGCTGCGCCACGTGCCTGAGCAGCAGATCGCCGAAGGCGTGGCCCTTGGTGTCGTTGATGACCTTGAAGCGGTCCAGGTCGATGAGCAGCACGCCGACCAGTTCGCCGTGGCGCTGGGCCTGGGTGAGGGCCTGGTGCAGGCGGTCCTGGAACAGCATGCGGTTGGGCAGGTTGGTGAGGCTGTCGAAATAGGCGAGGTGATGGATGCGTTTCTCCGCATCCTTGAGCGCGCCCAGGTCGATGAAAATGGCCGTGTAGTGTTCCACGTTGCCCGTCGTGTCCAGCACGGCGGCGGCACTGAGCCAGAGGGGATTCACGCGCCCGCCGGCGCGCTGATGCCAGATCTCGCCTTCCCACCGCCCCTCGCGCGCGAGGGCGTCCATGACCATCGCGAGATCGTCGCCGTCGGCGGTTCGCGCGCCGATGGCCGCGAGGCTTTGTCCGCGCAGATCGGCCGTCTTCATGCCGGTGAGTTGCTGGAAGGCGGGATTGACCTGCAGCACGTGGCCCTGCGCGTCGGCGATCACGATGCCTTCGCTGGAGCGTGTGAACACGCTGTCGGCGAGACGCCGAT
>JBFXES010000177.1:0-6172 GCA_050179875.1 Thiohalomonadaceae bacterium
TGAATGCAGGTCAATTCCGCAATACAGTGTCATGGCTCGCCTCCTCATTCGGCGCTCGTTTTCTGGTTAGGCACCGTCAACGATATCGTCCGAGTGAGGAGGCGGCTATATGGTTATCAGGTCTCGCTTGGGGCCGTTGCGCCTCTTGCGAAGGCGAGAAGTCGGTCGGCCAACTCATTTAGTAATTCAGATCGGACATTCGCTTTCCACGCAGATTCCAGGGCACACGCAATGGCGAGAGGATTTTTCGTGAGACCAGGGGCATTATCGTATTGGGCCCTGGCGACGTCGAAATGTTTACTCCACTCTTGCCCGAGCTCCGCCGCCACTTCATCAGTAAGGTTCGTTTTCCAGATCACCAAATCGTCCTTCCATATCGTGCTCGTTGGCCATGCATCATCAGTGCCATAGCCTAGCAGCGAAAGTATCGCTTTGTTGTCCTTCTTGTGACGCGCAATCTCGTCTGGCTTGTCCTTGTTGGTGTCCGCATCGGCAACAACGAAGACAGGAATCTTAAGCAATCTCGCCATCGCGATTGGTTTGATCAACTCACTCTTTCCACCTACTGCCACTATATGGCACCCGTGTTTTCGGAATTGGCCCATGCTATCGGTTAGTTCGAGGACAGAAGCGATATAGGCGATGTCTTCATGTCCTTCGGTAAGAATGAGCACCTTGCAGAAGAACATTTCGCTTGTGCTTGGGTTGAGGGTGGGATATAGCTTCGCCACCATCCCGTTCTCCTTGAGGTACTGCTGACCCGCTACCTTAAGAGTCGAAGCTAATTTGTCGTACGTTAATCTGGCGACATAAGATGCACGCGGATTGCCACGTTCTCGTACGACGCGAACAGCCTCGAAATTGTCGCCGGGAACAAAGAACGGGCTATGCGAGCACACCAGTACCTGTGCTCCTTTCTCCGTCAACTGCTGGAGTACCTCTCCAAGGTACCTGGCCTGTGGGGGATGTTGATAAAGCTCTGGTTCCTCGATAGCCATAATTAGCGTCGGGGCATTTTCGCTATCGGTGCCAGCAAGCTCCTGGAGGAGGGTCAGCATGTAGGACCGCTGCATTCCATGACCAAACCGTGCTAGCTCTCCTTCAAACCCTCTTTCACCAAGCCAAATATGTGCTGAGGGCTCATCAACTTGAACCGAATTGTCAGGGTCCTGTTTCCAGCGGACTTGTGCCGTTGCCTCTGGATGAGCCCAGTCGCGCAACTTGAGCTGTAGGGACAACGACAAATTGTCCAAGACACCTTGCTCAGTTTCGAGTATCTTCTGGTATTCAGCACGCATGCTTGCGCGGATACGCTCAAGCTTTTCGGCGAAATTGACGCGCGAACGGATCGTTCGCGCCAGCAGCTGCCCCAATGCAGAGTTTTTGGTTTCTTCGCCCTCCTGCACGATATCCTTGGATGCAGCCACAAATACCCATTGCACATGAGGTGCTAGCCGATTCGTACCCTTTGAAGCACCGTAGAATTGGTCCTCGCTCGGTATTATTGAGCAGAGCTCGGGGTGATTGGCCTCGAACTCGCGCAGTGCTGCCGCCATATCCGCTTTTGTTCTTGCTTCGGATATCGCAGGGTATTTGCTTTTCATGGAAGCAAACAACTCCCTGAGTTCAGACGCGCTGGCACCTGCCTTATCTTGTTCGAAGTACCTGCGGAAATCCTCGATGCCCAAGCGATTTCCGTACTGCTTAACGTCAGCCCTCCCAACAGATGGGTCATATGTCGCCACGCAGGAGACAATTAGCCTGTCCTGTCGCACGTAGTCGGATAAATCATTCGCTGCGCTTGAAGAGATATCCTTGAACGTGACGGTTATCTTTATCGGTCGACTAACGTCGCGATGATGAAAATCATCCACCGACAATTTACTGAGGTCCGTTTTTGAGTCTCTGTACTGCCGAAAAAACACATTGAGAGCAGTCAGAATTGTCGACTTGCCAGCCCCATTTGGTCCGACAAGACAAGTGTAATTTTCAAAATCAACAGTCTCGTCCTTGAAGCCCCGAAAATTCTCGATCCGTACTGATTCAATTCTCATTCCTTTGCCCCTTCTCAACACGCGTTCCGCGGCTCATGGCCTTTCACTTGGATCAATCTGCGCGGTTAGCTTTCCGATTCGTCGCCTACAGACATCGTCCACCGCCACCCTCAATTCGTCTATGCGGCTATGTATTGAACTGATTTCTGCTTCGGTGATGCGGTAATTCTTGCTGTAGCGGGCGTCCACATAAGCGCGGCGCAGGAGGTCGAAGATGTGTTCCTCCTCGCTTGTGTTTCTCGGGAAAACGGTCGTGAATCTCGGATCGAATCCAGCCGCCTGAGCAAGAAGCTTGTCCAAGTCATGCTCTTTTGGCTTGTAGCCCGTGTGCACGAGCAGGAGGCATGTGATGTAGCGCTCGGCGGTTTGATGGAGCAAGAAAGCCGCAATCTTGTTCTGTTCTTTCGATTGCGCGTAACGCGCATTATCAAAGAACCCATCCCCACTCTCCATCCACTCCGCAAAATACTCCTCCGCATGCCTCAACATCACCTCCGGCGGCAACTCCTTCGGCGGCCGCGCCAACGAATACCTCCCCGAATCCCAAAGCAAAAACCCCTCCTTCAGGATGTCCATGAAAAAGAACCGCCGCTCCGCCAGCATCTGATTCACATGCTGAATCGTATGCACGATGAAGTTGACGCGGGTCCCTTTACCCTCCGGCTGCAAGGCGGCCTTCAGTTTCTCGTCGTGGTTGACGTCGCGCTCGCGGTCCTTGTCGGCGGTGATGATGAGGATGTCGTAGTCGGAGTGGTAGCCGTAGGTGATGTGGTCCTCTTCGTATTCGTCTTCCACCCAGTCGCCGCGGGCGTGGGAGCCGAAGAGGATGATCATTTCCACGTCCTGGTGGGCGCGGATGGTTTCGACGATGCGGCGCAGTTCGGCCTGTTTGTGGGATGGGAGGTGCTTGGGGCGGGTCTTCATCTTGTACCAGGGCGAGGGGCCGCGGGTGTCCTCGTAGCTGTGTTCCATCACGGGGCCTCCTGTTCCATGGCATGGCGGGCGCCTGCGTTTTGCAGTTCCTCGGTGGCCGTTTCGAGGCGGACGGCGAGGTCGTGCAGCACTTGGGCGAAGGCGCCGCGGTCCACGTCCTGGAGGTCGGGCCCGGCCAACATCAAGTCGGCAAGCAGTCGCATGTGTCCGGCGATCAGGTCGAGCCGGTCCGTGATTGCACGGTGTCTTTCCATGTTCATTCTCCTGACAGTGCGTTCCGTGTGCCTGCGAACCACTCCGTGTGGCGTCGCGAGCACTTCGTTCCTTTGTCAGGTGCGGCGGGCTTGTTTCCCGTGAGGGTGTTGTATTCCGCCCGCGCCCGGGTTCGACTTCACCGGGCGTCCGGCCGCCTGAGACGGGTCGATGGTAGCGCGGGGGCAAGGAGGGTGGAAGGGGAGCGTCGCTGTGATGCTGGGGTGGTGGGGGCGTTAGAGGGTGTCAGGGTCTCGGTTGCTGCGACTGGGGGACTAGCTGTAGCGGCGTCTTCTGGCCGAGCCTGTCACGTAGGCGCTACGCGCCAACGTGACCTACGGGGGAAAGCGGGTGATGTCGGGGGGGAGTTCGCGTCGAGGCCGGGATTGAATCGCGAGCGGAAGCACCCTTCGGGCATAAACTCGCTCCCACACCCCACACACTGGTGGAAAGGAAGACCTGTAGGAGCGGCCTCAGGCCGCGATTGTTTCTTACCGCGGCAATCGCGGGCTGAGCCCGCGCCTACAGGGGAGGCTGTTTATTTCAGCGCTTCTTCCACGAACGCCGGCTGGGCCATGGCGGCGCGGTGGATCGCCGGGGTGTAGTAGCGGGTCTTGAAGGGGCGGTTGGCGGCGTCCTGTTCGCGGAAGTCGCTCACGGCCTTGTCCTTGGTGGCGACGGTGACGGTCCACCAGCCCGACGGATAGGTGCACTGCTGGAAATGCAGGCTGGCCACGTCCTGGAAGCCCACGGTGCGGGCGGTGGCGTGGTAGTGCTTAATGAGTTCCAGGTGGAACAGGGGCGATTCGGACTGGCCCACCATCACGCCCGAGGGCGAGAGCACGCGGTGGCAGTGGCGGAAGAAGTCTTCCGAGAACAGCACCGCGGCCGGGCCTTCCGGATCGGAGCCGTCCACGATGATCACGTCGTAGCTGCCGCTCGCCGCCGATTCCACCCAGCGGATGCCGTCCTCGAAGAAGAACTGGGCGCGCGGGTCGCCGTTGGATTCGGTGAGGTCGGGGTAGAACATCTCGGACACGCGGGTGACGCGCTCGTCGATTTCCACCATGTGCACCTGCTTCACGCCCGGATGCTTGAGCACCTCGCGCAGGGTGCCGCAGTCGCCGCCGCCCACGATGAGCACGCGCTCGGGGTTCTTGTGGGTGAACAGGGCCGGGTGGCTGATCATCTCGTGGTAGATGAAGTTGTCACGGTCGGTGACCATCACCAGGCCGTCGAGGGTGAGCAGCTTGCCGAAGGTCTCGGTCTCGAACACCTCGATGCGCTGGAAGCGCGACTTTTCCTCGTGCAGCTTGCGCACGAGCTTGAGGGAGATGGCGGATTTCTCGCCGGGCCATTCTTCGGTGAACCAGCCGTCAACCTGGATTGTCATGAAACCACTCCGTCACTTGGGGCCAGGGGGGATTGTGGCGTGCGATAATACGGTTCCGCCGCCCCCTTTGCCATTGCAGAGACAGAAATGAGCGCTGCCAACAAACCCTGGACCCTCGATCGCGCCCGCGCCACGTACGGCATCCGCGGGTGGAGCGAGGGGTATTTCGACGTGAACGACCGCGGCGAACTGGTGGCGCGCCCGCGGCGGGACGCGAGCGGCCCGGAGATCGCGCTGGTGGACGTGGCCAATGCGGCGCGCGCGCAGGGCCTCAGCCTGCCGGTGCTGGTGCGTTTCGCCGACATCCTGCGCGACCGCGTGGACACCCTGGTGAACGCCTTCACCTCGGCCATGGCCGCGGACGGCTACCAGGGCCGCTACACGGCGGTGTATCCCATCAAGGTGAATCAGCAGCGCTCGGTGGTGGAACAGATCCTCGCCCACGGCGACGACCGTGTGGGCCTGGAGGCGGGCAGCAAGCCCGAGCTCATGGCCGTATTGGCGCTCTCCAAGCCCAATGGCGTGGTGGTGTGCAACGGCTACAAGGACCGCGAGTACATCCGCCTCGCCCTCATCGGCCGGCGTCTCGGCCACCGCGTGTACATCGTGGTGGAGAAGATGTCCGAGCTGGACCTGATCCTGGAGGAGTCGGCCCGCCTGGGCGTGTCGCCCCTGCTCGGCGTGCGCGTGCGGCTCGCGTCCATCGGCGCCGGCAAATGGCAGAACACCGGCGGCGAGAAATCCAAGTTCGGCCTGTCCGCCACCCAGGTGCTCGCGGTGGTCGCGCGCCTGCGCGAGGCCGGGCGGCTCGAAACCCTGCAACTGCTCCACTTCCACCTCGGTTCCCAGATCGCCAACATCCGCGACATCCAGGCCGGCATCCGCGAGGCCGCGCGCTTCTACTCGGAGATGCACGCCATGGGCGTGGCCATCCAGGTGGTGGACGTGGGCGGGGGCCTGGGCGTGGACTACGAGGGCAGCCGCTCGCGCAGCGAGTGCTCCATGAACTACACCGTGGGCGAGTACGCCCACAACGTGGTGCACATCCTGTCCGAGGTGTGCGCCGACCAGGGTCTGCCCTGCCCCGACATCATCAGCGAGTCGGGCCGCGCCCTCACCGCCCATCACGCCGTGCTGGTGGCCAACGTCACCGACGTGGAATACGCGCCGGACGGCGCGGCGGCGGAGGCGCCGGGCGAGGACGAACCCGCCGTGCTGCACGACCTGTGGGCCGCCTTGCAGGCCCTGCCTGCGCGTTCGGCCATCGAGGTCTACCACGATGCCGTGCATGCCGTAGGCGAGGCCCAGGCCATGTACACCCACGGCCTGCTGTCCCTGGAGCAGCGCGCCCGCGCCGAGCGCCTGTACTCCGCCGTGTGCCGGCGTGTGCGCGACCTGCTCGACCCTCAGGTGCGCGCCCATCGCGAGGTGCTGGACGAGCTGAACGACAAGCTCGCGGACAAGTATTTCCTCAATTTTTCCGTGTTCCAGTCCGTGCCGGACGTGTGGGGCATCGACCAGGTGTTTCCCATCGTGCCCC
>JBFXES010000178.1:0-6161 GCA_050179875.1 Thiohalomonadaceae bacterium
CGGCAAGCGCCGCGCCATGGATGCCGCGCGCGAATACCGCGACGAAATCCGCCAGAAGCTGTTCGGCGACAGCGCCGAATCGCCGCGCCGCGTGTTCACTTCATGCAAGCGCAACACCTCCGGCATGGTGGGGGTGCACTACGTGGAAAAACAGCGCGGCGACTCCGTGACGCGCGCCTACGTGGCCTCCTGGTGCCCGACCAAGGGCGGGCCACAGAAACACAAGTACTTCTCGGTGAACCGGCTCGGCAAGCGCGAGGCCTTTCGCCAGGCCTGCGCCTGGCGCAAGGCGCGGGTGACGGAGATCCTGCACAGCCGCGGCGGCGGCACAATGGGTTCGTCCGCCCTGCAGTGACACGGACCGCAACGGCGCCGGCCGTGCCGGCGCCGCTCACAGCGGCGGTGAAATGACGATGTTCTTCGGCGGCTCGCCGGTGAATTGCACGCGGTCCGCCATGGCTTGGTTCATGTAAACCGTACCCGCTTCGTCCACCAGCATGGCGTACTTGATGCCCATGCGCCGGGCCAGACGATGCCACTGTTCCGGTCCGGCAATGACCAGCACGGTGGCGGCGGCATCGGCCACCGTGCCGTCCGTGTGGATCACCGTCGCGGAAGTGATGCCTTCCACGGGCCAGCCCGTGCGCGGGTCGAGGATGTGCGCATAGCGCAGGTTCTCGTGCTGCCTGAAGCGCTCGTAGTTGCCCGAGGTGTGCACGCTCTCGCCGTCGCGCACTTCCACCGAGGCCAGCACGCCCGCGCCTTGCGGGTGACGGATGCCGACCCGCCAGGGTCGGTCGCCCCGGCTGCCGATGACGCCAAGGCCGCCGCCCGCGTTCACGATGGCATCGCGTATGCCCAGGGTGCGCAGCTTTTGCAGCGCGAGATCCACCGCATAGCCTTTCGCGATGCCCCCGAAATCCAGTTGTACCGCCGGATTGGCCGAGGTCAGGATGCCGTCGGCCAGACGCAGGTCGGACATGGCGGGCGCCTGCCTCACCAGTTCCGCGATGGCCTCGCCGGCGGGCGGCGGTCCGCTCGGCCGTTCGCTGGACTGGAATCCCCACAGCCGCAGCAGCCTGCCGATGGCCGGGTTGAACAACCTTTCGCTTTGCTGGAAGACCTCCTGCGACTTGAGGATCAGCGGCTGCAGCGAAGCAGGCACGGTCACCGGCCGGCCCGCGGCGATGGCATCGTTCAGTTCCGTGAGCGGGCCCGGTTCCCAGGCGTGCCACTCGCGGTGCCAGGTCTGGAAATCCTGGGTGATGGCAGCCACGCCCCGGCGCGCCTGCTCCTCGGGCACGCCGTGGATGGTGATGTCGGCCAGGGTGCCGAACACGTAGAAGCGATCCTCGTACACCTGCTCCGCCGGGGGCCGGCCGCAGGCGGCGGCGACCATGGCGAAAACGGCCACGAGGGCGAGGGTGGACTTGTGCATGGTCAGGATCCGGTCAGCGGCCCAGGCCCTTGGCGATGGCCTTGGCCAGGTCCGCAGGAACGAATTTGGTGAGGACGTCATCGGCCCCGGCCTTGTGCGCCAGTTCCGCATTGATCGCGCCATTGAGCGAGGTGTGCAGCAGCACGTAGGACTTGCCGAACCGCGCGTCGGCGCGGATTTCGCGCGTCAGCGTGTAGCCGTCCATCTCGGGCATCTCGATGTCCGAGATGATCATGTCCACGCCCTGCTCCTGGTCATGGCGGGCGCGCAGCGCCTGCAAGGCCTCGCGGCCGTCACGCGCCATGATGTACTCGGCGCCGAGGGCGTCCAGCGTCTGCGCGGTCTGGTGGCGGGCCATGGACGAATCGTCCACCACCAGGATGGTATGACCCTGCACCAGGGGGCGCAGTTCTTCGTAGACGGCATCGTCCACTTCCATGGCCACCGTCTCGGCCAGGATGCGCTCCACGTCCAGCACCTGGACGAGCTCGCCGTCGATGGAGGTGACGCCCGTGATGTAGTTGTTCGCGCCGGTGCCCGCCGGCGGCGGCAGCACGGCCTTCCAGTCGCACACGGCGATGCGGTCCACCGCGTTCACCAGAAAACCCTGCATGGAGCGGTTGAATTCCGTGATGATCACCGAGCCGCCCTCCCCGTCCCCCACCCCCGAACGGCCGACGGCCGGCCCCAGGTCGATGACCGTGAGCGGCTCGCCGCGCAAATGGGCCATGCCGCGCACGGCCGGGTGGGCATGGGGCACGCGCGTCAGGCGCGGCGCGGGAATGACTTCCTTCACCTTGAGCACGTTGATGGCAAAACGTTGCCGCCCGCTCAGGCGAAACAGCAGCAGTTCCAGCCTGTCCCGGCTGCTCGCATGGGCGGCAGAACTCATTCCCCCGCCTCCGGCTAGAGGCTCGACAGCTCGGCCAGTTCCTCGTCGGACAGCAGCTTGCTCGCGTCCACGAGGATCAGCAGGCCGTCCTTGCGGTTGGCAAGGCCGGTGATGAAGCGCGCCGAATCGCCCGCGCCGGTATCTGGCGCCGATTCCATTTCCGAGGCGTGCAGTTGCAGCACTTCGTGCACGCTGTCCACCAGGAACCCGACCACGTTGCTGCCGCCGGCCTCGAGGATGAGGATGCGGCTGGCATCGTCCGGCGCCCGGTACGGCAGGCCGAAACGGCCCCGGGTATCAATGATGGAAACCACGTTGCCGCGCAGATTGATGATGCCGAGCACGTAATCTGGCGCGCCGGGCACGGGCGAGATCTCCGTGCAGCGCAGGACCTCGCGCACCTGCATCACGTCGATGCCGTAGGTTTCGTTCTCAAGCTTGAAGGTCACCCAGCGGGATACCGGGTCGCTTCGGGTCTGGGCCGACAGGCTCATGTTGACTCCTCGACAGGCGGGCTTCGCTAGTATATCGGCATCGATCCGCCGAAAGTAGAGTCGTTCTTGCCTGCGCGGGCCTGAAAAAAAAAAGGCCCTGTTGGGGATCAGGGCCAGGATTGCGCATTTAAGCGCAGGGGGAGGAAAAGACAGAGACATCCAACGCCACGAGGAGAGACTCCGTCTCGCACATGGGCATGATGATCAATGCCTTCCGTAGACCCAGTATAGGAGTCGTGGGGCGGCCTGCCAGAGGGGGCGGATTAGGTTTTCTTATTGACGCGAAAGGGAAACCACGGGGTTGCAGGTGTGGCCTCGGGCTGCGACGGGTTTGACCAGCACTGGCGTTCGGGTGCTCATTGGCGCGCCGCGTCTACGTGACGACTCACGGTATTCGAAGGAGGCGCTTCGCGCGAAGATTGTTTTGGCGGGGGTTTCGCCCCCCTGCGACGAGTGACTTTTCTTTGCGCGGCCAAAGAAAAGTCACCAAAGGAAAGGCCGCCCGGATGCCGCGCCGCCCCTTCGGGTCGGTGGACGGCGCGCCATCCATGGCGCGCCCCCTGCGGGCCTCATCCGATTCGGACTGCGGCGGCGCGGCATACGGGACCTGAAGAACGCTCGCTGCGCTCGCTCAAGAAGGCGCTTCGCGCCACGAAGAAGTCACGTTGGCGCGCAGCGACTACGTGACAATGCGCGGTTCAAGGATGTCACGGCTCCGCAACGTGACCTCGCGCGAAAGGAAGAAACACGCCAAGAACGCAAACGAGAGATTTGCGTTCATTGCGTTCATTCGCGGACTTTAACCTTCTCCGTGGCCTCCGTGGTCAATCTTTCTCAGCGGATGATGCTGCGCTTGGCGGTGTCCATGAAGCCGACGAAGGGGACCAGTTCCGGACAGCCTTCGGCCATCCTGGCCAGTTCGGACTTGGCCTCTTCCAGGGACAATCCGGAGCGGTACAGCACCTTGTAGGCGTTGCGCAGGTTGCGGATCTGTTCGGGGGAGAAGCCGCGGCGCTTGAGGCCTTCCTTGTTGATGCCGTGGGGCTCGGCCGGATTGCCCGAGACCATCAAATACGGCGGCACGTCCTTGGAAATGGCGCTGCCCATGCCGGTGAAGGCGTGAGCACCGATGGAGCAGAACTGGTGCACCAGGGTGAAACCGGAGAGGATGACCCAGTCTTCCACGTGCACGTGGCCGGCCAGCGAGGCGTTGTTGGAGAAGATCACCTTGTCGCCGATCTGGCAGTCATGGGCCACGTGCACGTAAGCCATGTAGAGGCCGTCATTGCCGATGCGGGTGACGCCGCCGCCCGTGGGGGTGCCGCGGTTCATGGTGACGAACTCGCGGATCACGTTGCGATCGCCGATCTGCAGGCGCGTGGGTTCGCCCTGGTATTTCTTGTCCTGCGGCGCCTCGCCCAGGGAAGCGAACTGGCAGATGCGGTTGTCGCGTCCGATGCGCGTCGGTCCCTGAATGACCACGTGCGGGCCAACGGAGGTGTTGGCACCGATCTCCACATCGGGCCCGATGATGCTGTAGGCGCCGATGGTGACGCCATCGGCGATCTTCGCCTTCGGATCGACGATGGCCGTCGGGTGAATGCTCATGCGATCTCCTGTTCGGCGCACATCAGCTCGGCCTCGGCCACCAGCTTGCCGTCGACCTTCGCTTCCGCCTTGAATTTCCAGATGCCGCGCTTGGCCTTGATGATCTCCACTTCGAGGCGCAGTTGGTCGCCCGGCAGCACCGGCTGCTTGAAACGGCAGTTGTCGATGCCCGCGAAGTAGTACAGCGAGCGACCATCGGGTTTGGTGCCCTGGGTCTTGAAGGCCAGGATGCCGGTGGCCTGGGCCAGCGCTTCCATGATCAGCACGCCGGGAAACACCGGGCGCTCGGGGAAATGGCCGGTGAAACACGGCTCGTTGACGGTCACGTTCTTGATGGCGACCAGGCGCTCACCGGGCTGGCATTCGAGTACCCGATCGATCAGCAGGAACGGATAGCGGTGCGGCAGGTGCTCGAGCACCCCCTGGATGTCCATTGCGTTCAAGGATTCACCCCTTCTGTTTGAGATCTTGCAATTCTTTTTCCAGGCTCTTGAGCCTGCGCGCCATTTCGTCCAGCTGCTTGAAACGGGCGAAGTTGCGGTGCCAATGATCCGTGGGCTCCAGCGGCACGCCCGAGGAATACACGCCCGGCGCCTTGATGGATTGCGAGACGAAGGACGTGGCCGTGACGGTCACGCGATCGGCGATCTCGATGTGGCCGACGATGCCCACGCCGCCGCCGATGGCGCAATGGCGTCCGATGGTGGTGCTGCCGGCGATGCCCACGCAGCCCGCAATGGCGGTATGCGCGCCGATGCGCACGTTGTGCGCCACCTGGATCTGGTTGTCGAGCTTGACGCCGTCTTCGATCACCGTGTCCTCGATGGCGCCGCGATCGACCGTGGTGCAGGCACCGATTTCCACGTCGTCACCGATGTGCACGCCGCCCAATTGGGGCACCTTGATCCAGGTCCCCGCATCGTTGGCGAAGCCGAAGCCGTCGCTGCCGATGACTGTCGAGGCATGGATCAGGGCGCGCTTGCCGATGGACGTGCCCGGATACACGGTGACGTTGGCGACCAGGCGCGCGCCCTCGCCCACGCGGCTGCGCCCGAGCAGCACGCAGCCCGGACCGATCACCGCGCCCGCTTCCACGTGCACGTCAGGCCCTATCACCGCGTGCGCGCCCACACTGGCCTGCGGATGGATGCTGGCCGCGGGATCGACCACGGCGGTGGCGTGTACGCCCGCCGCCTGGGCCGCATCGCGCACAAACAGCGCGGCCACCCGGGCGTAGGTGAGATGCGGGTTGCGCGAGACCAAGGCGTTGGTCGGGCAGTCCGCGACGGCCTCCTCGGCCAGGATGACCGCGGAAGCGCGCGTGTCCGCCAACTGGCGCCGGTAACGCGGATTCGTGACGAAGGTGATGCGGCCGGGACCGGCGCCCGCGAGCGTGCCCACGCCCTCGATGAGGCAGGCGTCGTCGCCGACCACACGCGTGCCGGTGCGTTCCGCCAGTTCACCGAGGGAGTACTGCACCACGGCTATTTCTTTCCGTCGGCCTTGCCGTTCGGCTGCTTGCCGTAGGCCTCACGCAGCCGTGCGATCACTTTGTCGGTGACGTCCACCTTGTCGCTGGCGAAGACGACGCCGGCTTCGAGCACCAGATCGAACTTGTCTTCCCGGGCGATGTTCACGATGGCTGGGCCGCCTCCCGCTGCATGCGCGCGAACTCCTCGTTGCGGCGCAGGTTGAGGTCTTCGTTGAACTCGCCCTGGGCGCGCTTGAG
>JBFXES010000179.1:0-6027 GCA_050179875.1 Thiohalomonadaceae bacterium
CGCCGCCGCACCCGCGCAGTGTCTACGTGGTCCCCGTACTCTGGTGCGTGGTGGGGGCGCAGGCCGCTTTCCTGCTCGACGTTCCGCAGGACCTCGGTCTCGTGGCCGCGGGACTTGCGGGCGTGTGGCTGTTTCTCCGTAGCGGGCGCCAGCGACCTGGTCAGATCCCCGCGTACCACTCGTAGCCGCGGTCTTCCCAATAGCCGCCCTTGCCGCCTTCGATGGCCTCGAAGCTTTCCACCAGTTCGATGCCGCGCAGGAATTTCGCCATCTTGTAGCCGAGCTGGCGCTCGACGCGCAGGCGCAGCGGCGCGCCGTAGGGGACGGGAAGCGGCCGATCGTTCCACTCGTAGGCGAGGATGGTCTGGGGATGATAGGCGTCCTCGAAATCGATGCTCTCGTAATAGCGGTCGCCGCTCGGGTCCATGGTGTCGAAGCAGTAGAACACCACGTAGCGTGCCTCGGGCAGCGGACGCACCTCGTCGAGCAGCGCGGCGAGCCGTGCGCCGCGCCACTTGGCGATGGCGCTCCAGCCCTCCACGCAGTCGTGACGGGTGATCTGGGTGCGCGCAGGCAGCGCGCGCAATTCATCCAGCGTGTACGTGCGCGGGTTTTCCACCAGGCCACTGACGGGCAGCCGCCAGTCTGCGAACCCGCGCGCCGCCAGCGCCTGGTAGTCGGCATCGATGGGCTGGCGCGTGCCGTTGCTGGGGAAGCGGGGCGACAGATCGGCCTCGGTGAATTCCTTCGCCATGCTGTCGCGCGCCGCGAGGGCGTGATGAAGTCCGCGATTCACCCGTTCCGCACTGCCGAGCAGGCGTGGAAACCAGCGCGTCTGCGACAGACGGTCGCAGCCGGTGAGGCCGAGCAGCGCGCCCAGCCCGAGCAGGCGCATGAGCGTGCGCCGGCGTTGGGAGCGGGGATCAGTCATGGCCTTGTTCCCGTGGTGTGAACCAGCCGGTGATCATGGCGCGCAACTCCCGCAGCGGTCCCACGGCGAACACCATGAGCACGTGCACCAGGGTGAACAGCACCAGGCCGAAGGTGATGATGAAATGGATGCTGCGCGCCGACTGGCGGCCGTCGAAGGTGGTGATCAGGGCAGGGAAGGCGGCGTCGAGCCAGGGCGACATGGCGAGACCGGTGAGCACCATGAGCGGCAGCATGACGAAGATCACCACCAGGTAGGTAATCTTCTGCAGCGGGTTGTAGCCCTGCTCCGCGTCCGCCCGCAGCGCGCGCAGGGAAAGATGGCTCTTCAGCGTGCGGGGAAGATGGCGAGCCTCGTCGCCGCGCAGCCAAAGGTCGCGGCTGACGTGGCGGCTGGCGAAGCCCCAGGCGAGATACGCCAGCCCGTTGAGCACCAACACCCAGGCGAAAAAGAAATGCCAGCGCCTCCCCATGGCCAGCCAGCGGTCACTGGGGATGGTGCTCCAGGCAGGAAAGCCGCGCGGCGTGCCGTCGGAGAGGGCCAGCACGCCGGTGGTGTCGTATTCGCGCCCGAACAGGCGCGTGATGCCGCGGCGCTCGCCGGTGTGGGGATCGACGATTGCGGCCATGGCGAGCCAGGCCCGCTCCGGGTCGGAGCGCTCGCCCCAGTACAGCGCCGGGTGGGCGTTGAAGATCTGCAGCCCGCTGCCGAGCATCACCACGAGGACGATGAGGTTCAACCAATGGGTGATGCGTACCGGCAGGCGGTGGCGGTAAACGCCGCGCGGGCAGCGTTCGGGCAGTGCGGTGTCCATGGCCGTGTCTGGCCGCCCCTCGCGAAACCGATGAGGACAGCCTAGCAAAGCCCCTGCGTGTCGCGGTCAGGCCGTGCGGGTGCAGTGCGGCGAGCCAGGGGACCTCACATCAGCCACCGCGCCAGTTCGAGCAGCAGGCGCACCACGCCCGCCACCAGCAGGGCGACGCCCACGGAAATGCCGATGGAGGCAAAGGCCTCCTTGCGGCCGATGGTCTTGAGCATCACGGCGAAGGTGGAAACGCACGGCACGTAAAAGGTGAGGAACAGCAGGAACACCGTGATCTGCACGGTGTCGAGCAGCTCGCCCACCTCGAAGCTGCCGAGCGCCTGGTAGATCATCAGCAGCGACAGTTCCTTGCGCAGCACACCGAACAGGATGGGCAGCCCCAGCACCGCCGGCAGGCCGAGCCACCACGAGGTGACCGGCGTGAGCAGGAGATTGATGAACTCGTCGGCGCCGAAGTGGCTGAGCAGGGCGAGCACCACGCTGCCGCCCACCAGCAGGGGCGTGACGATGGTGAGGATGTCCTCGGTGCGCGCCCAGGTGGTCTGCAGGAGGCTGCGCAGCTCGGGCAGGGCGTAAGGCGGGATCTCCAGCACCTGGCCGGGCCCGGTCTCGGGCTGGCGTCTGGCGAGCAGCCGTCCCACCACGGCGATCACGGTGACAGTGAGCAGGAAGATGGCCAGCACGCCGCCTGCGCCCAGGTATTTGCCCGCGAGCGCCAGGATGATGGCCGAGCGTGCCGAGCAGGGCACGAAGGTGATCAGCACCGAGGCCACCACGCGGGCGCGCCCGCGCGTGCCCGCAGCAGCGGCCGACAACGCCGGCACGTTGCAGCCGAGGCCCAGCAAAAAGGGCACGGCCACGCTGCCGTGCAGGCCGACGTGGTGGAAGCCGCGGTCCACCACGAAGGCGATGCGCTGCATCACGCCGGCCTGTTCCAGGGCGACCAGCAGCATCACCAACGGGATCATGTAGGGCACCACGATGCCCACCAGGCCGATGAGGCCGTCGGCCACGGCCCGGCCCACCACGCCCGTGGTGGATTGCGGTTGCCAGCCTTCCGCGAGTTCGATGAGGCGCGCGGCCGTGAGGCTGTCCAGCCAGGCGCTCACCTCGAACACGACGAACAACACGGCGCCGAATACGGCGAGGCTGCCGAGCAGACCCCACTGCGGATGCAGGAACAGCTCGTCGAGCCAGTAGCGCCAGCCCTTGCCTTCGTGGGGTGCGCCCAGGCGCGTGGCGCTCTCGAACAGGGTGGCGGCGAGGTGATGGCGATCGGCGTGCAGCTCCTCGGCCAGCGGGCGCGGCAAGCGGCCCTCCGCCGCAACGCGCAGTTTCTCGATTTCGGGCAGCAGCGCGGGGAAGTGCTGCCGCATCTCGTCCACGAAATAGCCTTCGCCGAGCGCGATCTGGGTGAGCAGGAAGGCGTGGGGCACGCCGAAGGCCTGCTGCACGTCGGGCCGGTTCAGGGTGTGGCTCAGGGGCCTGAGGCTCTCCTGGATGTGGCGGCTGCTGGGTTGCGGAATGGGACAGGCCTGCTGACGCACCGCCTCCACCGCGCGGGCGAAGACCTCGGCGATGCCGTGGCCCATGAGCGCCACCGTAGGCACCACGGGCATGCCCAGGGCGCGACTCAGGGTGCGTGCGCTGATGTGCAGGCCCTTGCGCCCGGCGCTGTCCATCATGTTCAGGGCGATCACCACCGGGCGGCCCAACTGGCTCAGTTCCAGGGTGAGTTCCAGGTCCCGTTCCAGGGCGGTGGCGTCCACCACCTGAATGATCACGTCGGGCGGTGAAAACGGCGCGCGCGCGGCCTCGTGGGCGGCGATGGGCGGCGGCTCGTCGCCCCATAGCAGGTATTGCAGGGCGCCGCGTTCATCCTCGCCATGCAGGTGCAGGGAACGGATGCTGGGCAGTTCCACCACGCGCGCCTCGTCCAGGCCGATCTGCACGGCGCATTCGCGGTAGTCGCGATCGGTGCCGGCCAGTTCACCCTTCTGGATGGACGTGCTTGCCACGGCATCGAACAGGGTGCTCTTGCCGCAATTTGGCATGCCGATGAGGGCGATGCGGAGACGGTGGGCGCCACGGAAAAGACCGCGGGGGACGGGGACGACGGCTTCGCGGACTGAGTTCATCGCGCAGAGTTTCCGGTAAATGGCCGGGCGACAGCAAGGCTGTTTCACGCCCGGCGGCGGCATATCACGCAAGAGTGCGGCAGATCCCGCAGCATCCAACCTTGCCGCCGGCTTGAGGTCAAATGCCCACAAGGGTCGCCGCATTGGCCCGAACCGTGCTGGTTACAAGCCGCTCGCCCCGATCGCCGATCGCACTGCCACCATGCCCATCATCACGCCCCCATTCCTCGCCGGACGGCATCGCCCGGGGGATTACACCGTCGCGGCCCTCGTCCTGTGCATCCTGGTCCTGCTCGCCGGCTGTGACGCGTCCGCACCGCCGCTGAAACCGGGCGATGCCGCGCCCGCGTTCGTGCTCGACACCCCGCAAGGCCGGACGGTGCGGCTGGCCGACCTGCAAGGACAGGTGGTGGCCGTGCGCTTCTGGGCCGACTGGTGTCCGCATTGCAGAAACGAGATGAGGGCGCTGGAACCGGTGTACCGGCGCCTGCACCCGCAGGGGCTGGAGATCCTTGCCGTGAACGTGGCGCAGGACCGCGAAGCGGTGCTGCGTTTCATCAAACCGCTCGGTATCACCTATGCGGCGCTCCTGGATCCGGACTCGGAGGTGGCGCGCCGCTACGGCGTCATCGGCCTGCCGACCACGGTGTTCGTGGACCGCGCGGGCAAGGTGCGCGGGAAGATCCTGGGCGAGTCCGACGCGGCCAGCTTCGAGGCCATGGCGCGCGCACTGCTCGATGAAAACGTGAGCCGCGCAGGGGCGAATCCGTCATGACCGACACTACGCTTGCCATGGCCTTTCTCGCGGGCCTGTTGGGCAGCGGGCATTGCATCGGCATGTGCGGCGGCCTGGTATGCGCCTTCTTCCTGCGCATGGGGGAGGGGGCGCGCGGACCGTTCACCTATGCTGCTTATCATGGCGCACGTGTGCTCGTGTACGTCACGGTCGGCGTGCTGGCCGGGATGCTCGGTCTCGTACTCACCTCCACCGGCATCGTCGGCAAGACCCAGGCCGTCCTGCAGATCCTGGCGGGCCTGGTCGTGATCGTGCTGGGCCTGGACATCCTCGGCATCGGCCCGTGGCGCCTGCGGTGGAATTTCCTGCCCGCGGCCTGGTTGCAGGGTGCGGTACGGATCGCCGCCACGCGCCCGCGCACCGGCGCCTTTGCTGGCGGTTTGGTGAACGGCCTGATGCCGTGTTCGCTGACCCTCGCCATGGCGGTGAAGGCAACCACTGCGCAGGGGCCGCTGGAGGGCGGCCTGCTCATGCTGGCCTTCGGGCTGGGCACGTTTCCCTCCATGCTCCTGGTGAGCGTGCTGCTGGCGCGGCTCGGCGCCGCGCGGCGGGCGCAGCTTCTCAAGGTGGCGGCGCTGTTCGTGATCGCGCTCGGCGTGGCCACCGTCTGGCAAGGGGCCAGGTACTTCAGCGTGATGAAGGGGCTGGCCAACTGGTGATTAGGCAAGTGGCGAAGGCCAAGGAGGTCGTATGAAGCGACGGGACTTGTTGAAGAGTGCAGTAGCGACGGTGGTGCTGGTTCCGGGCGTGGCGCCGCAGGTCCTGGCCCAGGCGTCCACTGACGGCACGCCGCTGCAGTTCGTGCCCAAGGCGCCGCCCGATCCGAATCCGCTCGAGAACGAGTTGGAGAAATATCCCAAGTGTCCCTATTGCGGCATGGATCGCACCGAATGGCATCACAGCCGGCATCTGGTGCACTACGAGGACGATCTGGTGGACGGCACCTGTTCCATCCACTGCGCGGCACTCAGCCTCAGCCTGAACATCGATCGCGGTCCCAAGGCCATCTACGCGGCCGATTACGGCAGCACGGAGAAGATCAAGCCGCTGGTGAACGTGGACAAGGCGCATTACCTCATCGGCAGCAAGCTGAAGGGCACCATGACCACGCGCAGCAAGGTGGCCTTCGCCGACGAGAAGGCCGCCCGGGCGGCACGCCGCGAGCATGGCGGAAAGCTGGGCCGGTTCGACGACGCGCTGGCAGCCGCCCACGAGGACATGGCCAAGGACACGGCCATGATTCGCAAGCCCCGCGCGGAACGTCGCACCAGGCAGCAGCCAAAGTGAGCAAACGACGCCTGAACAACGGGGGCGGCCAGCGGCCGCCCCTCGACATCCG
>JBFXES010000180.1:0-6004 GCA_050179875.1 Thiohalomonadaceae bacterium
CTACTTCCTGCGCAACAGCGACAGCTTCGACTGGAGCGGCGTGAAGTTCCCGCAGGCGGTGCACGAGGGCGGCGCCAACAGCTTCGGCATCGACAACTGCCTGAAGTGTCACATGGGCGCCGACTCGAAGGCCGCCGTACTGAAACTGGCGCAGAACGACGCGGCGATCGTGAACAAGCTCAAACTGGCCAAGGTGACCAGGGACGGCGATCTGTGGCGCCAGCGTAGCGTGGAGGCCTGCAGCTCCTGCCACGACAACGTGGTGTGGTGGAAGGGTGCGGCGGCGGAGAAGCTGCCCGGCATCCTCGGCCAGCGCTACGGCGCCATGCCCACGAGCATTAACGATCTGCCTGCGGGCGACTGGCGCACCAAGAGCCACCCGGGCGGCACCACCACCACCGGACGCTGGGCGGGTTGCGCCAGCGGCAGTTGCCATGGCGACATCAAGACCCCGCTCGCGAGCGCGGCGATGTCGCTGGGCGACAAGGGCAGCAAGGAGATCCATCGCATTCACCTCGGCTTCACGCGTACGGCGATCCGTTCCGACCTGATCGAAACCCAGATCGCCGAGGCGAGCCTGGGCGGTGACGACGGCACCGGCAATACGCCCCTGACCATTCGCATGCGCGTGTGGGACAAGGCGCAGAACAAGGCCCTGGTCCATGGCCAGGACGCCAACTTCGCGTTCCAGTTCGTCATCGGCTGGAAGGCGCAGGGCGAGGCCGACTACAGCCAGTCCGCCCACGACATCTGGCCGGGTCGCACCTTTGACGTCACGCCGGACTGGGCGGCAGCGCAGGGGCCTGACGCGGACGGCTACTACACCACGGTGGTCAACCTGCCGACCGCCAAGCTGCCCGCCAACGGCACGGGCACGGTGGGTACGCAGAACGGCTTCGCCGTGACGCCTGCCAGCGATCCCGATCCGCTGAAGCGCGGCGTGGTCCAGCTCTTCGGCACCTGGGGTACCGAGACCCATCACCGCAAGGGGCAGACCGAGCCCTATCCGCCCGCCAACCCGGACCAGCCCGTGGTGCGTCCGCTGCACGTGACCAAGGCTTTCTCCATCGGCGGTGCGCCGACGGAACCGCGCCGCGTGGTGGTGGACGCCATGGAGACCTGCCGCTCCTGCCACCTGCGCTTCGCCAAGCACGGTCCTACCGGCAGGAACAATCCGCAGCTCTGCGTGATGTGCCACAACCCCAACAACACCGACGTCTCCAATGCGGCGCGTCAGGGCAGGCTGGGTGAATACGACGGCAAGAAGGAGGAGTCGAAGGACTTCAAGCGCATGATTCACGCCATTCACGCCTCGGCCAGGCGCGAGACCGGTTATCAGTTGCGCAGCACCGTGTTCGGCGTGGAGGAGCTTGAAGAAAAGAACCTGACGACCGCTACGCTGACGGCGCGCACCAGCCACTTCCCCACGGGACGGAGCGTCGGCAACTGCGCCTCCTGTCACGTGAAAGCGGGCCCGGAGGCGGATGCGCCCTACACCTTCGAGTTGTCCGCCCTGCCCGACACGCTCATGGGCTCCACGGTGAGCACCGGCGCGCACCCGGGAGGCGACGTGCCACCTGCGGGAGGCGGCTATCCCGGTCTGGCGGCGGGCATGAACCTGCTCACCAACCATACGAAGTTCAGCCCCATCATGTCCGTGTGCACCTCGTGCCACGACAGCGAAGCCGCGAGGACGCACACCCAGAACATGGGTGCGTCGGAGCAGGCAAGTCGTGACAACCCCGATCCGCGCGGCGAATTGTGCCGCGGTTGTCACGGGCCCGGAGGCGTGCGCGACATCCGGATGATGCATTCCGTGAAGTAACCGCAAGCCCCCTCGGTTGGAATAACCGAGGCATGCAGTAAAGAAAGACGCCGCAAGGCGTCTTTCTTTTTTGTGAGTTCGCCTTGCAGGCTCTACTCGCCACACTAACCTTAAGGAACCTCTGCAAAAGTGAGCCATCCGCGGATAGGAGCCTCGCAAGTGATTGAAAACACGCCAACGCCGTTTGGTCGTGAACGTCCCAACCGGACTTTTGCAGAGGTTCCTTAAATCACGCTGAACCTCTGCTGAAAATTGTGGCAATCGGTCATGCTTGTAGGTATATTTCGTACATAGATTTAGTACAAAACCAGCCCTGCCAGGGCAGGCGCGAGCATTTTTTCCATTTCAATAGGGGGGAAGGCGAGTGTCGATCCGCATCGCTCTCATCGGTTGCCCGAAAGAACAGGCCATATGGATGACCCGCGTGCTTGGCGACAAGGGCTTTCAGTGTTTCGTCGTGGACAAGAGCGACAAGCTCGACCTCGCCGAAGCCGGGGATGTGGCCCTGGTATGGGAAAAAGGCGAGCACCACGACCGTTTGCCCCTGCTGGAGCAGATCCGGGTGTCGGGCAGCCCCATCCCCGCGGTGGTCGTCCTGCCCCGCATGGTTCCGGAACAGGTCATTTCGGCCACGCGCCTCGGCGCCGTGGATGTGCTCTTCGATCCCGTGGATCGCGACCAGCTGCTCGAGGCCCTCGGCCGCGGCGTTGCCATCCGCCAGGCCCGTGACGGCGGCAGCGCACCCTGCGATCACATGCCGGCGGTGCTCGGCGAGTCCCCGCGCATGCTGGAGGTGTTCAAGCAGGTGGGTGTGGCGGCGGCCAACCACCTGAACGTGCTCATCGGCGGCGAGACCGGCGTGGGCAAGGAAGTAGCCTCTTTTTGCATTCACAAGCATTCGGCGCGCGCGGAAGGCCCGTTCGTGGCCATCAACTGCGCGGCCCTTTCGGAAAATCTCATCGAGGCGGAATTGTTCGGCCACGTGCGCGGCGCTTTCACCGGCTCCGTGCGTGACGTGCCGGGCAAGGTGGAGATCGCCAACGGCGGCACGCTGCTGCTGGACGAGGTGGGCGATCTGCCCCAGGGCTGTCAGGCCAAGCTGCTGCGTTTCCTCGAGGACCGCACCTTCTACCGGCTGGGTGAATCGGTGCAACGCGTTTCCGACGTGCGCATCGTGGCCGCCACCAACAAGAATCTCGTGGCCGAGGTGCAGGCCGGACGTTTCCGCGAGGACCTCTATTACCGCCTGTCACAGATCACCCTGGTGGTGCCGCCGCTCCGCGAACGGGCGGAGGACATCCCGGCGTTGATCCGTGCCTTCGTGGGCAAGGCCAACGCCATGCTGGGCTTGCAGATCACCGGCGTAAGCGCCGGGGCCATGGAAGCGGCGCGCCGCTATCACTGGCCGGGCAACGTGCGCCAGCTCAAGAACGTGGTGTTCCAGGCCGCCATCCGCCAGCGTGCCGGCGAGATCAGCGGATTCCATTTCTCCGCCGACGGTACCGATCCGGCGGCAAATTCCGACAATCTGGAAGGCTTCGTGCGTTCCGCCATCAGCCGCGGCCAGGTGCGCAGCCTGCTCGGCAATCTCGAGGCTATGGCGCTCAAGACGCTGCTCAACGTGTACGACGGCAATCGCAGTCGCATCTCTGCCGAGCTGGGCATTTCCCGCAACACCTTGCGTTCCAAGTTGCGCGAGTACGGTATCGACGACGACGCCGCCGTTCTGAGCGACAAGAGCGTTACCGCCTGATTCCGCTGCCAACTTCCATTGACTTGTTGTAAGAAACGCCGGGCCGCAAAAGCGGCCCGGCGTCGTTTTCAGGGGTGCGAGGCAGCCGTCACCGTCGCCAGCTGCGGCTTGGCGAGCTGCTCGATGCGGGCGCTCTTGCGCAGTTCCTGGTAGAAGCGCGCCTCGCGTTCCTTGAGGGCCACCGCCCGCAGGCTTTCCTTGAGCTCCCCGCGCAGGCTGGGGAAGTCCGCCTCGGCGATCTCACGCTTTTCGAACAGCTTCAGGACGATGTAGCCCGAGCCCTCGTGCTGGATGGGATCGCTCACGTCGCCTGCGTTCATGCCCGTGATGACCTTCATGATGTTGGGAGGAATCTGGCGCCAGCGCACATAGCTCATGTCCCACAGCTTGCGCAGGGAGTCGGCATCGCTGCCCTCGAAGCCCGGGAGCTCTGCGGCCACGCCATTGGCCACGGTCTCGAAGGATTCGCCCTTGCGGATGCGCTCCACCACATCGCGGGCCTTGGCTTCCTCGGGGAACTGCAGGGAGCCGAGATGGTATTCGTGGGTGATTTCCGTCTTGTGCTCGTCGTAATACTGCTTCGCCTGCTCGTCGGAAATCTGCACCTTGGAGGCGATCTCGCGCTGATAGACGCGCTCCTGCATCTCCTGGCGTTTCAGCATGGCCAGCTTGGCCTCCGCCATGGCGACGGCGCGCTGAAAGCCGGGGTCTTCGTCCAGGCCCAGCGCCAGGCCCTTCTGGTACATGAGTTCAGCCTCGACGATGGCGTCCAGCACCTTTTGCTGGGCCGTGTCGGACAAGTCCTTGGGTACGCCGCCGCTGACCTGGCGCACGTTGAAATCGTAGATGGTGATGGGTTGATCATTCACGCGCATCAGCACGTTTCCTGCGTTTTCCGGCTCGCTGCATGCCGTGAGCGCGAAGCCGAGGCCGATGGCCATACCACCTTGAAGCAACGTCTGGATTCGCATCTGTTATTCCCTGTCGTCGTATTCGCTCTGGACCCGCGGGCACCTGCCCGGGGAAAGGGCGGCGGGCCCCAGGGCCCGCCGCCAGGAACCGGAGAGCGGTTGCCCGCCCTCCGGGTACATCACTTACTGCAACCAGCTCGGCCTACGGGCGTAGGGGAACTGGAACGGACCGCTCACGTTCATCACGTGCTTGGAGATCTCGAACGCAGCACCCGCGCCGTGACAGCTCTGGCAGGACTCCTGCTCGTCCCCACTGTAGGGGTTCTCCGGAGTCGGGTCGTAGGTCATCAACGCCGTGTGGGCGATTGCCGAGTCAGTGTCGTGGCAACCGTTACAGGCGATGCGACCGGGGTTGGTGACGTTCGAGCCGCTGGTGATCTCGAAGTCCGCCGTGCCGGCCTCGACCTCTGCCGCAGTACCGCCCTTGCCGGCCTGGAACGGGCCGTTGGCCCAGCTCGCGAGGACGGTGGCGTTGGCGTCGCGTACGCCCTTCTGGGTGCCCATGACGTTGTACTGGTTGCCACTGGAGAACTTGGAGTCCGCCGTGGCGTGGCACTTCTCGCAGTTACGCACGTCGACCGGGTAGATCACCTTGTCGACCTGATAGCCGGAGTGGACTTCCTTCGGCTTGTCGAGGTAGTTGCCGAAGTGCAGGCCGTGCAGACGCTTGGAGTGCGGCTGTGCGCCGAAGCCCCAGTTCTGGCCGATGCTACCGGCCGGGTTCGTCGGGTTCGGGATGTACCAGGCGTACTGGCTACCCGCCGGGAGCGCACCACCGTTGAGGTCGACCGCCGTGATGCCGCCACGCTGCTGCTTGTAGTCATGGCAGCTACCGCAGAAGTTGGTGGAGAACGGATAGCCGTCACCGCGGGTGGCGTTCTCATGCCAGCGCTTGTCGAAGTCGTGGCACGACTTGCAGTTGCTGGCGATGAGCTTCTCCTCGGTGGCGGTGCCGATCTGCACCAGGCTGCTGTAGTAGGTGGTCGGCGTGGTGCCGCCGGCGGCGCTGTCCGCATCGGCCACAGTGATCGCCAGCGTGTAGGTACCCGCCGGGATGCTGTCGTCGATGGTGTCGAAGCGATACAGGATCGCATCCGTGGTCAGTTCCAGCTTCGGATCCTGACGACCGTTCGTTGCATTTGAGCGGAAGTGCAGGTTGAACTCCGAATAGGCGCCATTAAATGCCCGGGTGGTCGCAGCAAGGCCCGTATCAGCAGCGCTCGTGAACAGGTCATACTGCTTGTCCAGGTCATTGAACGCGTTGTCATCGCTGTTGTTGTCGAACAGCACCTGCGCCACGGGACTATCGTGCACCTTCAGACCCGAGTAGCTCTTGTTGGGCTTGGTACGGATCTTCAGCACGTCGCTGTCGTCCGGATTGCCGGTATCGGCATCGAGCGTGTACGCCACGGCCTTGCTCGCGAAGGTCGCGTCGTCGTTCAGGGCAGTAGCCAC
>JBFXES010000181.1:0-5954 GCA_050179875.1 Thiohalomonadaceae bacterium
GCCGTATGCAGTACGGCGCGGTTTTCGGTCCAGTTGATGCGCTCGCCGCGGAACATGCGCTCGCGCCAGTCCTCCACGTCCGCCTGTCGCGCCAGATCGCGCAGCAGGCCAAGGGTCTCCTCGGTGATGCGGTGCTTGGAGTAATCCACCAGCATGCCTTCCAGGGCCAGCGAGAATTTGCCGAAGCGCCGCGGATCGGCGGCGAACATGTCGCGCATGTGGCGCTCCGCCATTCCCTCGTGGTGCGCCAGGAGTGCCTGCCACGCGGGCGAAGCGGTCAGTCTCGACATGAAGGCTTCCTTTTTCATGACAGTTCCGTTTCGGTGAAATCCGGCAGGGGTCCGTGAGGTCCTAACTATAATCGAGTTCGCACCGTTTGCACGGGTGCTCAGTGTTCTTCCGTCTCGCCGTCGTCCGGCTCCACGGAATGCCGCCACATCTGGTCTTCCTTGTCGAACAGCCGCAGCGATTCCGCGGGCCCCCAACTCCCCGCCGGGTAGGTGTGGATGAAGTCGCGCTCCATGGACCACACCTTGAGGATCGGGTCCACCACACGCCAGGCCCAGCGCACTTCGTCGTAGCGCAGGAACAGCGAGTGATCGCCCTCGATGACGTCCAGCAACAGGGCCTCGTAGGCGTCCAGCCTCTCGGCCGCCGGCGCGTCGATGCTCGCATCCAGCAAGGCAGTGCGCGTGCGCATCTCCAGGCCAGGCACCTTGACCTGCACCTCCGCGCGCAGGCATTCCTTGGGCTGGATGCCCAGGATCAACCAGTTGGGCTTGAGGGCCTCGATGGGCGTCTTGCGGAACAGTTGCTGCGGCGGATGCTTGAAGCGGATGGCGATCATGGACGTGTCGGCCGCCAGGCGCTTGCCGGTGCGGATGTAGAAGGGCACGCCGCGCCAGCGCCAGTTGTCGATGTAGAGCTTGATGGCCGCGTAGGTCTCGGTGGTGCTGTTGGGCGCCACGCCGGGCTCCTCCACGTAGGCGGACACCTTCTCGCCATTCACGATGCCGCGGCGATACTGGGCGCGGAAGGCATGCGCATGCACCGCACTGGGCGGAATGGGGCGGATGGAGCGCAGCACCTTCACCTTTTCGTCGCGCAGGGACTCGGCGTCGAGCATGGCCGGCGGCTCCATGGCCACCAGGGTGAGCAGTTGCAGCAGGTGGCTCTGCAGCATGTCGCGCAGCGCGCCGGCGCCGTCGTAATAGTCGGCGCGGCGCTCGATGCCCTGCACCTCCGCGTGGGTGATCTGCACGTGGTCGATGTAGTTGCGGCTCCAGAGCGGCTCCATGAGCAGGTTGGCGAAGCGGAACACCAGCACGTTCTGCACCGTGCCCTTGCCGAGGTAATGATCGATGCGGAACAGCTGCTCCTCGGTGAAGTTGCGGTGCAGCCTCTCCTCCAGCATCTGGGCGCTCTCGAGGTCGTAGCCGAAGGGCTTTTCGATGACCAGCCGCCGCCAGCCGCCGTTTTCGTAATTCAGCGCCGCGGCGGCGAGGAAGTCGCTCACGGTGGCGAACTCCGACGGCCGGATGGCCATGTAGAAGACGACGTTCTGGGGCAGGTCGGGGGTGTGCTCCAAGAAATGGCGCAGCCGGCCGTAGGCCTCGAACTCATTCAGATCGCCCGAGAAGAACCGCAGCCGCGCGCGGAACCGTGCGAACAGGTCCTTCTGCAGGCCGCCGCGGGCCTTGGGGGCGAGCGTCTTCTCCACGGCGTTGCGCCAGGCCTCGTCGTCCCAGTCGCGGCGGCCGAAGCCCACGATGGTGAAACCCTCGGGCAGGCGGCGCGCCTCCTCCAGGTGGTAGAGCGCCGGCAGCAGCTTGTTGGCCGCCAGATTGCCCGTGGCGCCGAAGATCACGAAGGTGCAGGACTCGATCATTCACGTCTCGCTCGGGTGGAGAAATACCGGCCAGGGCTGTTCATGCGCGGTGGCCCCCGAAGGCGTTGCGCATCATGGACAGCAGCCGGCCCTGGTAGCCCTCGGCGTCCTGGCTGGCGAAGCGCATGTGCAGGGCGAGGCTGATGACCGGCAGCGGCACGCCCTGTTCCACCGCCTCGATGGCCGTCCAGCGGCCCTCGCCCGAATCGGCGACCACGCGCGTCACGGACGCGAGGGTCTGATCACGCGCGAGGCCTTCGGCGGTGAGATCGAGCAGCCAGCTGCGCACCACGGAACCGTGGCGCCACAGCTCGGCGATGCGGGCGAGATCGAGCTGGAATTCCTGCTTCGAGCGCAGCAGGTCGAAACCTTCGGCGAACGCCTGCATCATGCCGTACTCGATGCCGTTGTGGACCATCTTGGTGTAGTGCCCCGCACCCACCGGTCCCACGTGGGCCCAGCCGCGGTCGGGCGCCGGCGCCAGGGCGCGCAGCACCGGCTCGATGACGGCGACGGTGTCGGGCGCGCCGCCGACCATCATGCAATAGCCCTCCTCCAGCCCCCAGATGCCGCCCGAGGTGCCGGCATCCACGAAGCGGATGCCGGCGGTCGCGAGCAGCGCGCCGCGGCGCTGCGAGTCGCGGTAGTTGGCATTGCCGCCGTCCACCACCACGTCGTCGGGCGACAGCCGGCCGCGCAGATCGAGCACCATCTCCTCGGTGGCGGCACCTGCCGGGAGCATGAGCCACACCACCTTCGGACTGGGCAGTTGATCGAGCGCCTCGGCCACCGAGGCCGCGGCGATCATGCCTTCTTCAGCGGCGATCTTCCGCGCAACCTCCACGGTCCGGTTGTAGCCGACCACCTCGATGCCCTTGCGGCACAGGCGCCGCGCCATGTTCCCGCCCATTTTGCCGAGGCCGATGATTGCAATGCGCATGGTTCACTCCGTCAGGACATCGAAGCATTGATGTAGTATGCGAGGCTTATTCTGGGACCTCGCTCCATAGGTAGGTCTATGATTCTTGGCGGACACGGTTACGAGTAAATTTATGTCGAAGATTCTGTTTGTCAGCAGCGAGGCGCATCCCCTGATCAAGACCGGCGGCCTGGGCGACGTGGGCGGCAGCCTGCCCGCCGCCCTCAAGCGCCTGCGCCATACAGTGCGCCTTGTGCTGCCGGCCTATCAACAGGCAGTGGCCCGTGCCGGCAAGCTCAAGACCATTGCCACCCTGCGCGTGACCCGCGGGGGCGCGCCGGCGCAGATCCTCGAGGGCCAGATGCCGGACACGCGCGTCAAGGTGTGGCTGGTGGACGTTCCAGGCTGCTTCGATCGCCCGGGCAATCCCTATCTGGGCGAGGACGGCCGCGACTGGCCCGACAACGCCGAGCGCTTCGCCACCTTCTGCCGCGTGGTGGTGGAACTGGCCATGGATCGCGCTGGCCTCGGCTGGCGACCCGACGTGGTGCACTGCAACGACTGGCAGACGGGCCTCGTGCCGGCCCTGCTCGCCCGCGAGGATAAGCGCCCCGCCACGGTGTTCACCATCCACAACCTCGCCTACCAGGGCCTGTTTCCCTGGGACAAGTTCGCCGCCCTGGGCCTGCCCGCCGACCTGTGGCACATGCATGCCATGGAGTTCCACAACCAGTTCTCCTTCATCAAGGGCGGACTGGTGTTCGCCGACTGGATCACCACCGTGAGCCCCACCTATGCGCGCGAGATCTGCGGGCCCGAACTGGGCTACGGACTGGATGGTCTGCTGCGGCACCGCAACGACCGGCTGACCGGCATCCTCAACGGCGCCGACTACGACATCTGGAATCCGGCCGAGGACCAGCTCATCCCGCACTGCTACAGCGCGGCCACGCTGCACCACAAGTGCGCCAACAAGGCCGCGCTGCAGGAGCAGTTCATGCTCCCCGTGGACGGCAAGAAGCCGCTGGTGGGCTTCGTCGGGCGCATGGTGGAACAGAAGGGCATCGATCTGGTGCTGGGTACCCTCCCGGCGCTGGTGAAGAAGGGCGTGCAGGTGGCGGTGCTGGGCGCCGGGGAAACGGTTTTCGAGAAGGAGCTGTGCGCGCTCGCCAACCGCCACCCGCAGTCCATCGGCTACCACATCGGCTATGACGAGGCGCGCGCACACCTGGTGGAGGCGGGCGCCGACATGTTCCTCATGCCCTCCCGTTTCGAGCCCTGCGGCCTCAACCAGATCTACAGCCTGCGCTACGGCACCCCACCCATCGTGCGCCGCACCGGCGGCCTGGCCGATACCGTGGTGGACGCCACCCCCGAGGCCCTGGCCGACGGTTCCGCCACCGGTTTCCTGTTCGACGAGGTCAGCCCCGCGGCCGTGCTGACCGCCCTCGAGCGCGCGCTGGCCCTGTACCGCAAGCCCAAGGACTGGAAGCGCCTGATGGTCACCGGCATGGCGCAGGACTTCAGCTGGGAGGCCAGCGCCCGCGCCTACCTGGAGATCTACGCCAGGGCCCGCAGCCACGCCCGCGCCGCCTGAGCGGCTCCGCCGCGGGCCGTCGCCTGGTGGCCGGCATGAGCAATTTCCTACGGACGCGCTATAATGGTGCGCTTTTGCTCGCCCGGGTGACATGCCCGCCCGCGCGAGCCCCCATTCCGGCGCACCTCGAAAACCACAACCGTGAGCGACAAGAAGTTACGAGCGCGGGTCAAACTCTTCGGCAATCTGCTCGGGAACGTGCTGGACACCCAGGCCGGTCCTGACGTCCTTGCCGCCGTGGAACGGCTGCGCAAGGGGTTCATCCGCCTGCGCAGACACCCCGATCCCCGCGAGCGCGAACGCCTGACGCGCTTCATCGAATCCCTGGAACCGCGCACCCTCACCCACGTACTGCGGGCCTTCAGTACCTATTTCAGCCTGGCCAACATCGCCGAAGAAACCTTCCAGCACCGCGAACGCCGGCGCCAGGTGCGCGTGGGCGGTCCGCTGTGGCGCGGCTCCTTCGACGACGCCCTGCGCGAATTCAAGCGCGACGGCATTGACAGCGAGCAGCTCCAGGCGCTGCTCAACCGCCTGCGCTTCATCCCCGTGTTCACCGCCCATCCCACCGAGTCCAAGCGCCGCACCGTCATGGAGTGCCTGCGGCGGATCTTCGTGGCCGGCGAGAACCTGGACGATCCGCGCATCGGCGGCGAGCAGCGCGCCGAGATCCTGCAGCAGATCGAGAGCGAGATTCAGATCCTGTGGAAGACCGACGAGGTGCGCGCGGAGCGCCCGCAGGTACGCGACGAGATCAAGAACGGGCTGTTCTACTTCCGCGAAAGCCTGTTCGCCGCGGTGCCCGACACCTATCGCAACTTCGAGAAGGCGGTGCGTCGCATCTACGGCGCCGACTGCAACATCAGCGTTCCCAGTTGCCTGCGCTTCGGTTCCTGGATCGGCGGCGACCGCGACGGCAATCCCTTCGTGTCGCCCGAGACCACGGCCATGGCCGTGCGCCTGCACCATCGCGAAGTGCTGCGCGTGTACCTGCGCTGCGTGACCGAACTGGGCCACATCCTCACCCATTCGCGCCTGTGGTGCACGCCCTCCGCCGTGTTCGAGGCCGGGCTGGAGCGCGACGAGGCCGCTTATCCCGACGCCTTCGTGGGCCACAAGCGCAAGCGCTTCTCCACCGAGCCCTACCGCCGCAAGCTCTATTTCATGCGCTACCGGCTGCAGGCCAATCTGCATGCGGTGGAAGCACGCCTGGAAGGCCGCGAACCCGCGGGCAGCGCGGGCTATCTCTCGGAGAAAGAGTTCCTCAACGATCTCTACACCATCCGCGACTCGCTCGTCAGCCACGGCGACGCCAAGGTGGCCGACGGCCGTCTCAAGGACCTCATCCGCCTGGCGGAGACCTTCGGCTTCTACCTCGTGCACCTCGACGTACGCCAGGAATCCGCACGCCATACCCAGGCGGTGACCGAGATCCTCAAGCAGCTGGGGAAGGATTACGCAGACCTCGAAGAGAGCCGCCGCATCGCCCTGCTGGCCGAGCTCATCGCGCGCGTCGAGGCCATCAGCCTGGACAAGCCCGCACTCTCCGA
>JBFXES010000182.1:0-5943 GCA_050179875.1 Thiohalomonadaceae bacterium
GCCACGTTGAAGCCCCATTTTGGAGAAACCCATGAGCGACGAAAGCCCTCTCATCTTCACCGACAGCGCGGCCAACAAGGTGCGGGACCTCATCGCCGAGGAAGGCAATCCCGACCTGACGCTGCGCGTGTTCGTCACCGGGGGCGGCTGTTCCGGATTCCAGTACGGCTTCACCTTCGACGAATCCATCAACGAAGGTGACACGACGGTAGAAAAGGGCGGTGTGACGCTGCTCATCGACCCCATGAGCTTCCAGTACCTGGTCGGCGCGGAGATCGACTACGTGGAAGGCCTCGAGGGCGCGCAGTTCGTGATCCGCAATCCGAACGCCACCACCACCTGCGGCTGCGGCTCTTCCTTCTCGGTCTGAGTACGCAAACAGGTCTACGAAGAAGCCCGGCCAAGCGCCGGGCTTTTTCGTTTCATACACTTGAAAATGCCGGTGTTTTCGGCCCCTTCGGCGCGCATGCCCTGGCCCTCGGTTCCGGGCGGCGCGGGGATTCTGGTATCCTAGCCGCCCTTTCAGGCTCGGACCGTGGGATGAACGAATATCTGCCAGGCCTTGAGGGTGTCCCTGCGACGCGCTCCAATATCTCCGTGATCGATGGCGAGAGAGGGCTTCTCGCGTATCGTGGTTATCCCATCGAGCAGCTGGCCGAACACAGCACGTTCGAGGAAACCGCGCTCCTGCTCCTTGACGGGCAACTGCCCTCCGCCGGTGAACTGGGCCATTTCGACGCCCAGCTGCGTCGCAATCGTCGGGTGAAGTACAACATCCGCGAGATGATGAAGCACATGCCCGTCACCGGGCACCCCATGGAAATGCTGCAGACGGCTGTCGCCTGTCTGGGCATGTTCTATCCGTGCAATGAACGCATTACCGGCACCGATCTCGCCAACGACCTCGACTACATTCACAACATGACGGTGAAGATCATCGCGCGCATTCCGGTGATCGTCACCACGTGGGAACACATCCGCAACGGCTACGATCCGGTCGAGCCCCGTTGCGACCTATCCTTCGCCGAGAACTTCCTGTACATGTTCAGCGGCCAGGATCCCGACCCCATGCTTGCGCGCATCATGGACACCTGCCTGGTCCTGCATGCGGAACACACCATCAACGCGTCCACCTTCGCGGCACTGGTGGCCGGTTCCACCCTGGCGAGCCCCTATGGCGTGGTGGCCGCGGCCATCGGCACCTTGTCGGGCCCGCTGCACGGCGGCGCCAACCAGAAAGTGGTGGAAATGCTGGAGCAGATCGGCCGGCCGGAGAACGTGAAGTCCTGGCTGGACAAGAAGCTGGAGTCCAAGGCCAAGATCTGGGGCTTCGGTCATCGCGAGTACAAGGTGAAGGATCCCCGCGCCAAGATCCTGCAGGGCCTGGTGGAGAAGCTGGCCGCAAGCCGCGGCGTGAGCCCCATGTTCGAGACCGCCCTCGCCCTGGAAGAGGCCGCCAACGAACGTCTCGGCCCCAAGGGCGTGTACGCCAACGTGGATTTCTACTCAGGCATCCTGTACTCGGAAATGGGCATCCCGCCCGACCAGTTCACGTCCATCTTTGCGGTGGCCCGTTCGGCGGGCTGGCTCGCCCACTGGCGCGAACAACTGGCCGACAACCGCATCTTCCGACCCACCCAGGTGTACACGGGCGAGCCCGTCCGCGATTACGTCCCCGTGCACCTGCGCAGTCACGCCCGGTAAATCGCTCCCAGGATCACCGCACGCCGCGCGCCGGTCACCTCGGGCAGGTTGCCGGGCGCGGCCGCGAGGGTCTGGCGCGCCAGCCAGGCGAAGGCGGCGGCCTCCACCCATTCCGGCGCGATGCCATAACGCTCCGTGGTGCTCACCGGGATCCCGGTCAGATGGGCGGCGATGCGCCCGCGCAGGTAGCCGTTGTAGGCCCCGCCGCCGCTCAGCACCACCTCCCCGGCGGCGGGGGCATGGCGACGGATGGCATTGGCGAGGGTAACCGCCGTCAGCTCGCAAAGCGTCGCCTGCACATCCTGCGGACGTTCGTCGCCGTCCAGTCTTTTCGTCAGCCATTCCAGATCGAACCGGGCGCGGTCGGCACGCTTGGGCGGCGGCTCCTCGAAGAACGGGTCGTCCAGCAACCGTGACAGCAGCGGCCCGAGCATGATCCCCTGCCGCGCCCAGGCACCGTCGCGGTCGAGGCGCTCGCCGCGATGTCTGGCGATCCAGGCATCCATGAGGACGTTGGCGGGGCCAGTATCGAATCCGCTCACCGGCTCGCTGGCGTCGGCGGGGAGGATGCTCACGTTGGCCAGGCCCCCGCTCAGGGTGGCGACCACGCGGGTGACGTTTGCGTCCCGGCACAGGGCGGCGTGAAAGGCGGGCACCAGCGGCGCGCCCTTGCCCCCGGCCGCGATGTCACGGCGACGGAAATCGGCCACGGTGGTGATGCCGGTGCGTTCGGCGATGGTGCTGGGATCGCCGAGCTGGAGACAGCAGCCATTGGGTCCGGGCCGGTGGCGCACGGTGTGGCCATGGCTGCCGATGGCCTTCACCTGGCGGGCAGGTACGCCGGCCGCGGCGAGCAGGTGCTGGATGCTCGTGGCGAACAGACGCCCGAGCTCCACATCCAGGTCGGCCAGACGGTCCAGTGCGTCCGGCGGGGTGCCGGCCAAGGCTGCGATGGTGGCGCGTTCTTCCGGGGAATAGGGGCGGCGGAGCTGCGCCACCAGAAAGGGGACATCGCCGCTGAAGTCGACGAGCACGGCCTCCACGCCGTCACCGCTCGCTCCCGACATCAGCCCTGCGAAAAGCTCGTGCACCGTCGCTCAAGGCTCGAGGGTGGCCAGCTGCGTGCTCGTGATGAGTTCGAGCTGGGAGACCAGCGCCCCCGCGAAGGTCTCGAAGTTCTGCCGGTATTCCGCCTGAATGGGGGCCGCGCTGGGCAGCTTGTACGTCAGGGGATTGCGGTGCACGCCGTTGACGCGGAATTCGTAGTGCAGATGCGGGCCTGTGGCGACACCCGTCTTGCCCACGTAGCCGATGGTCTGGCCCTGGCGCACGCGCGCGCCGTTGCGCAGGCCCTTGGCGAAACGCGAGAGGTGTCCGTAGAGCGTGGAGATATGGCCGCCGTGCTGCAGGATAACGGTGCGCCCGTAACCGCCCTTGGTGCCCACGAACAGCACCTTGCCGTCGCCGGAGGCCTTCACGGGCGTGCCGATGGGGGCGGCGTAATCAACGCCGCGATGGGGCCGCTTCACGCCCAGCACTGGGTGATAGCGCTCCTTGGTGAAACGGGAGCTGATGCGGTGGAAATCCACGGGACTGCGCAGGAAGGCCTTGCGCATGCTGCGCCCGTCTTCGCTGTAGTAGTCGGTGTGGCCGGACGGATCGGTGTAGCGAATGGCGCGGTGCACGCGACCGTCGTTGACGAATTCCGCCGCCAGGATGGTGCCTTCGCCGTAACGCTCACCGTTCACGTACGGTTCCTGGTAAATGAGCGTGAACCGATCCCCCGCGCGGATGTCCAGGGCGAAGTCGATGTCCCAGCCGAAAATCCCGGCCAGCTGCATGATGAGGGGTTCGCTCAGGCCGGCCTTGATGCCCGCCGCGTAGAGCGAGCTCTCGATGGTGCCCACCGCCCTCGCGATACGCATCTCGGGCGCCACCACGGCCATTTCCGCCATGAACGCGCCCTGTTCCGCACGCACCGCTAGCGTCCGCGTGCGGTCGATGGTGTAATGCAGCGCCCGCAGTTCGCCGTCCTGGATCCGGAATTCCAGCTCCTGCCCCGGATGCAGGCGATTGAGCTCCCGCGCCTCGGGGCCGGATTGCATCACGGCGTGCAGCGTGGCGGGCGCAAGGCCGAGGCGCGCGAAAATGGCGGCCATGGAGTCGCCGGGACGCACGACCACCTTTTCGGAAGGTATTTCGATGGAGGGCTCGGGCGGCATCGCCGCCGCGGCAGGCGCCGGGGGCAGGCTGATGGTCTCCACCAGCGGTTCGAGCGCAGGCGCGCGCTTCGCCTGGGCGTCGGGGCTGAGCGCGAACACGGCGGTCACCGCGATGGCCACGGAGGCGCCCAGGGCCAGGTGGAAGTGCGGGCGCCGCAGCAGCACGCGCCGGCGCGGCGCGTTGCGCTCGAAATCCCTGTTTGAAATAGTTGGCGTGCTCAACCGTAAGGCTCCGCTTTTTGCGGTTACCATACGCGTGCAGGGCCAACAGGGTCAATGAATTACGTCCGTATTTTGTCACGCGGACTGCTAGTCGGATCACGGAATCTGGAGTCGCACATGAACACGGTCGATGAGGCGCTCTCGCTCATCAGGCGCGGAGTGATGGAAATCATTCCGGAGGACGATTTGCAGGCCCGGCTCAAGGAAGGTCGCCCGCTGCGCATCAAGGCGGGTTTCGATCCCACGGCGCCCGATCTGCACCTCGGCCACACGGTGCTGATCAACAAGCTGCGCCAGTTCCAGGATCTCGGCCACGAGGTGTTGTTCCTCATCGGCGACTTCACCGGCATGATCGGCGATCCCACCGGCAAGAGCGCGACGCGGCCGCCCCTCACTCGCGATCAGGTCATCGAGAACGCCCGCACCTACGAGCAGCAGATCTTCAAGATCCTGGATCCGGAGCGCACGCTGGTGATGTTCAATTCCAGCTGGATGGGCGCCATGACCGCGAGCGACCTCATCCAGCTTGCAGCCAAGCACACCGTGGCGCGCATGCTCGAACGTGATGATTTCAGCAAGCGCTACGCGGAAGGACGTCCCATCGCCATTCATGAATTCCTTTATCCGCTCATTCAGGGCTACGACTCCGTGGCCATGCGCGCCGACGTGGAACTGGGCGGCACCGACCAGAAGTTCAACCTGCTGGTGGGGCGCCAGTTGCAGGAGGCCTATGGGCAGCGGCCCCAGGTGGTAATCACCCTGCCGCTGCTCGAAGGCCTCGACGGCGTGCAGAAGATGTCCAAGTCCCTGGGCAACTACGTGGGCATCAGCGAATCGCCGGACGAGCAGTTCGGCAAGCTCATGTCCATTTCCGACACGCTCATGTGGCGCTACTTCGAGCTGCTGAGCTTCCGCTCGCTGCGCGAGATCGAGGAGCTGCGCCGCTCGGTCGAGGCAGGCCGCAACCCACGCGACGTGAAGTTCGAGCTGGCGAAAGAGATCGTGGCGCGCTTCCACGACGCCGCCGCCGCCGAACGCGCCCAGGAGAACTTCATCCAGCGCTTCCAGAAGGGCGCGCTGCCCGAGGACCTGGAGGAAATCAGCATCAAGGTGTCCGCCGAAGGCATGCCCATCGCCAACCTGCTCAAGGAGGCGGGGCTCACGCCGAGCACCTCCGAGGCGCTGCGCATGATCCAGCAGGGCGCCGTGCGCGTGGACGGGGAACGGGTTGCCTCGCGCGATGTCCAAATCCTCGCCGGCGAATCCCACGTGGTGCAGGTGGGAAAGCGCCGTGTGGCCCGCGTGAACACGGTGGCCTGAGAAAGGGAACCAAGCGGCACACAACGGTTCAAATGGATGTCACTTGAAATCACGCGTGACATCCTCGCGCATTCCCTGGGCGATCCGACTCCCACCGGCGCATTCCTCGCCAAAGCGAAAGAATTTTCGCAGACCCAGTGACGAGGAATTGCGCGACGTAGAATGCGCGCCCCCCGAAGCACGTGCTTGCCGACGGGGCGGAGGGAATAAGCGAAAAGCCGCTTGCCAATCTCTCCACGGTGCGTAGAATGCGCGCCTCCTGAACGCCTGATGGCGGGCGGAGAGAGACGAAAGCGAAATTGGGCTTGCGAAACTCTCCGCGGTGAGTAGAATGCGCAGCCTCTCGAACGGCGGTTGAGTTCGGGGCGAGAGAAGGAAAGCGAAAACAAGCGCTTGACAAGCTCTCGAAGGCGAGTAGAATGCGCGCCTCTTCGCTGGCAAACAGCGACGCTCTTTAAAAATACGGTCAGACAAT
>JBFXES010000183.1:0-5900 GCA_050179875.1 Thiohalomonadaceae bacterium
CACGCCCTTCGTGCACATCAGTCATGAAGGCTTCGGCCGGGCGCTGATCGTGGTGGGCAAGCTGGTGGTCATGAATCGCGTGCTGCGCGACGTGCACCGTTTCGGCTTCCCGTCGCTGTCGAAGATGAAGGACGATGCCGACGCCATCCTGTCCGTGGCCCTGAACATGATCGGCCGCTATTCGGAAGTGGCCGGATTGTGACAGACCGCGGCACGAACGGAGGTGCGTGATGAGTGAAACCGAACTGCAGGATCTGGCTCAGGAAGTGAAAAGGCGCAAGCGCATCGCCAGCGAATGGGCCTCGCGCCTGCATGACCTGGTGGAGGATCGTCTGCCCGCCGGCTATCAGGAACTTCCCGCCGTCGCACAATCCACCTACGAGGCCTGCCAGGCCTGGGCTGAGGCGGAACAGGCGTTCAAGAGTGCACAAGGCTAGAGGAGTCTGACGTGTCACACATCGTTGGTCGTACCCGCGGAGGCGGCGAATGGGTCCCCGCATTCATCACGGCGCTCGATCAGGCGAAATGCATCGGCTGCGGGCGCTGCTACAAGGTCTGTCCACGCTCGGTGTTCAATCTGGTGGAGCGCGAGGCGGATGAAGATGAGGACGAGGAATTCCCGGACGACACCGCCATGGTGATGACCATCGCGGACGCCATGGACTGCATCGGCTGCGGCGCCTGCTCGCGGGTGTGCCCGAAGAACTGCCACCACCATGAGCCCGTCGCGGCCTGAGCCGCCGGGCTCGCACAAGGAGCACGCGGAAGTCTCCATTCGCGCCGCCACACCGGCGGACATTCCCGCGCTCACGGCGCTGCTCGCCGCACTGTTCGCCCTGGAGTCCGATTTCGCACCCGACGGCGCGCGCCAGCGCGCCGGTCTGGCCGCGCTGCTCGCCTCGCCCCAGGCGCGGGTCTTCGTCGCGGAAGCAGGGCAGGGCGTCATCGGCATGTGCACCGTGCAGGTGCTCATCTCCACGGCGCAGGGTGGGCGCGTCGGTCTGGTGGAGGACGTGATCGTACGGAACGGATGGCGCGGGCGTGGTGTGGGACGCGCGTTGCTGGCAGCGCTGGAGGACTGGGCCAGAGGGGATGGGCTGAGTCGGCTGCAGTTGCTGGCGAATGTGGACAATCGTCCGGCGCACGATTTCTATCGCAAGAGCGGCTGGAGCGAGACGCGCCTGGGGGCGTGGCGACGTTTTTTGTAGGAGCGGCCTCAGGCCGCGATGTTGCTGTTCTTTTCTATGCGTAGGTCACGTTGCGCAGCTACGTGACATCTTTTCTCGCGCTTTGTCACGTCGTCGCTGCGCTCCAACGTGACCTACCGGCGTGCCCAACGTTTGAGGTGCGTAGGTCACGTTGCGAAGCTACGTGACATTCCCTTGCCGCGCTTTGTCACGCAGGCGCTGCGCACCGACATGACCTACGGGCGCGCCCGACGGTTGAGTTCCACCGCTTTTCCACCGCCTTGTAGTAAATCCGACAATCACCCTTCCCGCTGTTTCCGAAAATACAACACACCCCATGCGCCATTTCTCTCCAGGCCATGCACTCCTGTGCGTTTGGCAACGTCGAACCCGACTGGCACATGCGTTGCAACGTCCCTGACAGATGCGAATAACCGAAAGAGGTGTTCCGAATGATCACGCTGACCGAAAGTGCTGTTAAGGCCGTGCGCCGTTTCATCAAGGGGTCTGCCACGCCCGAGGCAGGCTTGCGGCTCGCCATCACGTCCGGCGGCTGCTCCGGGTTCCAGTACGACATGAGCCTGCAAGCGGAGCCGTTGGAGGGCGACACGGTCATCGATTGTGGCAACGGTCTCAAGGTGTTCATCGATGCCGCCAGCGTTCCTCTCATCCAGGGCTGCACCGTGGACTTCGTGGATTCCATGGCGGGTTCCGGTTTCACCTTCACCAACCCCAACGCCACCGCCTCCTGCGGCTGTGGCAAGTCGTTTGCGGCCTGAGGAGAGCCTGCCATGTGGGAATATTCGGAAAAAGTGCAGGAACATTTCTTCAACCCGCGCAACGCCGGCCCGGTGGAGAAGGCCAATGCGGTGGGCGAAGTGGGCTCCATCGCCTGCGGTGACGCCTTGCGTCTGATGCTGCGGGTGGACCCGGAGAGTGAAGTGATCCTGGAGGCCGGTTTCCAGACCTTCGGTTGCGGTTCTGCCATCGCCTCCAGTTCGGCGCTCACCGAGATCATCAAGGGCATGACGCTGGACGAAGCGCTCAGGGTGAGCAATCAGGAGATCGCCGATTATCTCGGCGGCCTGCCGCCCGAGAAGATGCATTGCTCGGTCATGGGCCGCGAGGCGCTGCACGCGGCGGTCGCCAATTATCGCGGCGAGGAATGGACGGACGATCACCAGGAAGGCGCGCTGGTCTGCAAGTGCTTCGGTGTGGACGCGGTGATGATCGAAGAGACCGTGCGCGCCAACAATCTCACCACGGTCACCGACGTCACCAACTACACCAAGGCCGGAGGCAGCTGCGGCGCCTGCCACGAGGCCATCGAGGAGATCCTCGCGCGCATCCAGGCCGAGCGCGCCAATGCCTGCGAGATGGCGCCGGCCAGGGCGGCGACACCGGCCGCACCGGCACGGCTCACCAACGTGCAGCGCATCCGCAGGATCGAGGAGACCATCGCCGCCCTGCGGCCCTATCTGCAACGCGACCACGGCGACGTGGAACTGGTGGACGTGGACGGCAACACGGTTTACGTGCACCTGAAGGGCGCCTGCATGAACTGCCAGATGGCCGCCATGACCATGGGCGGCATCCAGCAGAAGCTCATCGAGGCCTTGGGTGAATTCGTGCGCGTGGCGCCCGCCGCGCAACTGGAACAGAGGGTTTGACCATGGGTGACATCTATCTGGACAACAACGCCACCACGCGGGTCGATCCCGCGGTGGTCGAGGCCATGCTGCCGTTCTTCACGGAGCACTTCGGCAACCCGTCGTCCATTCACCGTTTCGGTGCGCAGGTGGGCAAGGCGCTGCAACAGGCACGGCGCCAGGTGCAGGCCCTGCTCGGCGCGGAGCACGATTCGGAGATCATCTTCACCTCCTGCGGCACCGAATCGGACAACACCGCCATCCTGTCCGCCCTCAAGGCCCAGCCCGAGCGCCGCGAGATCATCACCACGGTGGTGGAACATCCCGCGGTGCTGGCCCTGTGCGAGCAGCTGGAAAAGGAGGGCTACACCATCCATCGCCTGGGCGTGGACAACAAGGGACGTCTGGACCTGGACGAGTACGAATCCCTGTTGACCGACAGGGTGGCCGTGGTCTCGGCCATGTGGGCCAACAACGAAACGGGCACGCTCTTCCCCGTGGAGGCCATGGCCGAGATGGCCCATGCCCGTGGCGTGCTGTTTCACACCGATGCGGTGCAGGCGGTGGGCAAGATCGCCATCGACCTGAAGCGGACGAAGATCGACATGCTTTCCCTGTCCGGCCACAAACTGCACGCGCCCAAGGGCATAGGTGTGCTTTACCTGCGCCGCGGCACGCGCTTCCGTCCATTGCTGCGCGGAGGGCATCAGGAGCGCGGCCGTCGCGCCGGCACGGAAAACAGCGCTGCCATCGTTGCCCTGGGCAAGGCGGCGGAACAGGCCCTGGAGCACATGGCCTACGAGAACACCGCGGTGAAGGCCCTGCGGGATCGGCTGGAGCAGGGCATCCTGGCGCGGGTGCCCCATGCCTTCGTCACCGGCGATCCGGACAATCGTTTGCCCAACACCAGCAACATCGCCTTCGAGTACATCGAAGGGGAGAGTATCCTGCTGCTGCTCAACAAGGCGGGCATCGCGGCCTCGTCCGGTTCGGCCTGCACCTCGGGCTCGCTGGAACCGTCCCACGTGATGCGCGCCATGGGCATCCCCTATACCGCGGCGCACGGTACGGTGCGTTTCTCCCTGTCGCGTTACAACACCGCGGAGGAGATCGATCGCGTCATCGCCATCCTGCCCGGGATCGTCGAGCGCCTGCGCGCCCTGTCGCCCTACTGGAGCGACACAGGCCCGGCCAGCAACCGCTTCGAGCCCGCCTATGCCTGACCGGCTGCTCTGATAAGGGATTCTTCAGGGTTTCGTAAAGAAGTACGGCGGCCGCCGCTGCCTGAAACCGGCGGCCTGACCTGCAACGACAGGGGATTACACTGAGAAGACCTGTGCAGGATGCACGCAGCGGCCAAGGATGTGCCCGTCTCGATGCCACCAGGCATTCACAGTGTTCCGCGTCCATGGTGCCTGCGGATGTGCGTCATCACATCCGCCATGGCGCTTTGTGCCTGCGACGGGGCCCAGTCGGCCCTTAACGTCGCGGGCACCCACGCCGAGCGCATCGCCAGTCTTTTCTGGTGGATGGTGGCCGGCGGCGCACTCATCTGGCTGCTGGTGGTGGCGCTGGCCGTCTATGCCACCCACATCAGACCCGGGCGTCCGCACCCGCGCCTCGCCCTCTGGCTCATCGTCGGCGGTGGCGTGGCGTTTCCCGTCGTCGTGCTCACGGTGCTGCTCGTCGGCGGCCTCATCATGATGCCGCAGCTGCGCGCGCCGCCCGGCGAGGCCGATCTCCAGATTGCCGTTTCCGGCGAGCAGTGGTGGTGGCGCGTCAGCTATTTCACCGCTGAAGGTCCGGTGGAACTGGCCAACGAGATCCGGCTTCCAGTGCAGCGGCGCGTCACCTTCGTGCTTTCCAGTCCCGACGTGATCCATTCCTTCTGGATCCCTCCGCTGGGCGGGAAGATGGACATGATCCCCGGGCGCGTCACCTACCTGACCCTGGAACCCACGCGGGAGGGCGTGTTCCGCGGCGTCTGTGCCGAATACTGCGGCGCCTCGCATGCCTTCATGGCCTTTCCCGTGGTGGTCATGGCGCAGGAGGCCTTCGACCAATGGCTCGAAGCCCAGGCCGCACCGGCGGCGCCGCCGCAGAACGCCCTGGCGCGGCGCGGGCAGCAGGCGTTTCTCGCCAACGGCTGCGGCGCCTGCCACACCGTGCGCGGCACGGCGGCGGACGGGGGTGTGGGGCCCGACCTCACCCACGTGGGCAGCCGCCTTTCGTTGGCGGCGGGCGTGCTCGACAACGGGCACCCGTTTTTCGTGCGCTGGCTCGTGGACACCGCGCGCATCAAGCCCGGCGTGCACATGCCCGCCTTCGGCATGCTGCCCGAGGCGCAGGTCGACGCCATCGCGGCGTATCTGGAGACGCTGCAATGAGGCCCGATCCGCAGGACAACCCGCGCCATCGCGCCGCCCAGGCCGAACGCCTGCTGGCGGCATGGAAGACGCCCGAGGGCATCCGCTACTGGTCCGCGGTGAACAACACCGTGGTGGGCCAGTGGTACACCACGGCGGCCTTCGCCTTCCTCCTGTTCGCCGGCATCCTCGCGCTGTTGATGCGCATCCAGCTGGCGGTGCCGGACAACGACTTCGTCTCCGCCGACACCTACAACCAGCTCTTCACCATGCACGGCTCGGTGATGATGTTCCTGTTCGCCGTGCCCATCTTCGAAGCCTTCTCCATCATGATCCTGCCGCAGATGCTGGGTGCGCGTGACCTGCCGTTCCCGCGGCTCTCGGCCTATGGGTTCTGGAGCTTCGTCATCGGCGGCACCTTCGTGTGCGGCTCCATCCTGTTCGATTCCGCGCCGCAAGGCGGCTGGTTCATGTACCCGCCGCTCACCACGCGCTTCCAGGAAGGCTACGGCAACGACATCTGGCTGCTGGGCCTGAGCTTCATCGAAGTGGCGGCGATTGCGGCAGCGGTGGAATTGATCGTGGGCGTGCTCAAGTGCCGACCACCGGGCATGCGCATCAACCTCATCCCGCTCTATGCCTGGTATGTGCTGGTGGTGGCGGGCATGATCCTGTTCGCCTTTCCGCCCCTCATCGCC
>JBFXES010000184.1:0-5886 GCA_050179875.1 Thiohalomonadaceae bacterium
AACTTTGTGAACAAGGATTGGGAAGGGGCCGCCGATCTACAGGACAGGCTCTAAGGCCTCAGGAGCCACTACGGGTTGGCCACCTTCCCTCCCTGGCGTCCCAGGGTGAAAACAAGATACAAGGAGCGGCCTCAGGCCGCGATTGCACGGTCGACCGATCCCATCGCGGCCTGAGGCCGCTCCTACAAGAAGCTCTTTTCCACGTATTCATTCATAAAACCGTGCAAAGGACTCCACCGGTTCGCGGTCGGTGCGGAAGGCGTTCACCGGCGCGTCGGGGTCGGGATAGCCGAGGGCCATGCCGGCGACCAGGATGGCGTCGTCCTCGCGGCCGAGGGCGGCGCGGACCAGGTCGGGATAATCGGCGACGGAGGCCTGCGGGCAGGTGGCCAGGCCGTGGGCCTCGGCGGCGAGCATGACGTTCTGCATGAACATGCCCAGGTCCAGCCACGCGCCCTGGCCGAGTCGGCGATCGAGGAAGAACAGCAGCCCCGCGGGCGCGTCGAAGAAACGGTAGTTGGCGTTCCAGGCCTCCAGGCGTTTGACCTCGTCGGCGCGGCCGATGCCCAGCGCCGCATACATGGCCAGTCCGCAGGCGCGGCGCCGGGACTTGTAGGGCTCGTGCCACTCCGCAGGGTAGTAGCGATAGTCCGGGCGTTCCGCTTCACCGGCCGCGCGCGCGGCGAGAATGTTGCCGGCGATGCGGGCCTTGGTGGCGCCGGTGACCACGGCCACGTCCCAGGGTTGCGTGTTCACGCCCGAGGGCGCCCAGCGCGCAGCCTCGATAACGGCTTCGATGACCTCGCGTTCCACGGGGCGCGACAGATAGGCGCGTATGGAACGGCGTCCGTGCATGGCGTCGAGCAGATCCAAGCAATCCTCCTGAAAGGTCTGGTGTGCGCGTGCGATTGTCTGAAACGAAAAGGGGCCTGCGAGAGGCCCCTTTCGGTGTAAACGGAATTGCGCTCAGCCGCGCTGCCTCTCCCGGATCTCGTCCAGGGTCTTGCAGTCGATGCAGAGCGTCGCCGTGGGGCGGGCTTCCAGGCGCCGGATGCCGATCTCCACGCCGCAGCTCTCGCAATAGCCGTACTCGCCGCGTTCGAGCGCTTCGAGGGCCTCGTCGATCTTCTTCAGCAGCTTGCGCTCGCGGTCGCGGGTGCGCAGCTCCATGCTGAACTCGGACTCCTGCGTGGCGCGGTCGTTCGGGTCAGGGAAGTTGGCGGCCTCATCCTGCATGTGATGGACGGTACGGTCCACCTCTTCCATCAGGTCCTTGCGCCAGGCGAGCAGGATCTGACGGAAATGCTCGGCCTGTCGGGCGTTCATGTATTCCTCACCCGGTTGCTCGACAAAGGGCGTGAACTTGCCGAAGCCATCCAACGCGCTCACGTGGGCGGCCGCAGGCACCGTAGCGGGCGTCTTCGTCTTCTTGCTGGTAGCGGTTTTCTTCGGCATGGATTTTTTGCCTGTGGTGTCGTCGGCGACCTTCATGGCCACCGCCTTCTTCGTCGACATCGCTTGGGTCTCCTGACTCAGCGCCAAAAACAGGCGGGCATCTATACCAGAAAGCCCGTGCCTGGCGCAATAAACCGGCTTCGGTACATGCAGGCTTCCGCGAGCCCGGATAATCTAGCGGTTTGCTGTGGCGAAAAACGTACAAAGCGCACGGATCATGAGTGAACTCGCTGGCTTGCTTTTCGACGTGGATGGCACCCTGGCCGATACCGAACGGGACGGTCACCGCGTCGCCTTCAATCGCGCCTTCGCCGAGGCCGGTCTGGACTGGAACTGGTCCGTCGAGCTCTACGGCCAACTGCTCGCGGTCACCGGCGGCAAGGAGCGCATCCGCTATTACCTCGACCGCTTTGACAACAAATTTCAGCGCCCGGCTGATCTGGACGGTTTCATTGCCGGCCTGCACAAGGCCAAGACCCGCATCTACACGGACATGCTCGCGCGCGGTCTGATCCCGCTGCGCCCCGGCGTCAAACGCCTCATCGAGGAGGCGCGCGCCGCCGGTCTGCGCCTGGCCGTGGCCACCACCACCACGCCCGAGAACGTCACGGCGCTGCTGCAGCACGCGCTGCATCCCGAGGCGGTGTCCTGGTTCGAGGTCATCGCCGCGGGAGACATCGTCCCGGCGAAGAAGCCCGCCCCGGACATCTACCTGTGGGCCATGGAACGCATGGGCCTCTCGCCGGCGCAGTGCATGGCCTTCGAGGATTCCCACAATGGCATCCGCGCCTCGCTGGGCGCCGGGCTCAGGACCATCGTATCGGTGAGCAGCTACACGCAGGACGAAGACTTCACCGGCGCGGCCCTGGTGGTGGATCACTGGGGTGAGCCGGGCATGCCCTTCACCGTGCTCGGCGGGGACGCCGGGGCGAGCCGCTACCTGGATCTCGACCTGGTGCGCCGCCTGCACGCCGCCTGAGGGTAGACGTTCATCGGGCCCGCTGCACGGCGCAACGGTGATGATGGTCCTTTCAGGCAGACGGGCCTAGGAAACCCGCTCGATGAGCTCGCGGGCGTGGGAGCGGGTCTGGGCGGTGATTTCGATACCGCCAAGCATGCGCGCCACCTCCTCCACCCGGGCATCGCCCGTCACGCGTTCGATGCGCGTGCTGGTCACGCCCTTGTGCGCCTGCTTGCTGACCACGAAGTGATGATGGCCCAGGGCGGCCACCTGGGGCTGGTGGGTGACGCACAGCACCTGGCGCTTGCCGCCCAGGTCCCGCAGGCGGCGGCCGACCATCTCGGCCACGCGCCCGCCGATGCCCACGTCCACCTCGTCGAAGATGAGGGTGGGGATGCCGGCGCCGGCGGCGGTGAGCACCTGGATGGCCAGGCTGATGCGCGACAGTTCGCCGCCTGAGGCCACCTTGCCCAGCGGCCGCGCCGGCTGGCCCGGGTTGGCGCTTACCAGCAGCTCGATGCGTTCCAGGCCCGCGGCCCCGGCCTGGGCCTCGGGCAAGGTCTCCAGCTGCACTTCCAGGCGGCCGCCGGCCATGCCCAGTTCCTGCATGTTGGCGGTGACCGCCGCGCCCAGCTTCTCGGCCGCGCTCGCGCGCTTCTTGCTCACCTGGCGCGCCAGCTCCAGATAGGCGCTGCGCGCCCTGGCGATGTCCTGCTCCAGGCCGTCCAGGCGCGCGCCCGCGTTTTCCAGGGTGTCCAGTTCGGTGGCGAAGCGCTCCGCCAGGGCGATGAGCTCCTCGCCCTCGGTGCGGTGCTTGCGGGCGAGGTTGTGGATCTCGGCCAGGCGCTGTTCCAGTTGGCCGAGGCGGGCCGGATCCAGGTCCAGGCGATCGCGGTAATGGCGCAGCTCGGAGGCGGCCTCCCGGGCCTGGATGAGGGCGCTCTCCACCAGGTTGGCGCATTCGGCCACGCTGCCGTCGAAGCGCTCCATCTCGCGCAATTCGGTGAGCGCGCGGCTCATGAGGTTCACGGCCGCATGATCGTCTTCGTAAAGCAGCTGCTCGGCGAGCTGGCTGCTCTCCAGCAGGCGGCTGGCGTTGGCCAGGCGCCGGTGTTCCTCCTCCACCTGGGCGATTTCCCCGGGCTTGAGGTCCAGGGCCTGGAGCTCCGCGAGCTGAAAGCGCAGCAACTCCAGCCGGGATGCGCGCTCGTCCTGGGCGGTGGCGAGGCGGTGGTATTCCTCTTCGAGCGCCTTCCAGGCGCGGAAGCGCCGGCCCAGTTCGGCCACGGTGGCGTCCAGACCCGCAAAGCCGTCGAGCAGCTCGCGCTGGACCTCGCGCTTGAGCAGGGACTGATGGGCGTGCTGGCCGTGGATGTCCACCAGGCGCTCGCCCAGTTCGCGCAGGGACTGCACCGGGACCACGCGTCCGTTGACGAAGGCCTTGGAGCGCCCGTCGCTGCCTACCACGCGCCGGATCACGCATTCGCCGTCGGCATCCAGCTCGTTTTCCTTCAGCCAGGCGTTCACCTCCGGCAGTGCGCCGATGTCGAAGCCGGCGTTCACCTCGGCGCGCTCGGCGCCGTGACGCACGGCGATGGACTCCGCGCGCTCGCCCAGGCACAGGCCCAGGGCGTCCAGCAGGATGGACTTGCCCGCGCCGGTCTCGCCGGTGAGCACGGTCATGCCCGCGGCGAAGTCCAGTTCCAGCCGGTCCACGATGGCGAAATCGCTGATATGCAGATGGGTGAGCATGTGGGGATCACATAACGTCCGCAAATGAACGCAAATAAATGCGAATGCTGCCGCGTGTCAAAGGGAGACCCTGGCGTTCATTTGCGTGCATTGGCGGATCTCTCAACCCCAATTCAACTTGGCGCGCAGCAGGTTGAAGTGGTCGTGTCCGGCCGGGTGGATGAGGCGCACGCGGTGATCCGCCTTGCGGATGCGGATGCGGTCCCCCGAGACCAGGCCCAGGTTGATCTGGCCGTCGCAGGTGATCTGGGCGTGGGAATGGGTGTCCTCGCGCACCAGCACCTCGATCAGGCTGTCGCCCCGCACCACGATGGGACGGTTGCTCATGGTGTGCGGGCAGATGGGCACCAGCACGATGGCGTCCAGGTTGGCGTGCATGATGGGACCGCCGCCGGAAAGCGCGTAGGCCGTGGAGCCCGTGGGGGTGGAGACGATGAGGCCGTCCGAGCGCAGGGTGTGGACGAACTGGCCGTTCACCCAGGTCTCGACCTCGATCATGCGCGCCACTTCCCACTTGTGGACGACCACGTCGTTGAGGGCCTCGCTCTCGCTGATGTGTTCGCCCTCGCGGATGATGGTGCAGTGGAGCAGGAAGCGCTCCTCGGCCATGTAGTTGCCGTCGAGGATCTCGTCCAGCCGCTGCTCGAACTCCTTGGGTGAGATGTCGGTCAGAAAGCCGAGCCGCCCCAGATTGATGCCGAGCAGGGGGACGTCATAGCGGGCCAGGGAACGGGCCGCGGCGAGCAGGGTGCCGTCGCCGCCCACGGCGATGGCGAGGTCGGCGCGTTCGCCGATCTCCTCACGGGAGGCCACCGTCAGGCCGTGGTCCGGCAGGACGCGGGCGGTGGATTCGTCCAGGAGCACCCCGATGTTGCGGGATTGCAGGTAGGCGCTCACTTTGTGCAGGGTATCGCCCACGGAGGGATCGGCGTACTTGCCGATCAGCCCTACACACTGAAAGCTTTGTGCCATTGACCTGGTCCCTCCGAGGCGCACAAAGCTATCACGTCACGGCGGCCGAGTGTACTGCCGGGAGCGTGCGTGGTTGCCCGTGACCCGGGACAACTGCCTGTCTTGACACTGTTTTGCCCCATTGTTAGCTTTCCGGTAGCACTCGCCCTGACGGAGTGCTAATGCTCCCATGAATCCTACCCAGGTCCGTCCGCCATGTCCCTCGCCCTGAACGAGCGCGCCCAGCAGCTCCTCAAATTCGTGGTGGAGCGCTATATCCGCGACGGACAGCCGGTGGGTTCGCGTACGGTTTCCCGCGAGTCCTCCCTCGACCTGAGCCCGGCCACCATACGTAACATCATGGCCGACCTGGAGGAACTGGGCCTGGTGTCCTCGCCCCATACCTCGGCGGGCCGCGTGCCCACCGCCCACGGCTACCGGGTGTTCGTGGACTCCCTGCTGACGGTGCGCGACCTGGCGGACGTGGAGGTGAGTAACCTGCGCACCCAGCTCGCCCCGGGCGGCGAGCCCAAGCGCATCGTCGAGGCGGCCTCTGCCATGCTCTCGGAGATCACTTCCCTCGCGGGCGAGGTCAAGCTGCCGCGCCGTGCGCACGTGGCGAGCCGTCATGTGGAATTACACGGCCTGTCCCACAACCGGGTGCTGGTCATCCTGGTGACCAACGAGAAAGAGGTTCAGAACCGCATCATTCACACCTCGCGACCCTACACCCAGGCGGAACTCCAGCAGGCGGCCGCCTACCTGAA
>JBFXES010000185.1:0-5873 GCA_050179875.1 Thiohalomonadaceae bacterium
ATACGCGGCAAGCCGTCGCGCACGCACCGCACGCACGTGTCGCCAACGGATGATCTTCCGTGAGGATGTCAGGCCGCGACGGCGCGATCAGGCGCGGGCACGCGGCGGCAATCCCAGGCGATCACCTCGCGCAGGAAATGTGCAGCCATGCGATAGAACAACGGGGGCTCGCTGGCGCGCAGCGCCCTTACGAAGCGCGGCACCCACACCGCCAGGTGCTTGTGGAGCAATACGGATTGCGTGGCGAGCGTCGATTCGAGGGCGTTGTGATCGGCGAGATAGGCCATGAATTCCAGCTCGGACACCAGATGGTCCGGCAGCAGTCCGCTGCGGCGATCCACGTCGATGCCGTGGCGGCGCATGAGGGCGCCCACCGCGATCGTGGTGTCACCCATGAGGCGCTGCTCGTTTTCGAGCCAGTACGAACCGTAGGGCTGCGCCTGTATTTTGGGTTTGGCGAGCACGAACAGGCGTGAGTATTCGCTGCGCAGTTCATCGACGTCGTCGTGCGCGTCGGCGATCTCGAGCAACGGCGCCACCCAGCGTGCGTCAACGGGTGAACGGTAGATGACTCGCCACATCAGCGCGCGCAGCGCCTCCTGGTGTTCCGGCCGCGGCTCGTCGAACAGGGCAGCGCCAAGCATGTATAGGTGGGCTCGCATCGTAATCTCCCCTTGGTGGCAAAAGGCCGCGCATGCGGCAGGACCGTCGTGAATGGAAACACCGTGGGGAGATGCTAGGGGGCGCCGTCAGGACGGCGCATTGAAATCCATCAATCGGCGGCGAGCTGTCTCAGCGCGACCGGATCGCAACGGAAATCCTGCGCGGTTTCCGTGAGAATTCCCTTGCGCTTCAGATCGGCCACGGCACGGCTTGCGGATTCGGTGGTGATGCCGAGCATCGCGCCCATGTCCTTGCGGCTGAACAGCGGACACAGTCCGATGCCGCGCTCGTCGACGAGGCGCAGCAGCAGGCGCACCACGCGCTGGTGCGCGGAGCCCGTGGAGAGTTCCGTCAGCCATGCATCCGCTTCGCTCAGCGCGCGCTGCCAGCGGCGCATGAGCTCCTGATGCAGTCCGGGATGTTCGCGATCGAGCCGCATCAGCACGGCAGAAGGAAGACGGCACAGGGACGCGCGCTGCACCACGATGGCATCGTGCTGGTAGCGCTGACCGATGAGCGCCTCGAGGCCGAACACATCGGTGGGACGCACCAGCCGCACGATACGGTGAGCGCCGTCCGGCAGGTATTGCACCAGCTTGACCACGCCCGCGCGCAGCGTGAACGCCGCCGTGCCCGGACTGCCCATGCGGTACACGGATTGTCCCGGAGGGATCACCAGGTCGTCGATGCTTTCCTGGATCTCTTCGAGCACCGCCTCGTCGAGGCCGGCAAACAACACGGAGTCACGCACGCCGCACCTGCGGCAATCGGGTTCACAGCGCAGACTCTTCTCGATCATGCGGAAAACGTCCGTGGGATGCGGCGATTGTAGCGCGTATGGCAGCGGAAATGGCTGCCGGGCAGGCATGCGAGTGCGCTTGTCTTGCTGGTTCTGTCACATGCCCGTGCAAACCGCCGCCCAGCTTCTGCGGGAATTCGGGGGTTTGCAATAAGTCATATTCGCAATCGCACACCCGCGGGGCCTGCCGGCGGCGCTGAAGGGTTTTGTGGTGACCCAAGAGTTGCCTTAGACCGTGTTTACGGCGTTTCCCGTGGCCTGGCGCCCATGGGGGACACCACTGTCTGGAGCAAGTGCCAATGCCTTGCACCTGGCGCGTGGCTTGGGCGACCGCCTGTCGTCTCCATCCCCTTGCCGGCACGGACCGGCGAATGGGGACTAGCCTTTTCCTGAGGAAGTGTGGGAAGGGCCACCGGCCATGCTGCTCCTGCGCGTCGTCGCCGCCGTGCTGCTGCCGCCTCTGGGCGTGTTCATGCGTCACTGCATCCATCGGCAGTTCTGGCTCGCCGTGCTGCTCACCCTGGTCGGCTACGTGCCCGGCGTGGTCTACGCCGTGTGGACCGTCTCGCGATGACCCCGAACGGAGGGTGACAATCCCATGCCCCGCGCCATCTGGAAAGGCAGTATCAGCTTCGGCCTGGTCTCCGTGCCGGTGTCGTTGTATCCCGGGGAAAAACGTGACGAACTGCACCTGTCCCTGCTCGACAGCAAGGATTTCTCGCCCGTCGGTTACAAGCGGGTGAACAAGACCAGCGGCGAGGAAGTTCCCAACGAACGCATCGTGCGCGGCTACGAATACGAGAACGGCGAGTACGTGGTGCTCACCGAGGAGGACCTCAAGCGCGCCAACGTGGAAGCCACGCAGACCGTACAGATCGTGGACTTCGTGGATGGCGACAAGATCCCCCTCGCCTATTACGACCGGCCCTACTATCTGGAGCCGCAAAAGCGCGGCGAGAAGGCCTATGCGCTGCTGCGCGAGACCCTGAAGCGCACCGGCAAGGTGGGCATCGCCAAGGTGGTGCTGCGCACCCGCGAACACCTGGCGGCGCTCATTCCGCAAGGCGATATGCTCATGCTGGATCTGCTGCGCTACCACGACGAGATCCGCCCCGCCGACGAACTGCACCTGCCGCACGGCGACCTCAAGGAACTCGGCATCTCCGACAAGGAACTGGACATGGCCGCTCGCCTGGTGGAGAGCATGGTGGAGGAATGGCAGCCCGAGCGCTATCACGACGAATACCGTGACGACCTCCTGCAACTGGTGGAGCAGCGCGTGGCCAGCGGGCAGACCCACGTCATCGAAACCACCCCGCCCGAGGCCCCGCGCCGCCGCGCCGAGGTCATCGATCTGATGACCCAGCTCAAGCGCAGCGTGGAAGAGCGTCAGGCGGCCAGGGCCGGCAGCGACAGAAAGGCCACCCCGCGCCCACCGCGCGCCCGTCGCGCCGCGCCTGCCGCGGCACGCAAGCCGACGGCCGAGGAGCGGCCGCGATCCTGAAGAGAAGGACCGAGTGTACCGGGAAGCGGCGGAGAAGAACTGCCTGGGCCCGGCATCCGATGCCACGTCACGTCTTGCAGGTCAGGTTTTTGAGATCACGTTGCGAAGCTACGTGACACTCTTCGGGCCGCGGAAGGTCACGTAGGCGCTGCGCGCCAACGTGACCTACATGCTCTCCAAATACCCCGCGTTGTCGTTCACCCACCCCAAAGCGCATCCCTCAACCCCGAACTGCGCTCGATGCGCCGCTGTACGGCGCGGGTGAAGAGCGCGCGGGTGCCCCACAGTTCCACCTCCCGGCGCGCGCGGGTGATGCCGGTGTAGACCAGTTCGCGGCTCATCACCGGCGCATCCACGTCCGGCAGCAGCACCACGCAGCGGTCGAACTCCGAACCCTGGCTCTTGTGCACGGTCATGGCGAACACGGTCTCGTGGGCGGGCAGGCGGTGCAGCAGTACGCGCCGCAACTGGCCGTCCGGCGTGGCGAAGAAGGCGCGCAGACGGCCGCCGGCCTGGGGGTCGGGCCACACGAGGCCCACGTCGCCGTTGAACAGCCCGAGGGCGTAGTCGTTGCGGGTCACCAGCACGGGCCGGCCGGGGTAATGGCGCCCATGGGCCTGGAGCAGTCCCGCCCGGCGCAGCGCGGCCTCCGCGGCGGCGTTCACCTGCGCCACGCCGAACGGCCCTTCGCGCAGGGCGCAGAGAAAACGGAAACGCCCGAAGCGCACCAGGGCCTCGGCGGGGTCCGTGGTTTCCAGATAGGCGCGATAACCCGCCACCGCCGCGGCGCCGATGGCCTCGGCCAGATCTGCGCTGCCCACCTCGCGCCAGCGCACGGCGCCGTCGTCTGCGCCGCACGCCTCCACCGCCGCCTGGGCGTCGCCGCGGTTGACGGCGCGCGCCAGCCGGCCGATGCCGCTGTCGCTGCCGAAGCGGTAGCTGCGTGTGAGCACGGCCAGGCTGTCGGCCATGGCGGGCACGCCCGCGGCGACGGCGGGGGCACGCTCGCCCAACTCGGCAAGCCGGGCCGCCATGTCCGGCGAACAGGGCATCTCCTCGCCGCGGTTGCACACGTCGCCCAGCACGCTGCCCGCCTCCACCGAGGAGAGCTGATCGCGATCGCCGAGCAGGATGAGCCGTGCCTCGGGCGGCAGCGCGTCGAGCAGACGCGCCATGAGCGAGACGTCCACCATGGAGGCCTCGTCCACGACCAGCACGTCCAGGTGCAGGGGATTGCCCGCGTGGTGGCGAAAGCCGGTCTCGCCCGGGATGGCGCGCAGCAGGCGGTGCACGGTGCCCGCCTCCTCCGGGATGGCCTCGCGCACCTGCGCATCGCAGGCGAGGGTCTGCTTGGCCTGCTTGATGGATTCGGTGAGGCGCGCCGCGGCCTTGCCGGTGGGCGCGGCCAGGGCGATGCGCGGCACCCTGGGCCAGGACTGCTCCACCAGCAGGGCCAGCAGGCGCGTGACCGTGGTGGTCTTGCCCGTGCCGGGGCCGCCGGAGATCACCGCCAGGCGGCGCAGCAGGGCGACGGCGGCGGCGCGGCGCTGCGGGTCGTCCTCGCCGTCGGAGGCGGGAAACAGCCGCGCCAGGCCTTCGCGCGCCCGCGCCACATCCACCTCGGCGGCGGTGGCGCGTGCCATCAGTTCGCGCACCAGGATGCGTTCGAAATGCCAGTAGCGGCCCAGATAGAGCCGGTCGCGCGCGTCCAGCACCAGCGGCATGCCGCCCTCCCCGCGGCCCACGGCGCCGCTGGCGCGCAGAGCCGCGCGCCAGGGCTCGAGCGCAGGCGCGACGAGGGCGGGATCGTCCAGCACCGGCCGTCCGGCCACCTCGTCCAGGGCGATGCACACGTGGCCGTCCGCCGTGGCGCGGCTGGCCAGCGCCGCCGCCAGCCACAGCTCGGGCGCGTCGCAACGCGCCACCTCGCACACGCAGGCGGCGAAGTGGAAGTCGAGATCGCGCAGGCGCTGGCCGTCCACCGCGCGGCGCAGTCTTTCGCGCATCACGCCCCCCTCCCGGCGAAGAGCCCGTCCAGCGCCTCCACCAGCGCCGCCGCGGGCCGGTCGAAATGGACCCCCGTTTCCGGACCGCGGCGCGCATCCATGCCGCGCAGGAACAGGTAGTACACGCCGCCGAAGTGGCGCTCGTAGGCGTAGCCTTCCACGCGGCGTTGCAGGTAACGGTGCAGGGCCACGCAGTAGATCAGGTATTGCAGGTCGTAGCGGTTGGCGGTCACCGCCGCGGCCACCCGCGCACGCTCGTAGTCGGTGGTACACGCGCCCAGGTAGTTGGACTTGTAGTCGGCGATGTAGAAGCGGCCGTCGTGCTCGAACACCAGGTCGATGAAGCCGCGCATCACGCCCGCCCCCACGTGGAAATCCAGCGCCGGGCCGCTGTGGAAATAGTCGGCGAAGCGCGCCGTCACGCCGGTGAGCCCGGCGGCGTCGAAGGGCCGCAGGGGATAGTAGAACTCCAGTTCGATGAGCCGCCGCGCCGCGGTCACGTCGCGCAGGCGCAGGCCCGCGCCGTCCAGCGGCGTGTCGAGCACGTTGCCCACCATGGCCTCCATGGCGCCCTGCCAGCTGGCGTCGAAGCCGTGGCGCTGGAGCTGCTTCTGCACCTCCTGCGCCAGCACCTCGCCGCGCGCATTGGGGAAATCGCAGCGCTCGAGCAGCTTGTGCATGAAGGTGCCGGCGCGCGAGCCGCGCGGAAACTGCAGGATGTGCGAGGCCGCCGCCATGGGCGGCTCGTCCACGTCTTCGGCGCGCGTGCCGTAGTCCGGGCGTTCCTGGTCGTGACCGGCGGCGAGGCCGGTGTAACTGGTGACGCGCCAGTCCACGCTTACATGCCGCGCCGGCGTGCGCGCGGCGAGGCTCAGGCCCGCAAGCGGCGAGCGGTAGGCCG
>JBFXES010000186.1:0-5851 GCA_050179875.1 Thiohalomonadaceae bacterium
TCCAGCGGATACTCAAGAAGGCGAAACCTGGGAGTGACGAATTGAGCATTCCAAAGGCGCAGCGCAGAGGTCCTGCGCCTTCATTGAATTCAATTGCCGCCAGGTACCGTGACCGGGACGATGCGATCGTCGTCGCCTATGCTACGGGGTGTTACAGCTACAGGCAGATTGCGGAGTTTTTCGACATCCATCTCGCTACAGTCGGGCGAGTTGTCCGTCGAGCGACGCTACAAAGCGAGACCTGACCCCGAGGGCCGGATTCATCACATACGAAGCCAACGGGCACATAGACCTACTGTTTACATCACCCGCCTATTGCCGTCGTGGGTTTGCTTCCACGCTATTGCGTCACGCCGAAACCGCCCTGGCGGCGCGTGGAATTTCCGCACTTGTTACGGAAGCCAGTCTCGCCGCACGTCCGTTCTTTGAACGTTTTGGCTTCGAGGTTACAGAGGAGCAGCACGTCCAGCGTGGTGGCGTTGGCTTTAGGCGGTATGCCATGCGGAAGTCGCTGGTTTCCTGACGCGCTCCAGCGAGACGGGTTCAAGGCAATGCACTCGTGAAGCACGCCGCCTGGCAGTGGATGCGGTGGCCGTTGAAATGCATCGGACGGCTGGGTAACCTTGCCATGCTCGTACTGAGCACTCAATCACTTATTCTCAGGGCAGGGTGAAATTCCCTACCGGCGGTATTTTCGCTACGGCGGAAGAGCCCGCGAGCGCCTGCCTCGGCAGGGTCAGCAGATCCGGTGAGATGCCGGAGCCGACGGTGATAGTCCGGATGGGAGAGAATAAGGCATTTCGCAAACCCAGCTGAGGGTTGGGTTTCGTGCGCCTGTTTCCCGGCTCGATACCGGGATGTCCCTTCACGCCCTGATTCTGGAACCCACAAGGAGATGTCCATGAATCAGACTCATATACCTTCCCTCCTGGATGCTTTCGGAGATCCACGCATGCGTGTCGAACGGGCGGTAGCGGCCCTTCGACGTGGTGATGGAGTACTGCTGGTCGATGATGAGGACCGGGAGAACGAAGGAGACCTCATATTCCCTGCAGAGAGCATCACCACTGAACAGATGGCGATGCTTATCCGTGAATGCAGCGGAATTGTCTGCCTTTGCCTGACGGATGAGCATGTACGCCAGCTGCGACTACCGATGATGATTTGTGAGAATACGAGCAAGAATGGAACGGCTTTCACGGTTTCCATCGAGGCAGCAGTGGGTGTGACCACCGGTGTGTCGGCCGCCGATAGAGTGACGACTGTGCGCACGGCAATCGCAAGCAACTGCGGCCCTGAGGATCTCGCCAAACCTGGTCATGTCTTTCCGCTGCGGGCACAGCCGGGTGGTGTGCTGGCACGTCGCGGTCATACTGAAGGCACCATTGACTTGATGCGTTTGGCGGGATTGTTCCCTGCGGGTGTGCTTTGTGAATTGACGAACGCTGACGGCACCATGTCACGCTTACCGGAAGTGGTGCAGTTTGCAGAGAAGCATGGCTTTCCGGTGCTTTCGATTGAAGACGTGTTTGCATACAAGACAACGATCTTGGGCGAGGCAGTTTGATAGCGAGTTAGTAACCCATGAGTGCAAGCGGCGCTGGTACAAACGCACCAGCGTGCGCGGCAGGATGTGGGCTCAACCGCCCAGGCGGAGGGTGCGCGCGGCCGGGGGTCACGCGGCCGGGGGTCAGGTCTCGCTTGGTAGCATGACGCTCAGGGACTGGTCCTGCCCTTCTTCAGAGCAACTGGATTTCTTTCCTCTTGCTGGCAAGAGGAAAGCCTCCTCTCCAGCATTGCTCAGCAAGCGTAAGGGTCACGCCAAGATCCGTAACACCGTCACCCAAGCCGCGCCGCCTCCGCCGCGACATGCCCTGCTAACCCCGTAACGAACGTCTTGAGGTCCGTCATGGGCGAAAGCGCCGAGAACTCTCCCGTGTTCACCGCCTCGCGCGTCGATGCGATGACTGACGCCGTGGTGTAGAGCTGTTCCTGCACCAGTTTCCTGCACAATAGGTCGTAACGTTCCAGATAACAGGCGCCCTTGAACTCCGGGAGCACGGGGAAATGGGGCGAGTTGTCGGTGACAGGGCGACGTGACTTTGGAGCATCTTCCACGTGCATCAGCCAACCCACGAAGGGGCGGGGTTGGTGGCCGAAGGCGCCTTCGCGGTAGGCGGTCCAGAGGTCATGGGCGGTGCCGATGGCCTCTTCGGTGCGGTTGTTGAAGTTGTTCCCGAAGGAGGGGCCGACCTGGCTCTTCAGTTCGATGGCAGCGATGAGCTGCCCCTTGTGGATGACCAGCAGGTCCCAAAGCTTGGTTGGGCGGAAGTAGCCGGGCAGGGTCAGCAGGGCGCGTTTCTGGTGGATGTCGGCGTGGGCGAGGCCGTTGGCGCGGACGATGTCGCAGACCAGGGCGATGAATCCGTCCATGTTCTTGCCGGCGGTGACGCCCGCCCGCTCGCCTTGATCGGCCTTGCCCGATTCGATCTGCTTCTTTCTCGCGGCTTCGCGGTTGCCCCAGAAGGCCTGCACGGCCGCGCGGGCCTTGCGCTCGTAATTCACCAGATCCAGGGCCATCTATTCTCCGTTGCCTCGGAGGGCGGATTGTTCCTCTTGCGTCAGTGCGTAGAGCCGGAAGGTGGCGCGGTTGCAGGCGGCGATGTCGCGCTTGGTGGCGGCTTCGATCAGTTCCGCGCGCAGGGGCTCGAGGACGTCGCACCACCGGGGGATGCGCAGGCGGCGCAGATATTGGGCCTGGAAGCGCAGGTAGCCGCCGCGCATTTTGGTGGAGTAGGTCGCCATGAAGAGGCGGGTGACTTCCGAGAGGAGTACCGCCTGCAAGGCGCGCAGGTTCCAAGTCTCGGAAGTCACGTAGTAGAGGTTGTGGTGCGGGTAGAGTTTGCCTGGCTCGTAGACGATGTGCGCCGCACCCTTGATGTCGAGCGCGGCCGGGGGTCAGGTCTCGCTTGGTAGCATGACGCTCAGGGACTGGTCCTGCCCTTCTTCAGAGCAACTGGATTTCTTTCCTCTTGCTGGCAAGAGGAAAGCCTCCTCTCCAGCATTGCTCAGCAAGCGTAAGGGTCACGCCAAGATCCGTAACACCGTCACCCAAGCCGCGCCGCCTCCGCCGCGACATGCCCTGCTAACCCCGTAACGAACGTCTTGAGGTCCGTCATGGGCGAAAGCGCCGAGAACTCTCCCGTGTTCACCGCCTCGCGCGTCGATGCGATGACTGACGCCGTGGTGTAGAGCTGTTCCTGCACCAGTTTCCTGCACAATAGGTCGTAACGTTCCAGATAACAGGCGCCCTTGAACTCCGGGAGCACGGGGAAATGGGGCGAGTTGTCGGTGACAGGGCGACGTGACTTTGGAGCATCTTCCACGTGCATCAGCCAACCCACGAAGGGGCGGGGTTGGTGGCCGAAGGCGCCTTCGCGGTAGGCGGTCCAGAGGTCATGGGCGGTGCCGATGGCCTCTTCGGTGCGGTTGTTGAAGTTGTTCCCGAAGGAGGGGCCGACCTGGCTCTTCAGTTCGATGGCAGCGATGAGCTGCCCCTTGTGGATGACCAGCAGGTCCCAAAGCTTGGTTGGGCGGAAGTAGCCGGGCAGGGTCAGCAGGGCGCGTTTCTGGTGGATGTCGGCGTGGGCGAGGCCGTTGGCGCGGACGATGTCGCAGACCAGGGCGATGAATCCGTCCATGTTCTTGCCGGCGGTGACGCCCGCCCGCTCGCCTTGATCGGCCTTGCCCGATTCGATCTGCTTCTTTCTCGCGGCTTCGCGGTTGCCCCAGAAGGCCTGCACGGCCGCGCGGGCCTTGCGCTCGTAATTCACCAGATCCAGGGCCATCTATTCTCCGTTGCCTCGGAGGGCGGATTGTTCCTCTTGCGTCAGTGCGTAGAGCCGGAAGGTGGCGCGGTTGCAGGCGGCGATGTCGCGCTTGGTGGCGGCTTCGATCAGTTCCGCGCGCAGGGGCTCGAGGACGTCGCACCACCGGGGGATGCGCAGGCGGCGCAGATATTGGGCCTGGAAGCGCAGGTAGCCGCCGCGCATTTTGGTGGAGTAGGTCGCCATGAAGAGGCGGGTGACTTCCGAGAGGAGTACCGCCTGCAAGGCGCGCAGGTTCCAAGTCTCGGAAGTCACGTAGTAGAGGTTGTGGTGCGGGTAGAGTTTGCCTGGCTCGTAGACGATGTGCGCCGCACCCTTGATGTCGGGGATCAGGAGCTTCGGTTTGCCGGCAAGGGCCGGGAAGATGCGGTCGATGGTGCGATACCAGCCGGCTGGCGATTTCTGCGCGCAGTGGCGGGCGGCGATGATCTCTTTGCGCGCTTCCAGGTAGCGGCGCAGTCGGGGGTAGGCGTTGAGATCCACCAGCCCGCCTTCGTCGGCGAAGGGGTTGATCACGCCCTGGCCGCGCCAGTGGACTTCGCCGCTTTGGATGTCGCGCGTGGTGGCGAGGGGGAGCTTGCGATCCGGTTCCACGTCGAGGGCGTCGAAGTCGCCGATGAAGGCCTTGTCGGCGCCGGTGGCGACGCCGATGCCGACCTTGCAGCCGGCCTCTTCGAGGGTGGGATACGCCTGTTCCAGGCGGCGGATGAGGGACATCTGGTCCGATGATTCGAGCAGCCAGGGTTCGTCGCCCTGGGTCACGCAGGCAAGTTCGCGTACCTTGCCGTTCGCGGGCAACGCCTCCGCCGTCAGCTCCTGCGCCAGCGCGGTGAGCGCGGCGGCGTCGATGGGCGGGCGGTGGGCGATGCGGGTGGTGCCCGTCGCTTCCCGGCTGATTACGGTAATGGCCGGATAGGCGATCACGTCGCTGTGGAAGGCGGGGGTGTCCACCATGTCCACATAGACCTTGAGGTGGAAGCGGCTGGCGACCAGTTCCCGGAGCGGGCCGCCGTAGCGGTTTTTCATCCAGCGGTCGGCGCAGATGAAACCCAGGTTGCCTTTGTCGGCAAGCAGCGACAGGGAGCGTTCGATGAAGGGGACGTAGAGATCGGCCCGGTCATAAAGCGTCGGATAGCGGCTGCGGTATTCGGCCAGCAGGGGCGCAGGAATGAGCTCTTGGCGCACATAGGGCGGGTTGCCGGCGATCACGTCGAAGGCGCCTTCGAGGGGCACGAGCAGGAAGTCATCCTGTACCAGCCAGCGATCTGCGAGGGCCACGGCGGTGCGGGCGGCGATGCCTTCCTGCTTTAGCAGTTGGATGAGTGCGTCGCGGGTGGCGGCGAAGGTGTCGCGATGGAGTTCAACGGCACGCACTGCGTTGCTGAGTTGGTCGATGGCCGGATGGCTATCGGATGCGCGCCATACGGCAAGCAGGCGGCGAACCGCGGCAAGGAGAAACTCGCCGCCACCGAAAGAGGGCTCAAGAAAGCGCATCCGATGGAGCGGGCGCTCTTCGGTGTAACCGGCGAGGTCGAGGATGAACTCCACGACCTCGGCGCGGGTGAAGATGGCCCCTCTCGCCTCAATGCCGCTTTGACACGCCAGCGCCTCCACCGCAGCCGCGACCGTCGGCGATGCGGGGCCGCGTTGCGAAAAGATGTCGAGGTGGAGCTGGGAGGCGGCCAATGGATGCAAGCCCTTGTATTTATTGCGTCTGCTACGAAAAAGGCGTGCATCACTATACCCCAGACCTGGGGATGACGGTAGGCGTAGGTCGGATGACACATGACGCCCTGCAACTCCCGAAGAAGGGCACATGGCCAGAAAGGTCGGGGGCTCACCCATTAGCCGCCCGTGTCAACAGGCGATAACGTCTCCCGGAGCCGCTTCTCCGTTTTTGTTCTTGCCAACGTGCTCTTGAGTTTGCCGGCTACGCGCCCGGGTTCTCTCTCATCATGGCTGCG
>JBFXES010000187.1:0-3552 GCA_050179875.1 Thiohalomonadaceae bacterium
TTTGGTGAAGGGATGAAGGAAAGGCTGAAACACGGGGAACACGGGGGACACGGGGATTTTCTCGTGAGTTACCTCTGTTTGGCTGCGGCAGGTGCAGCGGGACTCAAATGTCTGCTATCGAGCAAGGTCCAAGCCATTAGCGCCCCCGTGTTCCCCGTATTTGGGCTTTTTTCCAGAACATGCTGACCGCCATCGTCGTCTTCACATTGCTGGCTGCCGCGTTCGGGCTGTTGCTCGGGTTTGCGGCCGTGCGCTTTCGCGTGGAGAGCGATCCCATCGTGGAGAAGATCGACGCCATCCTGCCGCAGACCCAGTGCGGTCAGTGCGGTTTCGCGGGCTGCCGTCCCTATGCGGAGGCCATCGCCGCGGGCGAGGCGGACATCAACAAGTGCCCGCCGGGCGGCGAGGCGGTGGTCATGGCCCTGGCCGACCTGCTGGGGCGAGACCCGCAGCCACTGGACGGCGAGGCCAAGGCCAAGATGGTGGCCGTCATCGACGAGAACACCTGCATCGGCTGTACCCTGTGCCTGCAGGCCTGCCCGGTGGACGCCATCCTGGGCGCCGCCAAGCAGATGCACACAGTGATCCAGAGCGAGTGCACCGGTTGCGAGCTGTGCGTCTCGCCCTGTCCGGTGGAGTGCATCCGCATGGAGCCGGTGCGCGAGGACATCGGCACCTGGAAGTGGCCCTACCCCGTCATCAAGGTCGCGCCCGCGAAGGTACCTGAGGCATGACGCGCACCCTGCACACATTCCACGGCGGCCTGCACCTGCCCGAGCACAAGGCCGAATCCACCGGCCGGCCCATCGCCGTCGCGCCGGTGCCGCGCGTGCTGGTGATCCCCGTGCAGCAGCACATCGGCCAGCCGGCCAAGCCCGTCGTGCAGGTGGGTGAGCGCGTGTTGAAGGGCCAGATGATCGCCCAGGCCGAGGGCTACGTGAGCGTGCCTGCCCACGCCTCCAGTTCCGGCGTGGTGGTCGCCGTTGAGCCGCGCCCGGTGCCCCATCCGTCCGGGCTGAACGCCCTGTGCGTGGTCATCGAGACCGACGGCCGCGACGAGGCGGTGGATTTCGTGCCCATGCCCGAGTGGCTGAAGGAAGACCCGAGCCACCTGCGCAACCGCGTGCGCGACGCCGGCATCGTCGGCCTGGGCGGCGCGGGCTTCCCCTCCTACGTGAAGCTCAATCCCGGCCCGCGCACGGTGGTGGACACCCTCATCATCAATGGCGCCGAATGCGAGCCCTACATCACCGCCGACGACATGCTCATGCGCGAGCGCGCCGACGAGGTGATCGGCGGCGTGCGCATCATGATCCACGCCTTGCAGGCGCGCAGCTGCGTCATCGCGGTGGAGGACAACAAGCCCGAGGCCTTCGCCGCCCTGGGCGAGGCCCTGAAACGCAGCGGCCGCAGCGACATCGAGCTGGTGCAGGTGCCCACGCGCTATCCCACCGGCGGCGAGAAGCAGCTCATCAAGGTGATCACCGGCAAGGAAGTGCCTTCCGCCGGCCTGCCCATCGCCATCGGCGTGGTAGTGCAGAACGTGGCCACCGCCGCGGCGGTGTACCGCGCCATCGAAAAGGGCGAGCCCCTCATCTCGCGCATCGTCACGGTGACGGGCGGCGCGGTCGCCACGCCGCACAATCTGGAGGTGCGCATCGGCACGCCGGTGGCCGATCTCCTGGAATCCGCCGGCGGCCTGAAGAGCGAACCGGAGCGCCTGGTGCTGGGCGGCCCCATGATGGGCATCCGCCTCCAGTCGCGCGAGGTCCCCATCACCAAGACCGCCGGCTGCGTGCTCGCGCCCGTGCCGGGCGAACTGGGCGAGCGGGGCCCGACCCGCGCCTGCATCCGCTGCGGCGCCTGCGCCGAGGCCTGCCCCGTGTCCCTGCTGCCGCAGCAGCTGTACTGGCACGCCCGCGCCAAGGACTTCGACAAGGCGCAGGACTACAAGCTGTTCGACTGCATCGAGTGCGGCTGCTGCGCCTACGTGTGCCCGAGCAACCTGCCCCTGGTGCAGTTCTTCCGTTTTGCCAAGACCGCCGTGTGGGCGCAGGAACGGGAGAAGAAAAAGGCCGACCGCGCCCGCGAGCGCCACGAGTTCCGCCAGGCGCGCATCGAGGCCGAGAAGGCCGAGCGCGAGGCGCGCCTGAAGAAAAAGGCCGCCGACGCGGAAGGCGCTGCCTCCCCCGACGACGCCAAGAAGGCCGCCATCCAGGCCGCCCTCGAACGCGCCAAGGCCAAGAAGGCCGCCGCGGCGGCGGGAGACGGCGAGCAATGAACCGACTGACGAAAACAGCCCAGCGCAAAGACGCCAAGGGCGCAAAGGACGCAAGGAATCCTCGTCTCCGCGTCCTCAGCGCCCCCGCGTACTCCGCGTTCTAGTCCGGACTGGCCGATGACGACCATCAGTTCGCCCCACGCCCATCAGCCCGCCAGCGTCACGCGCGTGATGCTGCGCGTGGTGTATGCGCTCGTGCCCGCCATCATCGCCCACACCTGGCTGTTCGGCTGGGGCATGATGGTGAACATCGCCATCGCGTCCGCGGCGGCGCTGGGCGCCGAGGCGGCCATGCTCGCCCTGCGCGGTCGCGCCATCAACGTGACCCTGGCCGACGGCAGCGCGCTGGTCACCGCTGTGCTGCTCGGCTTCGCCCTGCCGCCCCTCGCCCCCTGGTGGCTGGTGGCCCTGGGCGCGGCCTTCGCCATCGTGTTCGCCAAGCAGATCTACGGCGGCCTCGGCTACAACCCGTTCAATCCGGCCATGGTGGGCTACGTGCTGCTGCTCATCTCCTTCCCGCGCGAGATGACCACCTGGCTGTCGCCATCCATGCTAGGCGGCGAAACGCTGAGCCTGGCCGAGACCCTGCGCTACGCCTTCACCGGCGCGCTGCCCGCCGGCCTCAGCCTGGATACGCTGTCCGGCGCCACGCCGCTCGACTTCATGAAGACCGAGCTGTCGCTCAACAAGACCGTCAGTGAGACCCTCGCGGCGCCGCTGTTCGGTGCCTTCGGCGGGCAAGGCTTCGAAGTGGTCAACGGCCTGGTGCTGCTCGGCGGCCTGTGGCTGGTGTGGAACCGCACCATCACCTGGCACACGCCCGTGGGCCTGCTCGGTGCGCTGTTCCTCATGGCTGGGCTGTTCTGGTCCCTGGACCCGGACACCCACGCCGGTCCGCTGTTCCACCTCATGAGCGGCGGCGCCATGCTGGGCGCGTTCTTCATCGCCACCGATCCGACCACCTGCGCCACCAGCAACCGCGGCCGCCTGATCTTCGGCGCGGGCGCGGGCGTGCTCATCTACGTCATTCGCACCTGGGGCGGCTATCCGGACGGCATCGCCTTCTCCGTGCTGCTCATGAACCTGGCGGCGCCCACCATCGATTACTACACCCGTCCACGGGTGTACGGACACACGAAGGGCTGAGACATGCTGCGTAACATGCTGGTCAGCGCCTTCCTGCTCGCGGCCTTCGCCGTGGCCGCCGCGAGCCTGGTGGGCCTCACCCACCTGGGCACGCGCGAGCGCGTCGAGGCCAACGAGCGCCAGGC
>JBFXES010000187.1:3652-5842 GCA_050179875.1 Thiohalomonadaceae bacterium
GAGGCCTTCGCCTCCAAGAACTCCGTGCCGCGCGCCCTTGCCGACGGCTTCACCATGGGCCTCGGCTTCGCCGCCGCGCTGGTGGTGCTCGGCGCCATGCGCGAGCTGGTGGGCAACGGCACCCTGTTCGCCCAGGCCCATCTCATGTTCGGCGAGGTCGCACGCGGCTGGACCCTGCACCTGTTCGGCGAATACCGCGGCCTGCTGTTCGCCATCCTGCCGCCCGGCGCCTTCTTCGGCCTGGGCCTGCTCATCGCCCTCAAGAACGTCATCGACGCGCGCGTGGCGCGCCGTGCGGCCGCTACGGCCAAGGCCGCACCCGAAGCCTCCGTCGCCTGATCCGTCGCGCGGTTGCAGCGCGGGAGGGGGCTGCCGATAATCGGGGGCATGACATCGACGTCCCTGATTCAGGCTCTGCATGACGCCCTCACACCTCACGCCAGGGGGCTGGTCTGCGCCTATCTCTTCGGCAGCCAGGCACGTCAGGAAGCCGGAGCGCACAGCGATGTGGACCTAGCCGTGCTCTACCGGGAAGAACCTCCCCTTGGCCTGGATGGACTGGGACTCGATCTGGCGGCAGCCTTGGAACGGGCAGTCGGTCGCCCCGTGGACCTGGTGGTACTCAATCGCGCGTCGCCCGATCTGATACACCGCGTGTTGCGCGATGGCATCCTGGTGCTGGAAAACGATGCCTCGGCCCGCATCCGCTTCGAAATGAAGGCACGCGCCGAGTATTTCGACGTTCTCCCCTATTTGCGGGAATACCGCCGCGGCCCCGGTGCACGCCATGACCGACCGTGACCTTTTGGAGAAGAAGCTCGCCTTCATCGAAACCTGCGCGGGCGAGTTGCGGCGTCTGGCACGACCGGAACTCGTGGAGAGCGACGTGCGAGAAGAGCGCTTCGTGGCGCACACGCTGCAACTTGCGATCCAGGCGGCCCTGGATGCGGCGTCCCATGTGGTTTCCGCCCTGCGGCTCGGTGAACCTGAAACCAATCTCGACTTGTTCCTGCTGTTGCAGCCCGTGCTCGCCATGCCGGAGGAACTCGTCGACAAACTGCAGAAGATGGCCGGATTCCGCAACATCCTGGTGCACGGCTACGCGACCATCGACCGGCGCATACTGCGCCACGTGTTGGAACACAATCTGGATGATCTGCTCGCTTTCGTGCGCAGCATCCGCAGTAAATTCCCTTTCTGACCCGCCACCATGAATCCCAAGAAGCGCCACGAGATCTTCGCGCGCCTGCGCGAACTCAATCCCCGCCCCACTACCGAGCTGAACTACAGCACGCCTTTCGAACTGCTGGTGGCCGTGGTGCTGTCCGCCCAGGCCACCGACAAGGGCGTGAACAAGGCCACCGCAAGGTTGTTTCCCGTGGCGAACACCCCCGAGGCGATCCTCGCTTTGGGCGTGGAAGGCCTGAAGGACTATGTGAAGACCATCGGCCTGTACAACGCCAAGGCCGAGAACATCATCAAGACCTGCAAGATCCTGGTGGAAAAACACGGCGGCGAGGTGCCGCGGGACCGCGAGGCCCTCGAGGCCTTGCCCGGCGTGGGCCGCAAGACCGCCAACGTGATCCTCAACACCGCCTTCGGCGAGCCGACCATTGCCGTGGACACCCACATCTTCCGCGTCGCCAACCGCACCGGCCTGGCGCCCGGCAAGACCGTGCTGGAGGTGGAGAAAAAGCTGCTGAAGGTCGTGCCCGAGGAATTCCGCCAGGACGCCCACCACTGGCTCATCCTGCACGGCCGCTACACCTGCACCGCCCGCAAACCCAACTGCCCCCAGTGCCCCATCAAGGACCTGTGCGAGTACAAGCACAAGACGCCGGCGGAGGTGGTGCCGATGTGAAAGGGAAAAGCATAAACTACGGGGGACACGGGGAACACGGGGAACACGGGGAAATCTGTTTCTCCACGGCACATCCACTGGCGAAATCCCGAAAGGTGCGAGCATGTGGGAGCGAGCTTCTGCTCGCGATTCTTGCTGTCGCGAGCAGAAGCTCGCTCCCACACCTGCCTGAAATCTGTTCTCCCCGTGTCCCCCGTGGTTCAGCTTTTTCTTCTTCGCTCAGCCGAGGTTCGAATGATCTTTTCCAGTGATCGCACCGCGCTGCGGCGCATGTTCCAGACCGCATGGCAGAAGCGCGTGGAAGGAAGGCCTTTGGAGCCGCTGGAGGC
>JBFXES010000188.1:0-5768 GCA_050179875.1 Thiohalomonadaceae bacterium
CACAATCAGTTGCCCTGGAGGAGCGGGGGAACGCGGAAGGTTGTTGCGAAGGCCGACGCGCCGCCCGGCCCGGAGCTTGCGGCGGGCGGTCCGGCTTCTGCGGCCGGCGCCATCCTGCGCACCCAGGGGCGCAGGATGGTATCGCATCGGGAAAATTCTTACAAGCGCAGGGTCAGCGCGCGGCCAGGCGGCGGCGCAGCAGGGCGACGCGCCGGGGTACCGATTTGGCGTGCCCCTGCACCTCGTCCAGGCGGCCCTCGAACAGGCGCGTGGCCTCGCTGTCGACCTGCCGCAGCAGGCGTTCGAACACGGCGTTGATCTCCCCCTGCTCCACCGCCACGGCGGCGTCCAGCGCCTGGTCCAGGGTCATCGAGTCGATGCGCCGTTCGAGCGCCCGCAGCTCCGCCCGGATCGCCCGGATTTGCGGGTCGCGGATGGCGGGGACGAATTCCAGGCGCGGATGCAGCACCACCAGGAAGCGGCACAACTGCATGAGCCTGCTGTGCTCCAGCTCCTCCTGTGCCAGTTCGCGGAACAGGGCCGCGGCCTCGGGCTCTCCGGCGAAGCGCTCGGCCAGCCTGCCGTAGATCCGCGCCACCCGCGCCTCGATGAGCGCCGCGAGGCGGTAGGCACGGCCCACGTGGCCGGGGAACGCGTAACCGCGGCTTTCGTAATGGGCGACGGCCCGCTCCAGGAGCGTCTTGCGGGTACTTGCCAGCGTGCCCAGGAACACGCCGAAACCGAAGCTGCGGACGATGCTGCCGGCGTGCCTGAAACAGTAATCGCGGCCGATCAGTCCAGTCACTGCACACCTCCCAGGGAATACGGAACGGCCTCCCATGATAGGAGCGGTGCCGGCGCAGTCCCGGACCGAAGTCTCATCCGTGGCGTTCGGGACGCATGCGCAGGTCAACCGGTTCTTGCGGGGGTGTGAAAAAGTGGTAGCAGTTGCGCCCTTCCGTCTTGGCGCGATACATGGCGGCATCGGCCCGCTGCATGAGCACGGTCGGATCGGCGCCGTCGCGGGGATACATGCTGATGCCGATGCTCAGGCCGACGTGAAGGCGAAGGCCGTCCACCTCGAAGGGCTCGCCCATGGCGGCGATGAGCTTGCCGGCGATCTGGGCGGCCGTGTCGGGATCGCCCACGTCCTCCAGCATGGCAACGAATTCGTCACCGCCCTGACGGCTCACGGTGTCGCTCTTGCGCACACAGGCCGCGAGGCGCGCCGCCGCCTGGCGCAACAGGGCGTCGCCCACCAGGTGCCCGTAGGTGTCGTTGATGGGCTTGAAGTGATCCAGGTCGATGAACATCACGGCCAGTTGCCGGTTCTGGCGCTCGGCATAGGCGAGCGCCCGCTCCAGGCGCGCGGCGAACTGGCTGCGGTTGGGCAGGCCCGTGAGGCCGTCATGCTCGGCCTGTTGCCGCAACCGTTCCTGGGCGGCCTTGTGCTCGGTGATGTCCGAAAAAATGGCCACGTAATGGCTCACCCGATCGTCCGGGCCTTTCACCGCGTCGATGCTCAGCCACTTGGGGTAGATCTCGCCGTTCTTGCGCCGGTCGTAGATCTCGCCGTCCCAATGGCCGGTCGCCGTCAGGCTCTGCCACATGTCGCGATAGAACTGCGCCGACATGGCGCCGGACTTGAGGATGCGCGGATTCTGGCCGATCACATCTTCGGGCAGGAAACCGGTGATCGCCGTGAACGCGCGGTTCACCGAAATGATGCGCGCGTCCGCGTCGGTGATCAGGATGCCCTCGCTGCTGCCCTCGAACACCTTGGCCGCGAGGCGCAGCTGTTGCTCGGACCGGCGTCGCGCCGTCACGTCCAGGGTGAAGCACACCGCCTGGCCGCTGTCGTCGATGCGCGCCAGGCCGGCATAGACGGCCACGCGCGCGCCATCCTTGCGCGTGAATTCCTTCTCGTAGCTCTCGCAACTGCCCTGTTCCGCCGCCTGTTTCATGGCATCGGCGTCCAATTGCCGGTATTCCTCCGGGGTGATGGCGATCCAGTTCAGGCTCCCCGCGCGCAATTCCTGCCGCGAGTAGCCCAGCATGTCCAGGAAGGCGTCGTTGGCATCCACCACGGCGCCGTCCGGCTCGGCGAAGAAGATGCCGATGAGATCGGCCTCCACCACGCGACGGAAGCGCATCTCGCTGAGGATGAGCGCGCGCTCGGTCTGCCCGATGGCACGGATGCTGCGCCACGACAGGAACAGGCCCGTGGTCACCAGCACGAAGGCGATGGCGTAGGTCAGTGCGCGCGTGAAGACCAACACGCGACGGGCGCCCTCGTTGAGCAGCGCCGAGAAACGGTTTTCCAGCACCGCGAGGTCGCGCTGGACCACGTCGAGGCGCGCCATCACCGATTCGATGGTATCCGGCGAGCCGGCGCGCACCGCCTCGCGCAGTTCCTCGGCGAGGCCCAGGGTCACGGTCACCTGCCGGTCGCCTTCGGTCCAGACGCGGATGGCCTCGGCCACCTCATCCACGCCCTGAAAGCGCAGGAAGAACCAGGTCAGCGCCGCGAGGTCATCCGGGTGGTTCTGGCCGGCGATGAATCCCTCGCGCACCAGGCGCAGATCCGGCGCGGGCCGTTGCAGTTCCTCGCGCGCAAGGCGGTCGCCCAGGGGAACGGCGAGCACGGCCATGGCCTGGCGGTAATGGCTTTCGTCGGCGGTGGCGGCATAGCGCCCGAGGTCGTACATGGCCTCCTTCTGCGCCTTCGCCCACAGGCCCTCGCCATGGACGTAGGCGCGCACGGCATTTAGCACCTCGGTCTGCAGGTGGGTGAGCACCAGGATGCAGGCGATGATCGCCAGGAAGAGGTAGACGATGAGATAACACCTGTGCGTGACCGGCCTCAGCCGACGGGTCAGCTGCCGTTCTTCAGCCGTTTTCCGGCCCCTTGCGGAGGGTCCGGTCTCAGGGCTTTCCATGTGTCATCCCGCGAGACGTGACAATGTCGCTGTCGGGCCCGTATCCACGGATAGCCGCTTGCGGATCCGCAGCTCCGGTGTGCCGTTTCGAGCGGCATCTCTTTATAAAACGAGATTAGAACACTCGGGTATTGGTTCCCTGTCCCGCAGGCCGCCAGGGTCAAAGAAACGTGAACGGGGTCGCAAATGCGTTCGCGATTTCCCGGAGGCGGACGCTACAACGCACCCGCCCGCTTCAGCCTGTCGTGGACGGCCGCGGCGATGCGCCGATAGCCCGCGGCGTTGGGATGGATGGTGTCGGACTTGAGGCTGCGATCGGAGAGCACTTCGGGGATGACGTCCGCTTCCAGCGGCAACTGCCCGCGCGCGGCGATCTCTTCGTAGAAGGATGCGCTTTCCAGGCCGATGATCGCCGGGCGCGGCACGCCCAGCAGGAGCACGGGCACACCGCGCGCGCGGCTCATGGCCACCATCTGTTCCAGGTTGGTCACGATGCTTCTCTCGTCCACCTTGCGCAGCATGTCGTTGCCGCCGAGGCAGAGGATCAGCAGTTGCGGCGCGTGCTCGTCGAGGGCGTCTGCGAGCCGCTCCAGGCCGCCGGCGGTCACTTCGCCGGGAACACCGGCATTGATCACGCGCCGTCCGGTCAGGGCTTCCAGTACCGCGGGGTAGCTGTGCTCACGGGGGGCGCCCGTGCCATAGGTCAGGCTGTCGCCGAAGGCGAGGATCACCGCGTCCTCCGCCAGGGGCGGCAATTGCGGACCGCGGCTGCACGCGGCGAGTACAGCCAGCAGCAATACGGCGAACCAGCTACGCAGGCAACGGGACATGGCGGAAGATTACCACGCACCCGTGGGGAATCGGCGTGAAGAGATACCACGCATGACCATCATCGCGCGCCCGCTTCGAGGCTTGCGGCGCCGCCTGCCGGCTTATTGGTGCCCCATCCACCGGTGACTACAGTTATATCCATCACGCGCGGGAGTGATTCGCCCGTGTGCGGACGACGTTGAACCTCAGCGATTTCTGCGGTCAATCGCCCAGGACTGCCGGGCGCGAGCGATGCAATCCCCCGGGGTGGAACAGGAATGCGACAGCGCATGAACGCCATGGAAGGATATGGGCCTTGACCTCCCCTGCTCCACCGCTGCGCGGGCTTGAGACCCATGATTTTCCGCACCCGCGCAAGGCATCACGGGATGCGCGCCCCGGCGGAGCCGACAGCCATGCCGTCACTCCCCGACCTGCCCGATGAGGAACAGGCGGTCGCGCCGCGCGAGCGTCTGAAGCTCGTGTTTCTGGTGCCGCTCGCCCTGGTGATTGCGGCCATCACGGTGTTGCTGCTGAACACGGCCCGTATCCAGCAGAACGACGAGTTCGAACGCCGGGTGCGCACGACGAACGCGTCCATGCGGGAGTTCTTCGAGCAATCCGTGGCGCAGGGCACCGACACCCTCGGCGCGGTGCTCGCGGCCATCAAGGCCAATCGCGAGCTGGACAACGCCTTCGCCCGGCACGATCGAGACACGTTGCTGCGCCATGCGGCGCCGATCATGGAGGCGTTGCGCACCTACGGCATCAGCCACTGGTATTTCAACGACCCGCAGTCGGTGAATCTGCTGCGCGTGCATGCCCCCGAGCTGTACGGCGACACCATCACGCGCGCCACAGCCGTGCAGGCCACGCGCACCGGCAAGGCGGCGACCGGCGTCGAACTGGGGAGGCGCGGCATGTTCACGTTGCGCGTGGTGGAACCGTGGTATGGAAAAAACGGCCGTCTGTTCGGTTACGTGGAACTCGGTTCCGGGATCGAGGTGGTGCTCGACCACATGGAACAACTGCTCGGCACTCCGCTCTATCTGCTCACCCGCAAGGATTACCTGTCGGCAGAGGTCATCCGTCAACACACACCGGCGTTGGAAGACGGCCAGGGCGGGGCGGTCTTTCCGGAGTTCCTGGTGGCGCACGGCGAGGTCATACCCGAGCCCCTCGCGCAACAGCTTCGGGTCGGATTCCCCCGCGACGGCCAGGTGTTTTCGTTCGAGGCGGATGGGCGCTCCTTCCGTGCCGTGGCCATGTGGGTGGCGGACGCGGCTGGTCGGCCGGTGGCCGCGGTACTGGCCGTGATCGACGTGACCGGCGTCGTGCGTGCCGGGCGGCGCGCCCTGCTGCGCGGTGGCGCCGTGGGCGTGTTCGCGGGCGGGCTCCTGCTGGGCCTGTTCTATTGGCTGCTGAACGGCATCGAGCGTCGCCTGGAAGGCCATGAGGCGCGCCTGCGCGAGCTGGCCACGCGCGATGCACTCACCGGCCTGCTCAATCGCCGCAGCTTCTACACGCGGATCGGCATCGAGCTCCGCCGTGCGGCGCGCTACGGGCGCCCGCTTTCGCTGTTGCTCATCGACATCGATTATTTCAAGGCGGTCAACGACAACTACGGGCACAAGACCGGCGACGAGGTGCTGGCGGAGATCGCGCGGCGCATCCAGGCGGCCATACGCGTGGTGGATACGGCCTTCCGCTACGGGGGCGAGGAACTGGTGGTGCTGCTGCCCGAGACGCCGCTGCCGGACGCCCTGGAAATCGCCGAACGCGTCCGCGCCGACATCGCCGAAAGGCCGTTCGCCTCCACCGAGGGCGAAACCCTGTCACTTTCCGTGAGTATCGGCGGCGCGAGTTATCCGGACTACGACAGCGTGGACGCCCTGGTGAGTGCCGCCGACCGCGCCATGTATGCCGCCAAGGCGGCGGGACGCAACCAGGTCTGCTGCGCCCGCGGGACCGGGTGATCGCGTTCCCTGATGCCTCGCGGCGCAACCATACGTTCACCCA
>JBFXES010000189.1:0-5590 GCA_050179875.1 Thiohalomonadaceae bacterium
CGCGGAGAACAGAACAAATGGTTTTCTCCGCGTCCTCCGCGCCTCCGCGCACTCCGCGTGTATTCCGCGAGGAAAGAGTAAATGGATAAGTTGGTGACATTGAATGGGAGTGTGGCGCCGCTCGATCGGGCGAACGTGGATACGGACGCCATCATTCCCAAGCAGTTCCTGAAGTCCATCAAGCGCTCGGGTTTCGGCCCCAATCTGTTCGACGAGTGGCGCTACCTGGACGTGGGCGAGCCGGGGATGGACAACTCCAAGCGTCCGCTCAACCCGGACTTCGTGCTCAACCAGCCCCGTTACCAGGGGGCGCAGATCCTGCTCGCCCGCCAGAACTTCGGCTGCGGCTCCAGCCGCGAACACGCGCCCTGGGCCTTGCTGGACTACGGCTTCAGGGTCATCATTGCGCCCTCGTTCGCCGACATCTTCTTCAACAACTGCTTCAAGAACGGCATCCTGCCCGTCGTGCTCGACGAGGCGACGGTGGACCGGTTGTTCAAGGAAGTGGCCGCGAGCGAAGGCTACCGGCTGGCGGTGGATCTGGAGGCCCAGACCCTCACCACGCCTGCGGGCGAGGTGATCCCCTTCGAGGTGGACCCGTTCCGCAAGCACTGCCTGCTTGAAGGCCTCGACGACATCGGCCTGACCTTGCAGCACGTGGACGCCATCCGCGCCTACGAAGCCAAGCGCCGCGCCGAAGCGCCCTGGCTGTTCGCTTGACGAATTGAACGAAACGCGGAGAACGCAGAGGCGCGGAGTACGCGGAGGAGAACGAGATGAATGGTTTTCTCCGCGTCCTCTGCGCCTCCGCGACCTCCGCGTTATAACGACGGAAGTGGAAGAATGACGAAGAAGATTGCTGTACTGCCGGGTGACGGCATTGGGCCGGAGATTGTCGCCGAGGCCGTGAAGGTGCTCGAAGCGCTGCGGGACAGGTTCGGCCTGAAGGTGGAGATGGAGCACGGCCACATCGGCGGCGCGGGTTACGACGCTGCGGGCCATCCGCTGCCCGACGCCACCCTGAAGCTCGCCAGGGAAGCCGACGCGGTGCTGCTCGGCGCCGTGGGCGGTCCCAAGTGGGAGCCGCTGCCCATCGCGGTGCGCCCGGAGAAGGGCCTGCTGGGCATCCGCAAGGGCCTGGAGCTGTTCGCCAACCTGCGCCCGGCCCAGGTCCATCCCCAGCTCGCCTCTGCTTCCACTCTCAAGTCTGAGGTGGTCGCCGGCCTGGACATCATGATCGTGCGCGAGCTCACCGGCGGCATCTACTTCGGCCAGCCGCGGGGTATCCGCGAGAATGACAAGGGCGAACGCGAGGGTTACAACACCCTGGTCTACAGCGAGAGCGAGATCCGCCGCATCGCCAGGACCGCCTTCGACATCGCCATGAAGCGCAACCGCAAGGTGTGCTCCATCGACAAGGCCAACGTGCTCGAGTGCACGGAACTGTGGCGCGAGGTGGTGACCGACGAGGCCAGGAACTACCCCGAGGTGGAATTGAGCCACATGTACGTGGACAATGCCTCCATGCAGCTCGTGCGCAATCCCAAGCAGTTCGACGTGATGCTCACCGACAACATGTTCGGCGACATCCTCTCGGACGAGGCCTCCATGCTCACCGGTTCCATCGGCATGCTGCCCTCGGCGTCCCTGGACGCCAACGGCAAGGGCATGTACGAACCCATCCACGGCTCGGCCCCGGACATCGCCGGCCAGGGCATCGCCAACCCCATCGCCACCATCCTCTCCGTGTCGATGATGTTGCGTTACACCCTGAACGAGGCGGCCCTGGCCGATCGCGTGGACGCCGCCGTGTCCAAAGTCCTCGACCAGGGCCTGCGCACCGGCGACATCTGGACCGAAGGCTGCAAGAAAGTCGGCACCGCCGAAATGGGCGCCGCCATCGTCGCGGCACTCTGAAATGAATAGCAACGCGGAGTGCGCGGAGGCGCGGAGGACGCGGAGGAAATCAATGGCAACGGTTTTCTCCGCGACCTCCGCGCCTCCGCGACCTCCGCGTTTATCCCGTGATTAAGTGAGGTAGCGAAATGAAGCGCGTAGGGTTGATCGGTTGGCGTGGCATGGTGGGTTCGGTGCTCATGGATCGCATGCGCGCCGAGAAGGATTTCGATCTCATCGATCCGGTGTTCTTCACCACGTCGAACCCGGGCGGCAAGGGCCCTGCCATCGGCAAGGACGTGCCGCCGCTGAAGGACGCCAACAGCATCGACGAGCTGAAGGCCATGGAGGTGATCATCTCCTGCCAGGGCGGTGATTACACCAAGGAGATCTATCCCAAGCTGCGCGCCTCGGGCTGGAACGGCTACTGGATTGACGCGGCCTCCACGCTGCGCATGAAGGACGATGCCATCATTGTACTCGACCCGGTCAACAAGAACGTCATCAAGGACGGCCTCGCCAAGGGCATCAAGACCTACGTGGGCGGCAACTGCACCGTGTCGCTCATGCTCATGGCCATCGGCGGCCTGTTCGAGCAGGGCCTCATCGAGTGGATCACGCCCATGACCTACCAGGCGGCCTCCGGCGCCGGCGCCCGCAACATGCGCGAACTGATCCAGCAGATGGGCGCCATCCACGGGGAAGTGAAGGCGCTGGTGGACGACCCGGCCGCGGCGATCCTGGAGATCGATCGCAACGTGGCCGACTTCATCCGTTCCGACGCCTATCCGCTGGATGCCTGGCCGGTGCCGCTGGCCGGCAGCCTCATTCCCTGGATCGACGTGCCCCTGGAATCGGGCCAGTCCAAGGAGGAGTGGAAGGCGCAGGTGGAGTGCAACAAGATCCTGGGCCGTTCCGATCGCCAGATCCCCATCGACGGTCTGTGCGTGCGCATCGGCGCCATGCGCTGCCACAGCCAGGCGCTGACCATCAAGATGACGAAGAACGTCCCGCTGGACGAGATCCACGGCATCATCGCCTCGCACAACCAGTGGGTGAAGGTCGTGCCCAACGACCGCGAGATCACCATGCGCGAACTGACCCCGGCCGCTGTCACCGGCACGCTCACCGTGCCCGTGGGCCGTCTGCGCAAGCTCAACATGGGCCCCGAATACCTCACCGCCTTCACCGTGGGCGACCAGCTCCTGTGGGGCGCCGCCGAGCCCCTGCGCCGCATGCTGCGCATCCTGCTGGAGGGGTAATAGAGATCAACACGGGGAACACGGGGAACACGGGGGACATGGGGAAAATCCATGGGGTGGTGAACACGCCTGTGGGAACGGCTTTATGCTCAAGCCGCGATGTTTTGGCAGCGCGCACTATCGCGGCCCAGGGCGGCTCCTTAACATCAATACATCCCCCGTGTTCCCCGTGTCCCCCGTGTTAGTGCTTCTTCTCGACCATGCCTGAGAAAATGAACGTCGCTGTCGTCGGGCCGGATACCCTGGTGGGCGAGGCCCTGGTGCAGTTGCTGGAGGAACGCGAGTTCCCGCTGGACAGGCTCGTGCTGCTGGGCGACACGGGCGCCGTGGGCAAGCGCGTGGAGTTCCGCGGCAGTCATTTGCGCATCGAGTCGGCTGCAAGCTTCGATTTCGCTCAGGTGCGCGTGGCGTTTTTCTGCGCGGGTGCGCAAACGGCGGAGGCCCTGGCGCCCAGGGCTGCGGCCGCCGGGGCGGTGGTCATCGACAGTTCGCCGCACTTCCGGGACGCGGCCGACGTGCCGCTGGTGGTGGCGGAGGTCAATGCCGGCGACATCGCCGGTTTCGCTGCGCGCAACCTGATCAGCAGTCCCTCCTGCGGTTCCATTGCACTGGCCGTGGCGCTGAAGCCGTTGCAGGACGCCGCGGGCCTCATGCGCATCAACGCAGTCACCTTCCAGGCCGTGTCCGGCGGCGGACGCAGCGCCGTGGAGGAACTGGCGCGCCAGACTGCGAACCTGCTCAACGTGCGGCCCGTGGAGCCGAAGATGTTCCCCAAGCAGATCGCCTTTAATCTGCTGCCCCAGGTGGATGTCTTCCTCGACAACGGTTACACGCGCGAGGAGATGAAGCTGCTGCAGGAACTGCGCCGGGTGCTGCACGCACCCGACCTGGACGTGAACGCCACCGCCGTGCGCGTGCCCGTGTTTTTCGGCCATTCCGTGGCCGTGCACCTGGAAACCCGCGACAAGCTGGATGCCGCCGAGGCGCGCCGCGTGCTGGAATCCGCCGCGGGCGTGGAGGTGCTGGACGAGCGCGAACCGGGCGGTTATCCCACGCCCGTCACCGAGGCCGCAGGCCAGGACCCGGTGTGGGTGGGGCGGGTGCGGGAGGACCTGAGCCACCCCCGCGGGCTGGACCTGTGGGTGGTCACCGAGAACATCCGGCGCCAGGCCTTGAACTGTGTCCAGATTGCGGAACAGTTGGCAAAAAACCTCTCCTGAGACAAGGTTAGTTGCTACAACTAAAGCCGTTTGGTAAGTTTCGGCACCAAACCTGCGGACGGAAAATGGTTCTCAACCGGTTGCCGGCCGCCAGCGGCGCCTGAGGGAGTGCAGAACTTGCGGAAGCTCAAACCATTTTTGCTGGCCCTGCTGCTTGCCCCCGCAGCGGCCTATCCCCTGGGCCTGGGCGATATACGCCTCCATTCAGGCCTGAATCAGCCTCTCTCAGCAGAGATCGACCTGCTCTCGGTCGCTCCCGACGACGTCCCCAGCATCGTCGCCTCCCTGGCTTCCAGCGACGCCTTCCAGCAGATCGGCCTCGACCGGCCCATGGCCCTCATGGCCATCGCGTTCTCGGTGGAGCAGCGCCCTAACGGGACCTACTTCATCAAGGCCGTGAGCGAGCAGCCCATGCGCGAGCCCTTCCTCGACTTCCTGCTCGAAGTGAACTGGCGTTCCGGCCGCCTGGTGCGCGAATACACCGTCCTGCTCGATCCGCCCGAACTCATGAAGAAGGAGGCGCCGCCCGCGGTGCGTGCGCCCGCGACCGCAGCCAAGGGCGCCGCCGGCAAGGCCGCGCCCGCGCGCGGCATCGCCGGGTCCGGCAAGGCTGCCGCAGCCACGGGCCCGCGTACCTACGGTCCCGTGCGCGACAACGAAACCCTCTGGAGCATCGCCAACAAGCTGCGTCCCGACGGTTCGGTCACCGTGCCGCAGGTGATGATGGCCCTGCTCAAGGGCAACCCGGAGGCCTTCGAGGACAACAACGTGAACCGCCTCAAGGCCGGAACGGTGTTGCGCCTGGATCCCGCCCTGCTCAAGGGCATGAGCCGCGCCCAGGCGGCGCGCGAAGTCGCCCTCCAGGACCGTGCGTGGCAGGACTTCAAGCAGCAGGCCGCCGCCGAGGCCAAGGGGCGCGCCCCCTCCGGCGAGGCCGCGGTGCCGCGCAGCGCGGCGGCGGTGAAGGCCGAGGAACCGCGTCTCAAGCTGGTCGCCCCCGAGACGGCCGAACCGGGCAAGAGCGACGCCTCCGGCACCACCGACGGCGCACAGGCGCTGGACGGCCTGAGGAAGGAATTGCTGCTCGCCCAGGAGGCCAGCGCCGCCAGCAGGCAGGAGGCCGAGGAACTGCGCAAGCGGGTGCAGGAACTGGAAGGCCAGATCACGGCCATGGAGCGACTCCTGTCCCTCAAGGACGACGACCTCGCCGCG
>JBFXES010000190.1:0-5584 GCA_050179875.1 Thiohalomonadaceae bacterium
TGTCGAACCAGTGCGCGCCGTCGCGCGCGGCAAGCGCGACGCGGTAGTGATGCAGGGCGTCCTCGCGCCGGCCCAGGCGTTCCAGGCTCACGGCGAGGTTGAAGGCGTAGTCGGGCCGCTGATCGAGCGCGAATGCCTCGGCGTAGGCCGCGCCGGCCTCCTCCCAGCGCCCTTGCGCGGCGAGGTCGTTGCCGCGCAGGAACAAACGCGCGGCCTGTTGCACCGCGTGCGGCAGGGTGCGTTCTAGGCTGAAGGCCGGGGGCGCCGGTGGCGGCGCGGGTCGTGAAGCCTGTACCGGAGACACCCGGACGTCACCCGCTACTTGGGAGAAGTCTGCATCGGGCGGTGGCGTGTAACTGATCTCGGGCGGGTGCAGGGCTTGTACCGCGTGGGCGTGGTCCCGACCTTCACTCAGTCCCGCCCAACCGGATGCCGTCAGCGCCGCGAGAAATGCCGCGGGCCAGAGGAACCGCAACGGTCGGCGGGGCGCTGTGGTCGCGTCGCTCGGAGTGATGATGATGCGTGCCCCACCCGCTTCGGTGCGCTCAGGCTCATTGCGCACAGGTTGCCACGTACTCTTCCGGTCCCACCCCTGTTCGCGCGCGGCCGCGCCCTCGCAAGGCTGGATTTCCCAGACCATGTCTTCCATGGCTTCGAACGTCGTGCTCATGACTCTTCGCCCACGCCTCCCGTGCCCGGCAAGGCATCGCGGAATCGCCGGAGGTCGCTTTGCACGCTGCCCTGCGCGATCACGGTGGGCCGCAGGAACACCAGTAGTTCGGTCTTGCGCACCTCTTCGTCGCGGAAGCTGAACACCTGTCCGATGATCGGCAGGCGTGACAGCAGCGGGATACCGCTGCGGCGCCGGTTGTCGGTGTCCTGCATCAAGCCGCCGAGCACGGCGATCTCGCCGCTCGCCACCTTCAGCACGGATTCGATCTCGCGCACCTGGATCTCCGGCACCTCGCTCACCACGCCGGCCTCGGCCAGGGCCGGGTTGGGATCGCGCACGAAGCCCAGCACGCGGGTGATGGTGGGCCGCACATTGAGGGTGACCTCCGCATCTTCGGAGATCTGCGGCGTGACCGCCATGATGAAGCCCACCGGAACGGTGTGGACGTTGCTCTCGAAGGTGGTGATGGCGGGGCTGTTGGCAGTGGCGGCCTGGAGATCCACGTCGATGGTGAAGTAGACGCGGTTGTCCACCACCTTGAGCATGGCGGTCTGGTTGTTGAGCGCCATCACCTTGGGGCTGGACAGCACGCGCAGATCACCGAAGCGTTCCAGCATGCGGATGATGGCGAGCAGGTTATGCGCGCCGGGCCTGTCGATGGTGATGGTAGTCACCGGTGGCGAGGTGAGATTGCCCGCCAGTACCTGCTGATCGATGCGGATGCCGTTGTCCTCGTCGAACATGGACCAGTCCACGCCCGCCTGAAAGCGATCGGACAGTTCCACTTCGACCACGGTCGCCTCGATGAGCACCTGTTTCCGCGCCCGTGCGAGCACGGCGTCCAGCATCTCGCCGATGGCCTCGTGCTGGCGGTCGGTGGCCAACACCGTGAGCAGTCCGCTCTCCCGGTTGACCAGGATGGCGCCGGCGCTTTCCTCGCCCGCGCCGAGCACGCCGCGCACGTTTTCCACCAGCGTGTCCCAGAAGCGGTTGGCGGATTCCTGCACCACCCGGGTGGCCGACGTGTTTTCCCCGGCGCGGGCGTTCTTGTCCTCCAGCGCACCCAGGCCGGTGGTGGCCACCTCCGTGGCCACGCTCACCGTGCCGTCGGAGCGGCGCGCCAGGTTTACGTAATCGATGTGATAGCTGCGCAGGTAGGGGCGGTCAGGGGTGACCGTCAGTTGCGATCCGGCAAGCTCGATGCGCAGGTCGGCCTGGCGGGCGATGCGACGGAGGATGCGACCCAGCGGCTGGTCCACGGCGTGCAGCGTGACGCGGCCGCGCACCTGGGGGTGCAGGTCGAGATCCAGCTGTGCGTCGCGCGCCAGCGCGGTCAGCAGGTCCCGCACTGCCGCGTCTTGTGCTCTCAGCGTGTAAGTCGGTTGTGGCTCGGGGGCCGCCGGACGCACGATGTCCGGGATCGGGCCGGTGCCTGCGGGCGCCGCCAGGTGTCCGGCCTCGGTGACGCGCTCGGGCAGGGCGGCCTGGCAGCCGGCGAGTGCGCCTGCCACGAGGGCGAAGAGCCATGGCGGCATGGGCAGAGTGAAACGGGCGCCGGACCCGCGGCGATGGCGCCGCATGGCGCAAACATGCGATGCAGGATGGAAATGCCCCGCAGCAGCAGGGACGCAGGAATTGATGACGTGCACAGCTCAATCCGTGAGCAGTTGAAGTCCTGGGGCGCGAATATACACGCGAGCGCCGCGGGAAAGGCAATTCCGAAAAAATCTTATCCGCGTTTCTTGACAACGACGCTCGGGATTATTAGATTCCGTCTCGACGCAGACGTTGATTACACCCCTGTTGATGGAGGGCATCCCAGCCCTCCATTTTTTTGTCTGCCGAACCCTTTGATCACGGCGGCGGCCATGGGCCGCCCCATGCATCTCAATACCACCTGCAGGAGCGGGCTCAGCCCGCGACTAGGCCGATGAAAACCATCGCGGCCTGACGCGCTGCGACCGGAAGGACGCCGTTACCCCATGGGCCACGTCGTGGCGAATGGTTTTTCCGCTGGCGTAATCGGATCGCATTCGCCGACAGTGTCGGCTCCTACAACGGCGCCGAGAACCACCCGTAGGAGCCCACATCGTGGGCGAATGGCTCTGTGGGCTCCTACGGCGGTGTTGGGCGGGCAAGTCTTCCTTACCCCGGCCCGAGAGGCGGCTGGGCGAGGCGTTCGAGCTGCTCGCGCAGGGTGTGGATGTGCTCTTCCCAGTACTTGGGCGTGTTGAACCAAGGAAAGGCGCGCGGGAAGGCCGGGTCGTCCCAGCGCGCCGCCAGCCAGGCGGCGTAATGCACCAGGCGCAGGGCGCGCAGGGCCTCCACCAGGTGCAGCTCGCGCCGGTCGAAGTCGTGGAATTCCTCATAGCCCTCGAGCACGTCCGCCAGCTGCGCCGCCATTTGCGCGCGCTCGCCCGAGAGCAGCATCCAGATGTCCTGCACCGCCGGCCCGCTGCGCGCGTCGTCCAGATCCACCAGATGGGCGCCCTCGTCGGTCCATAGAATGTTGCCAGGATGGAAGTCGCCATGGAGGCGGATGGATCGTACCTTGCCCGCGGCGGCATAGGCCTCGTGCACCCGGTCGAGCAGCTGCCTCGTTACCTCTTCGTAGGCGTGACGGTATTCCTGCGGCACGGCACCGCTCTCCAGCAGCTGGCGCACCGGCCCCTCGCCGAAGGTCTGCGCGTTCAGGGCGGGACGATTGACGAAAGGCCGCACCGCGCCCACCGCATGCAACCTCCCCAGGAAGCGGCCCAGGCGCAGCCGTACCTCCGGGTCTTCCAGCTCCGGCCAATGCCCGCCGCGGCGCGGGAACAGGGCGAAGCGGAAGCCGTCGTAACGGTGCAGGGTGTTGCCGTCCGCTCCCAGCGGCGCCACCACCGGCACCTCCGCCTCTGCCAGCTCAAGGGCAAAGGCGTGTTCCTCCAGCACGGCCGCATCGCTCCAGCGCCCGGGCCGGTAGAACTTGGCCACGAGGGGTGCCCCGCCCTCGATGCCCACCTGGTACACGCGGTTCTCGTAGCTGTTGAGGGCGAGCAGGCGGCCGTCGCTGCGAAAGCCCGCGCTGTCCACGGCATCGAGCACGCGCTCGGGTGTAAGCGCCTGATAGGGATGGACGTTTTTGTTTTCGGCGGAAATCACTGATAGAGTGCATCTAAGGTGTTGTATCCATTCATCCTATCCGACCCATGCCCAATCCGCTGCTGGAAATGACCGGACTGCCGCCCTTCGGCGACATCCGCCCCGAACACGTGGAACCCGCGGTCGACGCCGTGCTGGCGGAGAACCGCGCGCGCATCGCCACCCTGCTGGCCGACACGGAGCGTTTCACCTGGGACACCCTGGTGGTGCCCATGGAGGAACTGGAGGACCGGCTCAACCGCCTGTGGTCGCCGGTGAGCCATCTCAACTCGGTGATGAACGCCGACGAGCTGCGCGCCGCCTATAACGCCTGCCTGCCCAAGCTCTCCGCCTACCAGACCGAGCTCGGTCAGAATGCGGCGCTGTTCCAGGCCTACAGGGCCATCGCCGACGGTCCCGAATACGCCACCCTCACCCCCGGCCAGCGCCGGATGCTGGACAACATCCTGCGCGACTTCCGGCTCTTGGGCGTGGACCTGCCGGCGGAGCAGCAGGCACGTTTCAAGGCCATTCAGGAAGAGCTCTCCCAACTCACCTCCACCTTCGGCGATCACGTGCTCGACGCCACCAATGCCTGGCGCAAGCCCATCACCGACGAGGCCCGGCTCGCCGGCATCCCCGACAACGGCAAGGCGCTGCTGCGCCAGAACGCCGCGCGCGACGGGCTGGACGGCTTCGTGGTCACCCTGGAGTTCCCCTCCTATTTCGCGGTGATGACCCATGCCGACGACCGCGAACTGCGCCGTGAGGTGTACGAGGCCTACGTGACCCGCGCCTCGGACCGCGGGCCCCACGCCGGCATATACGACAACGGTCCGGTCATGGAGCGCATCCTCGCACTGCGGCACGAACTGGCGCAGATCCTGGGTTTCTCCAGCTACGCCGAGCGTTCCCTTGCAACCAAGATGGCCGAGACGCCGGAGCAGGTCATGGGCTTCTTGCGCAACCTCGCGCGCCGCTCCCTGGATCTGGCGCGGCGGGACCTGGACGAGATCCGCCGTTTCGCGCAGGCGCGCGGACTCGACGATCTGCAGGCCTGGGACATCGGCTACTACGGCGAGAAACTGCGCGAGGAGAAATACGCCATCTCCCAGGAGATCCTGCGCCCGTACTTCCCGGAACATCGCGTGGTGGGCGGCCTGTTCGAAGTGGTGCGCCGCCTGTTCGGGCTCGATATCCGCGAGGTGAAGGGCGTGCCCGTGTGGCACGAATCGGTGCGCTTCTTCGACATCCTCGACAACCAGGGCGAACTGCGCGGGCGTTTCTATCTGGACCTGTACGCGCGCCCGAAGAAGCGCGGCGGCGCCTGGATGGACGACTGCATCGGCCGGCGCCGCACGCGCGACGGCGTGCAGGTGCCCGTGGCCTATCTCACCTGCAACTTCTCGCCGCCGGTGGACGGCAAGCCCGCTTTATTCACCCACGATGAGGTGCAGACCCTGTTCCACGAATTCGGCCACGGCCTGCACCACATGCTCACGCGCGTGGACTGGCTGGGCGTGTCCGGCATCAACGGCGTGCCCTGGGATGCGGTGGAATTGCCTTCCCAGTTCATGGAGAACTGGTGCTGGGAGCGCGAGGCCCTGGATCTCATCTCAGGCCATTACGAGACCGGCGAACCCATCCCGGACGATCTCTACCGCAAGATGATCGCCGCGAAAAACTTCCAGGCCGGCATGCAGATGGTGCGGCAGCTGGAGTTCGCCCTGGTCGACTTTCGCCTGCACGCCGAATACGACCCGGCCGAGGGCGCGCGCATCCAGCAGG
>JBFXES010000191.1:0-5533 GCA_050179875.1 Thiohalomonadaceae bacterium
ACGGGCAGGCCGTTCTCCACCAGCGCCACGTTCACCGTGAACTCGCCATTACGGCTGATGAACTCCTTGGTGCCGTCCAGGGGATCCACCAGCCAGAAACGCTCGGCGACCGCCGGCACGTTGCCGGCGGCCACGGCCTCTTCGGCGATCACCGGGACGTCGGGCGTCAGCGCCGCAAGGGCAGGAAGGATCAGCGCTTCGGCACGCTGGTCGGCCTCGGTCACCGGGGACGCGTCCTGCTTGCCCGTCACGGCGAAATCGGTCCCGTAAACCTCCATGACCACGGCTCCCGCCGCCCGGACGATGGGCACCAGCTTTTCCATGAGCGCATTGAGGCTTTCCGTTTTGTTCACGACTTCTCCTATTGAGACAGAAAATGTTTAAGCATCGCGCTTGTGGCGCGATCAGGGGCTCCCTATAATCGCAGACTTTGTCAGGGATGTCCCATGCATCAGCATGGACTCAGGACAGCCACGAGACGTGAACGGAAAACGCCTTTCCCCCAGCGAGTTGAACCAGCGACGGCACCGCGCCGTCCGGCTGCGCCTGCAGGGAAAAGCCGTCCGCGAGGCCTGTGAACAGACGGGGCTCAGCGCGCCCACGGTCATCGCCGCCTACAAGGCCTTCCTGGCCGGCGGCTGGACGGCCATCGACGTCAAGGGGCGCGGGCGTCCGCGCGGACTGGGCGCACCCGCCACGGGCATGGACGAGGCCGGTCTGCTGGGAGCCCTGCCGCGCACCCTCCCCGAGGAGGTGAGCCCGGAGTTCCACCTGTGGAGCCTGTCCGCCCTGGCGGAGTGGCTGTACCGCACCCAGGATATCCGGCCCTCCTCGCGCACCGTGGCGCGCTATGCCCAACGCTGGGGATTCAGCCCGGAGGACGAGATCGGACAGACCAGTCCGCTCCAGTGGCTGGAACGCCACCACCCCGAATTACTGGCCAGGGCCCGGCAGGAGGATGCCGAGATCCATTGGGGCGGGGAATGTGCCTGGCGAAACGGGCACACGCACGCCGTGAGCGCATCGCTCCTTTACGCCCGCAGCGCCCGCGACAAGCTGCGCTGGTGGATCAGTACCGACGGCTTGAACACGGCAGCCGTCATCAGTTTTCTGAGCCGCCTCGTGCGCGAGGTGGACCGGAAAATCTTCCTGGTGTTCGACGGCGTCGATCTGCATCGCTTCGACGATGTCAGGCAGTGGCTGCACGAACACCGGGAACGCATTGAATTGGCCTTTTCGTCAGGGCCGGCGGGGAAACCTGTCCAGACAGGCGGCGGGCGCGCGCCCGCGCTCCCGACCGGCCCGGACCAAGCAACACCCATGCGGGAAAAAACCATGACGCTCACACATCTGCAGCGACTCGAAGCTGAAAGCATTCACATCATGAGGGAAGTGGTCGCCGAGACGGAAAATCCGGTGATGCTCTACTCCATCGGCAAGGACAGCGCCGTCATGCTGCACCTTGCCCGCAAGGCGTTCTATCCGGCGCCGCCGCCGTTCCCGTTGTTGCACGTGGACACGGGCTGGAAATTCCGCGCCATGTACGAGTTCCGCGACCGCATGGCCGAAGAGGCCGGCATGGACCTGCTGGTGCACATCAACCCGGAGGGCGAGAAGAAAGGCATCAACCCGTTCACCCACGGCTCGGCCCTCTACACCGACGTGATGAAGACCGAAGGCCTCAAGCAGGCCCTGGACAAGTACGGTTTCGATGCGGCCTTCGGCGGCGCGCGCCGCGACGAGGAGAAATCCCGCGCCAAGGAGCGCGTGTTTTCCTTCCGCACCGCGCAACACCGCTGGGACCCGAAGAATCAGCGCCCCGAACTCTGGCGCCTTTACAACGCCCGCAAGCACAAGGGCGAATCCATCCGCGTGTTCCCCCTCTCCAACTGGACCGAACTCGATGTCTGGCAGTACATCCACCAGGAGCGCATCCCCATCGTGCCCCTGTACTTCTCCGCCGAACGTCCGGTGGTCATGCGCGACGGCACCCTCATCATGGTGGATGACGAGCGCATGCCGCTGAAGCCCGGCGAAGTGCCCGTGATGCGCCGGGTGCGCTTCCGCACCCTGGGCTGCTATCCGCTCACGGGTGCCGTGGAATCGGAGGCGGACAGCGTCACCGCCATCATCCAGGAACTCCTGCTTGCCACCACCTCCGAGCGCAGCGGCCGCGTCATCGACTCCGATTCGCCCAGCTCCATGGAGAAGAAGAAGAAGGAAGGTTACTTCTAATGGCCACCGTACCCTCCTCCAGCATGATCAACGACATCGAGCAGTACCTGGCGCACCAGGAGAACAAGAGCCTGCTGCGCTTCATCACCTGTGGCAGCGTGGACGACGGCAAGAGCACCCTGATCGGGCGTCTGCTGTACGAATCCAAGATGCTCTTCGAGGATCAGTTGTCCGCGCTTGAGGCCGACTCGAAGAAATTCGGCACCCAGGGCGACGCCATCGACTTCGCGCTGCTCGTGGACGGCCTCGCCGCCGAGCGCGAGCAGGGCATCACCATCGACGTGGCGTATCGCTTCTTCTCCACCGATCGGCGCAAGTTCATCGTCGCCGACACACCGGGGCACGAGCAGTACACCCGCAACATGGTCACCGGCGCCTCCACCGCCGACGTGGCCATTCTCATGGTGGACGCGCGCAAGGGCGTGCTGACCCAGACCCGGCGGCACAGCTATCTGGTCTCGCTGCTGGGCATCCGCCACATCGTGGTGGCCATCAACAAGATGGACCTGGTGGACTACGCCGAAAGCACCTTCAGCGCCATCACCCAGGAGTATTCCGAGTTCGCGAAGCAGATCGGGCTGGATGACGTCACCTTCATCCCCATTTCGGCCTTCAAGGGCGACAACGTGGTGACGCGCAGCGACAACATGTCCTGGTATCGCGGCCCCACCCTCATGGCCTACCTGGAGACCGTCGAGGTGGACGCCGACCGCATGCAGAACGCGCCGTTCCGCATGCCCGTGCAGTGGGTGAATCGCCCCAACCTGGACTTCCGCGGCTTCGCCGGCCTGATCGTCAGCGGCACGGTGGCGCGCGGCGATCGCGTGCGCGTCCAGCCCAGCGGCAAGGAGAGCACGATCGCGCGCATCGTGGTCCAGGGCGGTGACCTGGCGCATGCCGTGGCCGGTCAGTCCGTCACCCTCACCCTGGAAGACGAGATCGACATCTCCCGCGGCGACCTCATCAGCGCGGCGCAGGCACCGGCCTCGGTCGCCGACCAGTTCGAAACCACGCTCGTATGGATGCACGAGGAGCCCATGCTCCCGGGCCGTACCTATCTGATGAAGATCGGCACCAGGACCGTGACGGCCTCGGTGACGGACATCAAGTATCAGATCAACGTCAACACCCTGGAGCACATCGCGGCCAAGCAGCTCGAACTCAACGCCATTGCCGAGTGCAACATCAGCGTCGATCAGCCCATTCCCTTCGACGCCTACGCCGACAATCGCGACACGGGCGGCTACATCCTCATCGACCGCATGACCAACAACACCGTGGGTGCCGGTCTGCTGAACTTCGCCCTGCGCCGCAGCCAGAACATCCATATCCAGCACGTGGACGTGGACAAGCAGGCGCGTGCCGCCATCAAGGGCCAGAAGCCTTGCGTGCTCTGGTTCACCGGCCTTTCGGGTGCGGGCAAGTCCACCATCGCCAACCTGGTGGAAAAGAAGCTCCACGCCAAGAACCGCCACACCTATCTGCTGGACGGCGACAACGTGCGCCACGGGCTGAACAAGGATCTGGGTTTCACCGATGCCGACCGCGTGGAGAACATCCGCCGCATCGCGGAAGTGGCCAAGCTGATGGTGGATGCGGGCCTGATCGTGACCACGGCCTTCATTTCGCCGTTCCGCTCGGAACGCCAGATGGCGCGCTCGCTGCTGGGTGAAGGCGAATTCATCGAGGTGTTCGTGGACACGCCGCTGGACGTAGCCGAGCAGCGCGACACCAAGGGGCTGTACAAGAAGGCCCGGCGGGGCGAGCTGAAGAACTTCACCGGCATCGACTCACCCTACGAGACCCCCGAGCATCCCGAGTTCTGCATCGACACCACGCGGACTACGGCAGATCAGGCGGCCGATCAGGTGATCGCCTATCTGCAGGAAAACGGCTATCTCGGCTGATCCCGCCTGTGCGTAGGAGCGGCCTGAGGCCGCTCCTACAAGGGTGATTCGTCGAGGAACCCGGCCCTACGACAGCTCGCGGGCCGTGTGTGCCAGTGCCTGCACCCTCTCCCGGGCGTTTTGCACCATGGCCAACCTGCGCGCGTCGTCGCGCGCCAGCGCCAGTATGGCCTCGACCCAGCGCGCCTCGTCCATGGGCAGCACCTCGCCATCCAGGCCCGCACGGACCACGTCTCCGCAGGCCGAACCCGCGGCGTAGATCCCCGCCGCACCGCAGTGCGTGATGTCGAAGAACTTGGTGTACGAACGAGCCCGATTGAAACGGCTTGCCATGAGAGGTGCCAGGCCGACATGCCGCCCCGGCGTGGCGAGAAACGCCTGGTAAGCAGGCCATTTCATCGGATGCACCACATTCACCCGCGGCAGTCCGCGGTAAAGCCGGTACACATCGCTGCCGCCGACGATCTCGAACACCAGGCGCTCGTCTCGATTCAAGGCCTCCTCCACCACGGGCCGCAGCCAGCGAACTTCTGCCTCGTGAGACGCGGAGCCATGATAGAAAACGCGGCGCAAGTCGTCGGCACCGGCATCGAGCGGAACCGGCAGGATCAGACGCGGCTGCCAGCGCGCGTATTTCTCCTTCAGCCAGGCGGTGGACACCCATAGCTGCGCCCGCATCCGTTGCAACCACTGCTGTTGCGACGTGGTCAGTCGCCACAGCTTGAAGCGATACCGCAGCGGCAAGCCGCTCCAAGCCTGCGGGTCCAGGAGATCGTCGTCCATGAAACAAACGACGCCGGCCAGTCGCTCACGCACCGACTCCACCCAGGCACGCCAGGCGCGGGGCACATAACGCACGAATACGACCGCGGCGCCGTCCGCTTCCTCCGGCGACGGCAGCTCGGCAAAACCGCAGCGCACGATCGCACCGGCACGCCCGCGCAACGCCGGCATCACGAAAAAATCCGCCGAAGGATTGGGCTGCTCCTCGACAACGTAGACACGCGCCCAGTGCATGCTGTGGAAACGCTCCGTAGTCACTCCGTCCACCAATGCGGCAATGCGCATAGAAAGCCGACCCCGAACCGGTCACGGAGACCTCGGACAGCGATCCCTGAAGCGGGCAAGGGTCAGCGGCGCATATTGTGCCGGCGATGGATGCAAGGCAAGCGATACATGGTCCTGCGCAGTGAGCGATGACATCGGGGTTTACTCACAGGGCGGCCCGTCGCCGCCGTAATGACGGCGGCATCGGCGGGCACGGCCCGCCCTGTGCAGGTGCCGTAGAAACTATGAGCAAGAAGGGCCGCCAGAGTACCCTCCCAACCGAATCACCACAAACGGGAGAGAGAAATGACTCAGGCGACCCAAGTGGAAGAAGTTAGCGCGAA
>JBFXES010000192.1:0-5491 GCA_050179875.1 Thiohalomonadaceae bacterium
CAGCGGCCATCCAGGAACACGACCAGGACGACATGCAGGTCTGGACGTTTCACCTGTCTGAAAAGGCCGCTCGATTGGAGTTCACCTTGAAGGGCAAGCAAGGCGATCTGGATCTGTATGCGACAAGCAAAGGCGCACTGGAGTTCGACCGATGCACGACAGCGAGATCGAAGGATATGAAGGTCAGTGCCCGCGCCGGCAGCCAGGAATCGATTGTCATCGAGGGTGCGTCAGCGGGTACCTACCGTATTGCCGTGGTCAATTGGTATGACTGCGGTGGCAAGGACGCGCCTCCGGAGAACGTGGGCTACACCCTGGTCGCGAACGTATTAAAAAATGGCGGAGGCGGCGGTGGAGGCGAAGGAGCCTGGCTCGCCGTGTTTGCCGCTGCGACGTTCCTTGTTCGACGCATGCGCACCTTGGGTTCGGTTTTCGTGCTGATGCCGTTACTGCTCGCCGGCTGTCCCAGTGCAGCGGAGCTTCCAGCCAGGACCAGTGGAACGCAAACGCCCCTCGAACTTCTCGTTACGGTCGACGAGCGCGCCAATCGTGCAGAGGTCCAGCAGCACCTTGAGAGGGCGGGCGCAGATGTCTTGCACGCCTACGAACATATCCGCGTGTTCCATATCCGCGCCCCGGCAGGTCTTGATCTCCGGGCCGCACAGGAACGCTTTGGCGCAATCCCCGGGGTCATCGCCGTCGAGCCCGAACATCGTCGGCGACTGTACTGAGAACGCCTCAGCCGCGAGGCGCCTTGAACTAGACTGGAGATGCGCAACGTCACGCGCCCGGACTACCCGGAGTGGATTTCAGACTGCGCTGACAGAGGGACGTCCGTGAGCAAGAAGCCTGGCATCTTCCGTCTCTGCGTGCTGTGGATTGGCTTTCCGCTGCTGTTTTCCGGCTGCGCGGGCAGCCAGCATGGCAGAGCGCAGGCGATCCCGAACGAAGGTCAGGAACTTCTCGTCACCTTCGCCGACCACATGGAGCGGGAAGACGCACTCGCGGAGTTGCAGGCCGCGGGTGTGGAGATCGTCCGCATCTATGAGCGGCTCCCGATCTTCCACATCCGCACACCCGCGGGCATGACGGCGGAACAGGCCCAGATCCATCTGCGCCAGCTTCCCGACGTCATCGCGGTCGAACCCAACCTTCGCCGGCATCCCTACATCGACCCTTGATGCGTAGGAGCCCACACCGTGGGCGATGACGGTTCAGTGCATCCCGGCAGGACCGGCCAGGGGAGCGCCCACGTGCAGGGTGTAGGTCAGGATCACCGGCACCTGCAGCATCAGCAGGGCGGTCTCGGCAATCCACGGCTCTTCCCTTTCCGCGCGCACCGCTGCCCAGAAGCGCGCGGTGGCGCGGGCCAGCGGTTCGCCCAGGGCAATGAGGACGAGAAGGACGAGCACCACGTCGCTATCGGGCCAGAGCGAAACGTGCACGCCCCCGCTGGCAGCGGTCCAGTGCAGCAGCAGCGCAGAGGTGGCGATGGCCTGCAGCGGCAACACCAGCGCCAGGCGATCACCCAGCACCGGAATCAGGGGCAACAACAGACTGGCGATGAAGGCCAGGTTCAGCAAGGTGCTCACACGCCGTTCGCCATCGCCCAGCACCTCGAACAGCGAGGGCGCCTGCACGGCGCCGAACAGCAGCGGATAGGCGGCGGCCACGAAGAGGACGATGCACGCCGCGCGGCCAAGGGGCACGTACACGTGTTCGAGCAGCCAATCGGTGAGACCATGCTGCGCCATGTGCGGCGCGAGTCGCGAGGCCACACGCTCGCACAGGAGCACCGTGAGCGCGTAGAGCATCAGCGCGCCCAGGAACTGCGTGCTGGTCATGACCGCGGCTAGCGACATGCGCCCGCTTCCAGGCGCGTCTGCACCTGTTGCACCGCGCGCGCCGGTTGCCAATCCCGACCCGCGTCGATCACCAGGGTGTGTTCGAGTTCATCGCCCTGGGGCGCCGCCATGCGCCGCTGTTGGTGGGCGAGCACGGCGAGGTCCGCCTCGGAGGCATCCTGGCGCGCCGTATGGCGCGCGACGATGCGCTCGTGCAGCACCTGCTCCGGGGCGGTGAGATACAGCACCAGGAACGGCACGCCCCAGGCGCACGCCATGGCGCGGAAGTCCTCGCGGCGCGCGCGCTCCAGGAATGTGGCGTCCACCACGGCCGTGTAGCCGCCGTCGATGGCGTGTTTGGCCAGCTCGCCGAGTCGCGCGTAGGTGCGCGCGCTGGCCTCGGCGGTGTAGATGCCCGCACCCACCAGGGAGCGGCTGTCGGCCTGCGCACCCAGGCCGAACAGGCGCTTGCGCTCCACGTCCGAACGCAGGCGCACGGTGTTGTCGAGCCCCTCGGCCAGCGCCGCCGCCAGCACGCTCTTGCCGGTGCCCGACAACCCGCAGGTGAGCAGCAGGGCGGGGCGGCGTGTCGGGAGGTAGTGGCTCGCCAGCGCCAGGTAATCGCCGAAGCGCGCGGTGAGCGCCAGGCGTTCGGCCACGTCGATGCCGGGCTGACGGCGGCGTATGGCCGTGACCTTGGCGCGCACCATGGCGCGGTAGTGCTTGTAGAAATCCAGCAGGGCGAGCCCGGCGTAATCGCCGGTGCGCTCCAGATAGCCGTTCACCGCGCGGCGGGCCAGGCCCCACTGGCCGCGCGCCTCCAGGTCCATGGCCAGGAAGGCCAGCTCGCTCATGACGTCGATGAAACGCAGCTCCGGATTGAATTCGATGCCGTCGAAGGCCAGCACGCGCCCGTCCACTTCGGCCAGATTGCCCAGGTGCAAATCCCCATGACACTCGCGCACGAAGCCGCCGGCCTTGCGCGCCGCCATGAGTGCGGAAAGCGCCGCGAAACGTGCCTCGGCCCAGGCGGCATGAGGCGCGAGGACCTCGGCCTGCGCGGGGCTATCGAGCAAGGGCCGGATCTGCGCGTAATTCTGGGATACGGGATGGTAGACCGTCGCCGGTTCCCCATAGGGGGAATCGGGCGCAGCGCGCTCGGCGATGGCGTGGAGCGCCGCGGCCGCGCGCACCGCATCATCGATGTGCGCCGCGGTGAGGGTGCCGGCAGCCAGCTTGCTGTCCAGCAGCGCCGCCTGGTCGAAGCGCCGCATGCGCACGGCGAATTCCACCGGCTCGCCGGTCCCGCCGGGCTGGGGATCATCCACCGTGCCCGCAATGGGCAGCACGTCGAGATAGATCTCCGGCGCCGTGCGGCGGTTGAGGCGCAGCTCCTCCTCGCAGAAGAAGCGCCGGCGCTCCAGGGTGGAGTAGTCGAGGAAGCCCAGATTCAGCGCCTTCTTGAACTTGCAGGCATGACCGCCGACCAGCAGCACCCAGGACACGTGGGTCTCGATGACCTCCACCGGTCCGGCCGCCGCGGGCCAGCGGGCCGCGGCGCGGAGGGCCGTGATGAGGCGGGTCTGGCGGGTGAGGGCGTCGTCGGGGGGCATGTAAACTCAAGTCCGGGAGGCGGAAACCCGAAATAGATATAAACCCACGCAGTATAATGCCGAAACCCAATCCGGCGGACGGCCGGGAGAAGGCCTTGTGGAGCTTTACTCCGTCGACAAACTGATCGCCGAGGCACGCCGGCTGGCCGCGGCTTACCGCGAGGCTACGGGGCAACCGCTCGCCATCAGCGGCGAGATCGCGCGCCACGATGCTGCGCGCCTGCTCGACCTGGAACTGCCCCAGCGCCCGCAGGGCGGCTGGGATGCGGTGGGCCGCCAGGGCGTCCGCGCCGGGGTGCGCTACCAGATCAAGGCCCGCGCCATCTTCGACGAAAGCAAGGCCGGGCAGCGCATGGGCCAGCTCAAGCTGGACCAGCCCTGGGACGCCGTGCTGCTGGTGCTCATGGATGCGCAGTTCATGCCCTACGAGATCCACGAGGCCGACCGGGAAACCGTGCTCGCGGCCCTGGAGGATGCCGGCGACAGCAAGCGCAACAAGCGGGGCGCCATGACCGTCGCCCGTTTCAAGAACATCGCCCGCCTGGTGTGGAACCGCGAGGAAGGCCTCATCGACGACGAAATCTGGGACAACAGGACGTCCTGAACACCGCATGGAAGCGCTCGACCAGTTGCTGGGTCCCGACGGGCCCTTCGCCCGGCTCATACCGGGATTCGCCCCCCGCGCCGAACAGCTCGCCATGGCCGAGGCCGTGGCCGACGCCCTGGCATCCCGCACCACCCTCATCGCCGAGGCCGGCACCGGCACCGGCAAGACCTTCGCCTATCTGGTTCCGGCCCTGCGCTCGGGCCAGAAGGTGATCGTCTCCACGGGCACCAGGAACCTGCAGGACCAGCTCTTCCACAAGGACCTCCCGGTGGTGCGGGAGGCCCTGGGCGTCCCCGCGCAGGTCGCCCTGCTCAAGGGCCGCGCCAACTACCTGTGCCCCCATCGCCTCGACCTGGCGCAGGGGGAAGGGCGCTTCACCAGCCGCGAGCAGGCGCACCAGCTGCAGGTGATCGCGCGCTGGGCGGGCCGCACCCGCAGCGGCGACATCGGCGAACTGGGCGAGGTGCCGGAGGATTCACCGGTGTGGCCCTGGGTCACCTCCAGCGCCGACAACTGTCTGGGCGGCGAATGCCCGCGCATCGCCGACTGCTTCCTCGCCGCGGCAAGGCGTGAGGCCCAGGAGGCCGATCTGCTGGTGGTCAACCACCACCTGCTGTTCGCCGACATGGCGCTGCGCGAGCAGGGCTTCGGCGAACTGCTGCCGGGCGCCAACGCCGTGATCCTGGACGAGGCGCACCAGGTGCCGGAGATCGCCTCGGGCTTTTTCGGCCTGTCCCTGGGCGGCAACCAGTTGCGCGAACTGGCGCGCGACAGCCTCGGCGAGGAACTGCGCGAGGCCCCGGATTCGCGCAGCGTGCGCGGCGCCGCCGAGGCGCTGGAAAAGTCCGTGGCGGACCTGCGCCTCGCCCTGGGCGAGGGCCTGCGGCGCGCCCCCTGGCGGCCGCACATGGAGGCGCCAGCCATCACTACGGCCATCGCCCACACCGCCGAGCGCCTGACCGCCCTCGGCAAGGCGCTGGAGCCGCTGGCCCAGCGCGGCAAGGGGCTGGAAAGCTGCGCGCGCCGCGCGGCAGAGCTGGCGCTGCGCTTCGGCGCGCTCACCGGCGCCACGCCCGAGGGCTACATCCACTGGTTCGAGACCCACACCCGTTCCTTCACCTTCAACCTCACGCCCCTCGACGTGGCGGACATTTTCCGCAACAAGCTCAAGGAACGGCCCTGTGCCTGGGTCTTCACCTCGGCCACGCTCGCCGTGGGCGACGATTTCGGCCACTTCGCCTCGCAACTGGGCATCCAGGACGCGGACACCCGGCGCTGGGACAGCCCCTTCGATTACACCCGCCAGGCGGTCTTCTACGTGCCACATGGCATGCCTGACCAGCGCGCGCCCGACTACACGCGCTGTGTGGTGGAGGCGGCCCTGCCCGTGCTGGAGGCGAGCCGCGCGCGCGCCTTCCTGCTGTTCA
>JBFXES010000193.1:0-5459 GCA_050179875.1 Thiohalomonadaceae bacterium
AGGCCGGCTCCGTGGACGAGATGCTCCCGCAGGTGGACTTCATCACCTTCCACGTGCCGCTCATCGACGCCACCCGCCACATGATCAACGCCGACCGCCTCAAGCGCATGAAGAAGTCGGCCGTCCTCCTTAACTTCTCCCGCAAGGGCATCATCGACGACGAGGCCGTGGTGGCGGCCCTGGACGCGGGCAGGCTGTATGCCTACGTGTGCGACTTCCCCACCAACCTGCTGAAAAACCACCCGCGGGTGATCACGCTGCCCCATCTGGGCGCCTCCACCGCCGAGGCGGAGGACAATTGCGCGGTGATGGTCGCCGAGCAGGTGCGGGACTACCTGGAAAACGGCAACGTGCGCAACTCGGTGAACTTCCCCGAGGTGGTGATGGCGCGCGCCGAGGGGACCTACCGCCTGGCCGTGGTGAACGCGAACGTGCCCAACATGCTCGGCCAGATATCTTCGGATCTGGCCAGGGCGGGCCTGAACATCGTGGACATGCTGAACAAGTCCCGCGGCGACCTGGCCTACACGGTGGTGGACGTGGACAAGGCCATACCCGGGGAAACCATTGCCGAGATCGGCGCCATTGATGGCGTCCTTGCCGTGCGCTTCATCGAGTGACGGCGACGAACCACGGGCCACGAAGGCCACGGAGAAAAAGCCATTAACCACGGGGGCCACGGGGAACACGGGGCTGATGACATACCCACCTGTAGGAGCGGCTTTATGCCCGAAGGGTGCTCAGGTCGCGATAACCCAAATCACGACCTACGCCGACCATTGAATCCTTCTCCGTGGCCTCCGTGGTTTATTGGGCAGACCTGCCCTTTGGCACCCCAAAACGATTAAGATCGGGCGCTTGTACGCTCCAATTGCGACGGCTGCCCGATGAACGACAGACTCCAGGCTATCCGCACGCGCATCGATGCGCTGGATCAGCAAATCCAGGACCTCATCAACGAGCGCGCCCGCCTTGCCCAGGAGGTTGCCGAGGTGAAACGCGCCGAAGGGGGCGACCCGGTGTTCTACCGCCCCGAACGCGAGGCGCAGGTCCTGACGGCGGTCATGGCCCGCAATCGCGGACCGCTCAGCAACGAGGAAATGGCGCGCCTGTTCCGCGAGATCATGTCGGCCTGTCTCGCCCTGGAGCAGCCCATGCGCATCGCCTTCCTCGGTCCCGAGGGCACCTTCACCCAGGCCGCGGCCCTCAAGCACTTCGGTCATTCGGTGAAGACGGTGCCGCTGGCCACCATCGACGAGGTGTTCCGCGAGGTGGAAGCGGGGGGCGCGGACTACGGCGTGGTGCCCGTGGAGAACTCCACCGAAGGCGTGGTGACGCATACCCTCGATCGCATGATGAACTCGCCGCTCGTCATCAGCGGCGAAGTGGCGCTGCGCATTCACCAGCACCTGATGGGGAAAGTGGAGGGCACGGCCGGGATCCGGCGCATCTATTCCCATCGCCAGTCCCTGGCCCAGTGCCGCAAGTGGCTCGACACCCATCTGCCGGGCGTGGAGCGCGTGGACGTGGCCAGCAACGCGGAAGCGGCGCGCATGGCCGCCGCCGAGGAACATGCCGCCGCCATCGGCCCCGAGGCCGCCGCCGGCCTGTACGGACTGACCCTGCTGGCCAGCAACATCGAGGACCAGCCGGACAACACCACGCGCTTCCTGGTGCTGGGCCGCAACCGCGCCGCGCCCAGCGGCAACGACAAGACCTCGCTGCTGGTGGCCGCGCGCAACCGGCCCGGCATGCTGTTCAAGCTGCTGGAGCCGCTGGCGCGCAACGGCGTATCCATGACGCGCATCGAATCGCGCCCGTCGCGCCAGGCCATGTGGGAGTACGTGTTCTTCGTGGACGTGGAAGGCCATGCCAAGGACCCGCAGGTCGCCGCGGCCCTGGAAGAACTGGAACAGCACGCGCTGCTGTTCAAGATCCTCGGCTCTTACCCCAAGGGTGTGCTGTAGGAGCGGGCTCAGCCCGCGACATGTGAAGGTAATCGCGGCCTGAGGCCGCTCCTACGGATCGGATGTTGAATTTTCCGGAATACGAACCATGAACCGTTTCCTCGAACTCGCCGCGCCCGGCGTGCGCGGCCTCAAGCCCTACCAGCCCGGCAAGCCCATCGACGAACTGGAGCGCGAGCTGGGCATCCAGAACATCATCAAGCTCGCTTCCAACGAGAACCCCCTCGGCCCCAGTCCCAAGGCCATGGCTGCGGCGCAACAGGCCATCGCCGATTGCTGGCTCTATCCGGACGGCAACGGTTACGTACTCAAGAAGGCGCTGTCCGACAAGCTCGACGTGCCCATGGAGAGCCTGACGCTCGGCAACGGTTCCAGCGACATCCTCGACTTCGCGGTGCGGGCCTTCGTCACGCCGGCGGACGAGGTGATGTTCTCCGAGCATTCCTTTGCCGTGTACCCGATCCTGACCCAGGCCGCCGGCGCCAAGGCCACGGTGGTCCCGGCCAAGGACTGGGGCACGGATCTGGCGGCCATGAAGGCGCGCATCACCGACCACACGCGCCTGGTGTTCATCGCCAATCCCAACAACCCCACGGGCACCTGGCTGCCCGGCGACGCGCTGGAGGATTTCATCCGCAGCCTGCCGAGGCGCACCCTGGTGCTGGTGGACGAGGCCTATTTCGAATACGCCAGCCATCCCGCCATGGGGGCTCAGGGTTATCCCGACGCCCTGCGCTGGGTGCAGAACTACCCCAACCTCATCGTGGCCCGCACCTTCTCCAAGGCCTACGGCATCGCGGGCCTGCGGGTGGGTTACGGCGTGTCGCATCCGGACGTGGCCGATCTCATGAATCGCGTCCGCCCGCCGTTCAACGTGAACAACGTGGCCCTCGCTGCCGCCACGGCGGCGCTTGCCGACGGCGACCACCTGGCCCGGACCCTGGAAACCAATGCCGCCGGCATGCGCCAGCTGGAGGCCGGATTCAAGGCCATGGGCCTCGGTTTCATCCCGTCCGTGGGCAATTTCGTCTGCGTGGACGTAGGCCGTCCCGCGGCCCCGGTGTATGATGCGCTGCTTCGCGAGGGCGTCATCGTGCGCCCCGTGGCCAACTACGGCATGCCCAATCACCTGCGCGTGACCGTGGGCCGGCCGGAAGAAAACGAGCGGTTCCTGGCAGCCTTGGAGCGCGTCCTGGCGTAACGTCGCGACGTGCCATTGCGGTACCTGCGGGAAACCGGCCGGCGGGCCACCCCGTAGGTCAGGTTGCGCGCAGCGCTACCTGACAGGTGAGGGTGGAAGTAGTCACGTAGCTTCGCAACGTGACCTGCAGGAACCGATAGAAGAGATTTGCGGGCGGAGCGCTGCCGCCCGTTTTTCGTTTACTGACCGAAGAAGAGCCTGACCATGATCATCATCATGAACAACGACGTCACCGAGGAGCAGATCGCCCGGGTCGTCGACCGCCTCAAAGGCATGGGCGCGGGCGTCAACGTCTCGCGCGGCGTGGAACGCACCGTCATCGGTGCGCTGGGTGACGAATCCAGGATCGACAAGGAAGCGCTGCAGGCGCTGCCCGGCGTCGAGGACGTCATCCGCGTGATGAAGCCGTACAAGATCGTGGCTCGCTCCTATCACAGCGCCGACACGGTCATCGATATCAAGGGCGTGAAGCTGGGCGGCAAGGAGATCCAGGTGATCGCCGGTCCCTGCTCGGTGGAAACCCAGCCGCAGATGGACGAGGCCGCCAGCGCGGTGGCTGCCGCCGGCTGCCGTCTCATGCGCGGCGGCGCCTTCAAGCCGCGCACCAGTCCCTACGCCTTCCAGGGGGCGGGTGAGGAAGGCCTGGCGATGTTCCGCAAGGCCGCCGATCACCACCGCCTGCCCATCGTCACCGAACTCATGGACGTGCGGCACGTGGAGCTGTTCGAGAAATACGACGTGGACGTCGTCCAGATCGGCACGCGCAACATGCAGAACTTCGACCTGCTCAAGGAAGTGGGCCGCATGCGCAAGCCGGTCATCCTCAAGCGCGGCATGTCCGCCACTATTTCCGAGTGGCTCATGGCGGCCGAGTACATCGCCGCCGGCGGCAACCACAACATCATCTTCTGCGAGCGCGGCATCCGTACCTTCGAGACGGCCTACCGCAACGTACTCGACGTGACCGCCATCCCCACGCTCAAGAAAGAGACCCACCTGCCGGTCATCGTCGACCCCAGCCATGCGGGCGGCAAGGCCTGGATGGTGCCGGCGCTGTCCCGCGCGGCCATCGCTGCGGGCGCCGACGGCCTGCTGGTGGAGGTGCATCCGCGCCCGTGCGAGGCGTGGTGCGACGCGGATCAGGCCCTCAGCCCCGACGAGATCACCGACCTCATGGGTTCGCTGCGGGCTGTGGCGCAGGCGATCGGACGCGATCTGTAACACGTGCTGGGCCGGATCTGCATCGTCGGCGTCGGGCTCATCGGCGGTTCCCTCGCCCGCGCGCTGAGGGCGGCGGGCGCCTGTCGGGAGATCGTGGGCACGGGGCGCAACGAGGCTCAGTTGCAGCGGGCCGTGGCGCTCGGCGTGATCGATCGCTATTCGCTGGATCCGGCCGAGGCGGCGTGTGGTGCCGACATGGTGGTGCTCGCGGTTCCCGTGGGGAGCACCGAAGAGACCGTGCGCCGGCTCGCACCGGCGCTCACCGCCGACACCATCCTTACCGACGTGGGCAGCACCAAGGCCTCCGTGGTGCAGGCCGTGGAGCGCGCCCTCGGTACGCTCCCCGCGCGTTTCGTTCCGGGGCATCCCATTGCAGGCACCGAGAGAAGCGGCGTGGAGGCCTCGTTTGCCGAGCTGTTCCAGCAGCGCCGCGTGATCCTCACGCCGCTGCCCGGTACGGCGCCGGACGCCACCGCGACGGTGCGCCGCCTTTGGGAACTGGCCGGCGCCGAGGTGGTGGAAATGGACGTGCAGCACCACGACGAAGTGCTGGCGGCCACCAGCCACTTGCCCCATCTGCTGGCCTATGCCCTGGTGGATACCCTGGCCCGCATGGAGGAGCGCCGCGAGATCTTCCGCTTCGCCGCCGGCGGCTTTCGCGACTTCACGCGCATTGCCTCCAGCGATCCGCAGATGTGGCACGACATCTGTCTGGCCAATCGCGAGGCCCTGCTCGACGTGCTCGCCAGCTACCAGGCCGACCTGGTGCGTCTCGCGACCGCCATGCGCGAGGGCGACGGTGAATTCCTCCTGGAAACCTTTCGCCGCGCCAAGGCCGCGCGCGACCGTTTCGCGGAAAACGGCCGCTGAAGGCCGGCCCGTAAATCACGTTGCCGCGCAAGCGGCTAGGTGACGGGCGCCGCAGGAAGATGTCACGTAGCTGCGCAACGTGACCTACAGGACTGCAAGAACTTGAACAACGAACCACAGCCATGACCGAATCGCTCACCTACATCGTCCAACCCGGTGGCCAGCTGAACGGGCGCATCCGCGTGCCGGGCGACAAATCC
>JBFXES010000194.1:0-5453 GCA_050179875.1 Thiohalomonadaceae bacterium
GGGACACGGGGAACACGGGTATGAACATGGATTGCAGGAGCGGCATCTGGCCGCGATTGGCACGCTCGACCGCGTAATCGCGGCCTGTGGCCGCTCCTGCAGGTGGGGGAAAACCCATTGGTGGATTTCCCCGTGTTCCCCGTGTCCACCGTGTTCTGGCTTTTCTCTTTCAAGAAGGTTGATGGATGGCAATCCGCGTTTTGGTGGTCGATGATTCGGGCTTTTTCCGCCGGCGGGTGACGGAGATGCTGAATGCCGATGCGCGCCTGCAGGTGATCGGCGCGGCGGAGGACGGCGCCCAGGCGGTGGAGATGACCGCGCGCCTGAAGCCGGACGTGATCACCATGGACATCGAGATGCCGGTGATGGACGGCATCACGGCCGTGCGCCGCATCATGGCGACCAATCCCACGCCCATCCTGATGTTCTCCTCGCTGACCACGGACGGCGCCAAGGCCACGCTCGACGCGCTCGATGCGGGCGCGGTGGACTATCTGCCGAAGAAATTCGAGGACATCTCCCGCGACAAGGACGAGGCCAGACGCCAGTTGTGCGAGCGCGTGTACGCCATCGGTTCCGGCCGGCGCCATCAGACCGTGCGCCCCCACGCCGTCTCCACCACGGCCGCGGCGGCGGCGAAGCCGCGCACCGTGGCGCCCGCTGCGCCGTTGGCCGCGCGTCGCGGGCAGTTCCGCATCGTCGCCATCGGCACCTCCACGGGCGGGCCGGTGGCGCTTCAGGAAGTGCTCACCAAGCTGCCCGGCAATTTCCCGCTGCCGCTGCTGCTCATCCAGCACATGCCGGGCTCGTTCACGCCGGCCTTCGCCCAGCGCCTCAACCAGCAATGCGCCATCACGGTGAAGGAGGCCGCCGACGGCGATCCCCTCGAAGCGGGCGTGGCCCTGCTCGCGCCGGGCGGCAAGCAGATGGTGGTGGAACAGCGCGCAGGCCGCGCCGTCATCCGCATCACCGAGAGCGCGCCGGGGCAGACCTACAAGCCATCCGTGGACACCACGTTCACGTCCCTGGCGCGGGCCTTCCCGGGCCAGGTGCTCGCCGTGGTGCTCACCGGCATGGGCGCCGACGGCCGCGAGGGCGCGCGCCTGCTGAAGCAGGGCGGCTCCGCGGTGTGGGCGCAGAACGAGGCCACCTGCGTGGTGTACGGCATGCCCGCCGCGGTGGTGGACGCCGGCCTCGCCGACCAGGTGCTTCCCCTGCAGGACATCGGTACGGCCCTTACACAACGGGTGCAGTGAACATGGATATTCTCACCATCCTCGGTCTGGTCCTCGGTATCGGCGCCATCCTGGGCGGCCAGTACCTGGAGGGCGGCAGCGCCAGCACGCTGGTCAATGCGCCCGCGGCGCTCATCGTGCTCGGCGGCACGCTGGGGGCGGTGATGCTGCAGTCGCCGCTCACCACGTTCATGCGCGGCCTGCGCATGCTCAAGTGGGTCTTCCGCCCGCCGCGCATCGCCGCCGACGAGGCCATCGAAAAGATCGTCGAGTGGAGCAACACCGCGCGCAAGGAAGGCCTGCTGGGTCTGGAATCCATTTCCGAGACCGAGCCCGATCCCTTCGCCCGCAAGGGCCTGCAACTGCTGGTGGACGGCAGCGAGCCGCAGGTGATGCGCGCCATCCTCGAACTGGAAGTGGAAACCCGCGAACACAGCGATCTGGCCGCCGCCAAGGTGTTCGAAAGCATGGGCGGCTACAGCCCCACCATCGGCATCCTGGGCGCGGTGATGGGCCTCATCCAGGTCATGAACCATCTGTCGGACCCGAGCAAGCTGGGTCACGGTATCGCCGTCGCGTTCGTCGCCACCATCTACGGCGTGGGTTTCGCCAACCTGCTCTACATCCCGCTCGCCAACAAGCTGCGCAGCGCCATTCATGCCCAGGCGCAGTTCCGCTACATGATGATCGAGGGCATCGTGTCCATCGCGGAAGGCGAGAATCCGCGCAACATCGAAACCAAGCTGCAGGGTTTCCTGCACTGAGGCCGCCATGGCGCGCAAGCGGAACCGCCACGAGGAGCACGACAACCTGGAGCGCTGGCTCGTCTCCTATGCCGATTTCATCACCCTGCTGTTCGCCTTCTTCGTGGTGATGTACGCCATTTCCTCCATCAACGAGGGCAAGTATCGCGTGCTGTCCGACACCCTCATCACCGCCTTCAACACCACGCCCAAGAGCGTGCAGCCGGTGCAGGTGGGTGACGACGGGCTTTCGGGCAGGCCCAGGGTCATCGAGCCCGTGGAGCACCGGGCGGGCGACCCGCCCGACAATCCCATCGAGCAACTGGTGCAGATCGCCACCGACTTCGAACAGGCCATGCTGCCCTTCATCGAGGACGAGATGGTGCGCGTGCGCCGCGAGGACTTCTGGGTGGAACTGGAGCTCAACACCTCCTTCCTGTTCGAGAGCGGCAGCGCGGAACTGGAGGACACGGCCATTCCCATCCTGCAGCGCATCGCCAACGTCCTGAAGAAATATCCCAACCAGATCCAGGTGGAAGGCTTCACGGACAACGTGCCCATCAACACCTATGCCTTCCCGTCCAACTGGGAGCTCTCGGCCGCGCGCGCGGCCAGCGTGGTGCACGTGTTCATGAACCAGGGCGTGAAGCCGGAGAACATGTCGGCCGTGGGCTTCGGCGAATACCGGCCGGTGGCCGACAACGCCACCGCGGCCGGGCGCATGCGCAACCGCCGCGTGCTGGTGGTGGTGCTGGCCGACAAGGACTCGCGCCGCCTGCTGGAAATCCAGCGCAGCGGGGGCCTATGATGCGGGTGTTCGCCGTTGCCAACCAGAAGGGCGGTGTAGGCAAGACCACCACCGCGGTGACCCTCGCCGGGCTGCTGTCCCAGCGCGGCTATCGCACGCTGATGGTGGACCTGGACCCGCACGGATCGCTCACCACCTATTTCGGCTTCGACCCGGACACACTGGATCACAGCGTCTACTCGCTGTTCCAGAACGCGCCGCATCCCGATCCCGCCGGACTGATCCGGCCCACACGCTTTGCCAACCTGCACCTGTTGCCCGCGTCCAGCGCCCTCGCCACCCTGGACCGCCAGCTCGGCGCGCGCGAGGGCATGGGCCTGGTGCTGGCGCGCGCCCTGGCGCAATGCGGCCAGCAGTTCGACGCGGCCTTCGTGGACTGCCCGCCCGTGCTGGGCGTGCTCATGGTGAATGCCCTTGCCGCCAGCAACGAACTGCTCATTCCGGTACAGACTGAATTCCTGGCCATGAAGGGCCTGGAGCGCATGTTGCACACTCTGGGCATGATCCTGCGCGCGCGCAAGCGGCCGTTGCCCTACGTGGTGGTCCCCACCATGTTCGACCGGCGCGTGCAGTCCTCGCTGGAAAGCCTCACGGCGCTGCGCGATCGCTTTCCCGACGTGCTGGCGAAGACGGTCATCCCGGTGGACACCCAGTTCCGCGAGGCGAGCCAGCACGGCGCGCCGCTCAATTACGTCAATCCGCAGGCGCGCGGGGTCATCGCCTATACCGCGCTGCTCAACCAGTTGTTTGCCGGCGGCGAACCCGCGGTGAGGACCGGCTCATGAACAGGCCCGCCCCGCGCACCCACACCCTGGTGGACGAGCGTCAGGCGCTCGACGTCTATCTCGAGGCGTTGCTGCGCGAAGTGCCCGAACTGGCCGAGGAAGCGCCGCCGCCACCGGCACCTGCGCCCGCAGCGCCCGTGGTGGATGCACCGGCGCCGGCGAATGCGGTTGCGGCTGCGCCCGCGCCTCAGGAGGTCGCGCCGCCGCCGGAATGGGGACGCCAGCGGTTCCAGGCCATGCTGTTTCGCACCGCCGGACTCATGCTCGCCGTGCCGCTGGTGGAGCTCTCCGGCGTGCAGGAGTGGGAGGCCTCGCCGGTGACGCCGCTGCCGCGTCACGTGGACTGGTTCCTCGGCCTGGTGCGCTACCGCGGGCGCAGCGTGCCCGTGGTGGACACCGCGCTGCTGGTGCTGCCCCAGGAACGGCGCGCGCGCCTGACCACCAGCGCGGCGGAGCGCTCCACGCGCATCGTCTTCATCGGCGAAGGCGACTGGGGCCTGGCCTGCGACAGCGTGGCCGAGGTGATCACCCTGGAACCCGATCAGGTGCGCTGGCGCACCACGCGCACCTCGCGCAGCTGGCTGGCAGGGACCGTGATCCAGCACATGTGTGCGCTCATCGACCCGGCAGCCTTCGCTCGCCTGCTGGCGGCCGGTGCGTCCGAGGCGGGACTGGAGTGGTCGGAAGAAGGCATGGGAGATTTGTCATGAACGCGACTGCGCAAAAACAGACGGCGAAGATTACCGAGGCCCGGGCGGCGCATGACGCCAGCCGCTTCGTCACCTTTCATCTCGATGCCGAGAAATACGGCATCAACGTGATGCAGGTGCGCGAGGTGCTCAAGGTTTCGGAGATCGCGCCGGTGCCCGGCGCGCCCGATTTCGTGCTGGGCATCATCAACCTGCGCGGCAACGTGGTGACGGTGATCGACACACGTCAGCGCTTCGGGTTGCAACCCCGCGAAATGGACGATGCCACGCGCATCGTCATCATCGAGAACGGCGAGCAGGTGGTCGGCATCGTGGTAGACAGCGTGGCCGAGGTGATGAACATCCCGTCCGCGGAGATCGAAATGGCGCCCAACGTGGGCAACGACGAAAGCGCAAAATTCATCCAGGGCGTGAGCCACCAGGGCGAGGAACTCGTCATCCTCATCGATCACGCCCGGCTGTTCAGCCTGGAGTAGGCCATGCCGGACGTCGGGCGCGTCACCCCGGGAAAGCCCATCTGGCCGGTGCCTGCTCAGGACGAGACGCGACGCCGGCGCGAAGAGCAGGAACAGGACACGGGCAAGCGCGAAAGGCGCGACACGCCGCAACCGCCGTCCCATCCCGCCGACGAGCCGCCGGCCGACGGACATATCGACGAATACGCATGAACATGGAACTGATCCTTTCACTGGCAGCACTCGCCGTCGCGCTCTGGGCGCTGCTGCTGGCGTTGCGCCTGCAGAAGCAGATCCGCGCCGAACGCGCGCGCCTGGAAACCGTGCTGCGCGACGTGCGCTCCCTGGGCAGCGCCGCCATGAGCGTCGGACAGCGACTGGCGCTCGCCGAACAGGGGCTGCGCCACGTCACCAAACGGCAGGACGAACTGGGATTGCGTCAGGAACAGCACGACGATCCGGATGCGAGGTCCTATGAGCAGGCAAGCAAACTGCTGCGCAAGGGGGCGGGGGTGGAAGAACTCATGGATATCTGCGGGCTTTCGCGCGGCGAGGCGGAATTGTTGGTGATGATGAACAGGCTTGAGGGCGAGAAAACGCGTTGAGGGTGTTCTGTAGTCGTAGGTCACGTTGGCGCGCAGCGCCTACGGGACGCGATATTTGAAGGATGCGCTACGCGCGAAGATTGTTTAGGGAACCTCTGCAAAAGTCCGGTTG
>JBFXES010000195.1:0-5440 GCA_050179875.1 Thiohalomonadaceae bacterium
ACTGCTGCCCTGCCCGCCCGGTTGCTGTACCGAATGGGTGGCGTCGAACACCACAGGACAGCCGGTTTCGCGCATGATGGCCAGACCGCGCATGTCCGAAATCAGGGTGTTGTAGCCGAAGGACACGCCGCGCTCGCAGACCATGATGCGATCGTTGCCCGCCTCGCGGGCCTTCTCCACCACGTTGCGCATGTCCCAGGGGGCGAGGAACTGCCCCTTCTTGATGTTCACCGGCTTGCCCTGGCGCGCCACGGCCTGGATGAAATTCGTCTGGCGACAGAGGAACGCGGGGGTTTGCAGCACGTCCACCACGGCGGCCACCTCGGCCAGGGGCGTGTCCTCGTGCACATCGGTCAGCACCGGCACCCGGAAGGTGTCGCGCACCTTGTCGAGGATGCGCAAGCCCTCTTCCATGCCGGGGCCGCGATAGCTCCGGGAAGAGGTGCGGTTGGCCTTGTCGAAGGAGGCCTTGAAGATGAACGGCATGTCGAGCGTGGAGGTGATCTCCTTCAGTTGCCCGGCGATGTCCAGCACCAGGCCCTCGCTCTCGATGACGCAGGGTCCGGCAATGAGAAATAACGGCTGGTCGAGGCCGACCTCGTGACCGCAAAGATTCATCGGCCCTGGCGCTCCTTCTGCTCGCGTGCAGCCTTCACGAAACCGGTAAACAGCGGGTGGCCGTCGCGCGGTGTGGAGGTGAACTCCGGATGGAACTGGCAAGCCACGAACCACGGATGGTCGGCCAGTTCGATGACCTCCACCAGGTTCTCGTCGAGCGAGGTGCCCGTCACGCGCAGGCCGGCATCGACCAGTTTCTGCCGGTAGCCGTTGTTGACCTCGTAGCGATGGCGGTGGCGTTCGACGATCACGTCCTTGCCGTAGATGTCGCGCACACGCGAACCCGGTGCGAGGCGGCACTGCTGGCCGCCGAGGCGCATGGTGCCGCCCAGATCGGAACCGGCGGTGCGCTTTTCCACGGTGCCTTCGGCGGTGGTCCACTCGGTGATCATGGCGATGACCGGATGGGCGCAGTCCTGGCGGAATTCCGTGCTGTGGGCGCCTTCGAGGCCCGCCACGTTGCGGGCGTATTCGATCACCGCCACCTGCATGCCGAGACAGATGCCCAGATACGGCACCTTGTGCTCGCGCGCATAGCGGACGGTGCGGATCTTGCCTTCCACGCCGCGTTCACCGAAGCCGCCCGGAACCAGGATGGCGTCCATGCCCTCAAGCACGTCCGTGCCGTGCTTTTCGATCTCCTCCGAGTCCACGTAGACGATCTTCACCCTGGTACGGGTGTGGATGCCGGCGTGGATGAGGGCCTCGGACAGGGACTTGTAGGATTCGGTGAGATCCACGTACTTGCCCACCATGGCGATGGTCACCTGCCCCGTGGGATGGGCCAGGGCCTCCACCACGTTCTCCCACTCGCTGAGGTTCGCGGCGGGCGCGCTGATGCGCAGCTTGTCCACCACGATGTCGTCGAGGCGCTGGGAGTGCAGGCGCAGCGGGATCTTGTAGATGGTGTCCACGTCCTCCAGGCCGATGACCGCGCGCTCTTCCACGTTGGTGAACAACGCGATCTTGCGTTTTTCGTCCTCGGGCAGCGGGCGATCGGAGCGGCACACCAGGATGTCGGGCTGGATACCGATGGAGCGCAGTTCCTTCACCGAGTGCTGGGTGGGCTTGGTCTTCAGCTCGCCGGCGGTGGGGATGTAGGGCAGCAGGGTCAGGTGCATGTAGAGCACGTTGTCGTGCCCCAGCTCCACGCCCATCTGGCGAATGGCCTCGAGGAACGGCAGGGACTCGATGTCGCCCACCGTGCCGCCGATCTCCACCATGGCCACGTCGTAGCCCTCGGCGCCGGCCTTGATGCAGCGCTTGATCTCGTCGGTGATGTGCGGGATCACCTGCACCGTGCCGCCGAGATAGTCGCCGCGACGCTCCTTGCGGATGACGTTCTCGTAGATGCGGCCGGTGGTGAAATTGTTGCGCTTCGTCATGGTGGTGCGGACGAAACGCTCGTAATGGCCCAGGTCGAGATCGGTCTCGGCGCCGTCCTCGGTGACGAAGACTTCGCCGTGCTGGAAGGGGCTCATGGTGCCCGGGTCCACGTTGATGTACGGGTCCAGCTTGAGGAGGGTGACCTTGAGACCGCGCGCTTCAAGCAGCGCAGCAAGAGAGGCCGACGCGATGCCCTTCCCGAGAGAAGAAACGACACCGCCCGTGATGAAAACGTACTTGGTCATCAAGTCTGGCTTCGGATTGAGACGGGGAGGACTAGCCCGATTCCTGCACAGGAGGAAGAAATCGTGACTAAGGCGCGGGGCCCGGCAAATTGTCCCCGTTTTCGCCTTGGGTTTCAACGTCGAACGGTCGCCAAACGGGCAACCACCCCGTTTCTCCCGCAGAAACCGTGAATTCTTCGCAGGTCCAGCGGCCAACCACGGCCGCGAGCCGTCCGTCCGCGAAGACGAGCGGCGTGCGCTCGCGCACCCAGGGCGGCACGCCCGCCTCCTGCCACAGCTTCTTGAGGGCGTGATGATGGGTGCGCCCGGCGGGACGGCAGCGCACGCCGGCCGCACCGAAACGGACCGTCAGGCCCATAGCGCGCACGCCCGGGGCCAGCGCGCCTGGCGCGTCGACGGCGCTCAGTCTGCCCATGCCCGGCACGACCAGCTCGGTACAGCCGTCCCACGGCAGCGCAGCGGCCGGTACCGGGGCCTGGGGCGGCAGCACGAAAAGCCCGTCGCGATAACGGCGTGCTTCGGCACCCGGCCAGTTCACCCGGGGCTCGGCATCCGCGCGCGCGCCCACCACCTCGTCCAGGATGCGATGCAAACGCCCGGCATCCGGCACGGGCAGCCCCCGGCGGTGGATCCACCAGCGCAGGAGATTGCGCGCGCGGGCACCGGAAAGCGCGCGCAGTGCGGACACCGACAGCGCCTCCCCTGTCCTCGCCTGCGCTGCATCGCCTTCTGCCAGCACATCCAGCAGCTCCGCGGCTTCCGCCTGGTGCGCGGCGGCGCGCGCAATCACGCGGCCCGCTGCCGGCCAGCGCCCCCGCAGCGCGGGCATCACCTCATTGCGAAGAAAATTGCGATCGAACACCGTGTCGAAGTTGCTGGGGTCGTCGATCCATTGCAGCCCCGCCTGCCGCGCATAGGCGCACAGTTCGTCCCGCGCAAAACCGAGCAGCGGACGCGCCAGGTGCCCGGCGCCGAAGGGCGCGCACTCGGGCATGGCCGCCAGGCCTCGCGGGCCGGCGCCGCGCAACAGTTGCAGCAAAAAGGTCTCGGCCTGATCGTCGCGATGATGGGCGGTGAGCAGCACGTCGCCCGCTTGCATGGCTGCACGCAGCGCCGCGTAGCGCGCATGGCGGGCGGCGGCCTCGCCGCTCTCTCCGGCGCGGGCGCGCGCATTCACGCGCCTGCCGATGAAGGGAACCTGCCATGAGGCGCACTGCGCCTCACAACGGCGCGCCCAGGCTTCGGACTGGGCTTGCAGGCCGTGGTCCACGTGCAGGGCGGCAATGGGCGCGGCCAACGTCTCGCGCAGCATCACCAGCGCATGCAGCAGCACCGTGGAATCGCAGCCGCCGCTGAAGGCGACCAGATAGCGCTGCGCCGGCGGCAGCCGGCGCAGTACGGAAAGGAGTTGAGCGGGTTCGAAGCCCATGGGACGGAGTGTACCGCGGCGACGGCCCGCGGGCCCCGCCTCAGGCCTCGGCGAAGTTGCCGTAACCCATGAGCCGGCGATAACGCTGTTCCAGCAGCCGGTCCACGGGGGTCTTTTCCAGCAGATCCAGGCTCTCCAGCAGCGCGTCCCTGACGTTGCGCGCGGCGACCGCGGGATCGCGGTGGGCGCCGCCCAGGGGTTCGGGGATGATGCGGTCGATGAGCCCCAGTTCCTTCAGGCAGCCCGAGGTGATGCCCAGGGCCTCGGCGGCCTCCGGCGCCTTGTCGGCGCTCTTCCAGAGAATGGAGGCGCAGCCCTCGGGTGAGATGACCGAGTAGGTGCTGTACTGCAGCATCATCACCCGATCGCCCACGCCGATGGCCAGGGCGCCGCCGGAACCGCCCTCGCCGATCACCGTGCACACGATGGGCGTCTTGAGGCGCGACATCACCAGCAGGTTGCGTGCGATGGCCTCGCTCTGGCCGCGCTCCTCCGCACCCACGCCCGGGTAGGCGCCCGGGGTGTCGATGAAGGTGACGATGGGCAGGTGGAACTTCTCGGCCATCTGCATCAGGCGCAGGGCCTTGCGATAACCCTCGGGACGGGGCATGCCGAAGTTGCGGTAGATCTTCTGCTTGGTGTCACGGCCCTTCTGCTGGCCGATGACCATGACCGCGCGGCCGTCCAGGCGCGCGAGACCGCCCACGATGGAGGGATCGTCCGCGAAGGCGCGGTCGCCGTGCAGTTCCTCAAAATCGGTGAACAGGTGCTGGATGTAGTCGAGCGTGTACGGCCGCTGCGGATGACGCGCCAGCTGCGCCACCTGCCAGGGCTTGAGATTGGCGAAGATGGTCTCGGTGAGACTGCGGCTCTTGGCTTCGAGACGGGCGATCTCTTCGCTGATGTTGATCTCGTTGTCGTCGCCCACGTAGCGCAGCTCTTCGATCTTGGCTTCCAGCTCGGCGATCGGCTGCTCGAAATCGAGAAAATTCAGGTTCATGTTCTGGTTATGGTTGGCGGAGAACGGCGGGAAACCGCCACACGTGGCCCGCGATTCTACTATCAAGCTCCGCCGCCTGTATACCGCGCCGGCCCTTGCAGCCCTTGCACCCGGTTCTAAGGAACCTCTGCAAAAGTCCGGTTGGGACGTTCACGACCAAACGGCGTTGGCGTGTTTTCAATCACTTGCGAGGCTCCTATCCGCGGATGGCTCACTTTTGCAGAGGTTCCCTAAGTTAAGGGAAGAACGCCCAGCCCACCGAAGGGATCGCCGTGGAAACGCGCGCCACACCGCCGTCCAATGCCGTGGTGCTGTTCGCGGGCCAGGTCATGTCGGACTGGCAGGCGCGCGAGGGCGGGCGTCCCCGCTGGAAGGTGGAAGGCGGCTTCCTGGAGGTGGTGCCGGGCGCGGGCGACATCATGACCCGCGTCACATTCCGCGACTTCTTCCTGCACCTGGAATTCCGCTGTCCCGACATGCCCCGCGCCCAAGGACAGGACAAGGCCAACAGCGGCGTGTACCTGCAAGGCCGCTACGAGTTGCAGATCCTCGATTCCTGGGGCGTGAAGAAGCCGACCGCGCTCGACTGCGGCGCCGTCTACGGTGTGGCGGCGCCGCTGGTCAACGCCACCAAGGCGCCCTCGGCCTGGCAGACCTTCGAGGTGGTGTTCCGCGCGCCGCGCAAGACCGCCCAGGGCATCGAGGCCGCGCGCGTGACCGTGCTGCACAACGGCCTGGTCATCCACAACAACCTCACCGTAC
>JBFXES010000196.1:0-5423 GCA_050179875.1 Thiohalomonadaceae bacterium
GAAGCCGGTGGCCATGTGCGTTCACCACGTAGCCTTCGCGGTCGAGGCTGAAGTTGCCGGCGCGGCTGTACACGCGTGAGCCATTGTCACTCATCATGTAGAAACCTTCGCCGCTGATGGCGAGGTCGAGGTTGTTGTCGGTGAAGTCCACGTTACCTTGCGTGAACTGCTGCGCCACATTGGCAAGGCGCACCCCGGACCCGGTGGCCGTCTTGGCCACGCCACCGAAACTCACTGCATATACGTCCGCGAACTCCGCGCGCGAGTACTTGAACCCCGTGGTGCTGGCGTTCGCGATGTTGTGGCCGGTGACGTTCAGGTTGCCCGACGCCGCAGTCAAACCACTCAGTGCCGTTTGGAATGACATGTTTTTTCTCCTCTTCCCCGCGCGGGATCACTTGATTTGAATGACGTCGCCAAAATTGGCCGTGCCGAGATTGGCCAGGTTGATGCGGATACCCTTCCCGTAGCCGAGATCCACACTCTGGACGTTGTCGTAAACGAAGGTTTCCAGTGCCTGCGGCTCGCCACCGAAGCTGCCTTCCGCCTTGAGTTCGTAGGCGCCGGGGACCGCCTTGGTGCCGTCCTGCAGGGTGCCGTCCCATGTGAACGGAATGTCGCCGGCGGGCTGCTCGCCCAGATCGATGGTGTGCACCAGTTCGCCGGCCTTGTAGACGTTCACCTTCAAGTGGTTCGTGTTGGCTGGCGTGAAGACGGTGCCGCTGACCTCGCTGCCGCTGGTGAGCACGGCCTTGTCCGACGGCAGCAACACCGTGCGGCCGACCAGGGTCGACGCCTGCAGCGCCTGATTGGACTGCATGGCCGCAGAAAGGCCGGAAAAGGCGGTGTTGAGCTCCTTGATACCGGATACGGTGCTGAACTGTGCGATCTGCGCCAGGAACTCGCCGTTTTCCATGGGGCTGAGCGGGTCCTGGTTCTGCATCTGCGTCAGCATCAGCTTCATGAACGCGTCCGCGCCCAGTTCGTTGTTGTTCTTCCTGCTATCCGGCCTGCGCGACAGGCCGAGGCTGTCGAGCAGGGATTGGGTTTCGTTGATGCCGCCGGTCATGGTTCAGCTCCCTGTCACTGGCCCAGCGTGAGGGTCTTCAACGCCAGTTGCTTGGCGGTGTTGATGACTTCGACGTTGCTCTGATAGGCGCGGGATGCGGAGATCATGTTGGCCATCTCCTCCACCGCATTCACGTTGGGCCGGAACACATAGCCCTGTTCGTTGGCCATGGGGTGATCGGGCCGGTATTCCTGACGCAGGGGCGCCTGGCTCTCCACGATGCCCCGCACCTCCACGCCCACGGCCTCGCGCGCCTCGCTCAGGGCCGCCGCGAACACGGGCTGACGCGAACGGTAGGTCTGTTCCGTGCTCGAACTGACGCTGTCCGCATTGGCCAGGTTGCTCGCGGTGGTGTTGAGGCGCAGCGTCTGTGCGCTGAGCGCCGATCCGGCGATGTCGAATACCTTGAACATGCTTAGTCACCTCGAATCGCAGTGCGCAGGATCTTCAGCTGGCCGTCGATGAAGTGCAGGCTGGCCTGATACTGGATCGCGTTCTGCATGAATTCGGACTTCTCCCGCTGCGCATCCACGGTGTTGCCGTCGATGGAAGGCTGCAGGGGAATGCGATAAAGGACTTCCGGCGACGCCGCCGTACCGGTCTCGCTCAGGTGGCGCGCATGGGTGGTCTGCAACCCGCCCCCGCCCTGCGCCGATTGCGCAGCGGCGAGCACCGACTTGAAGTCGATGTCACGCGCCTTGTAGTTGGGGGTGTCGGCGTTGGCGAGATTGCTCGCGAGCAATTCCGCACGCTGGGCCCGCAGGCGCAAGGCGGCTTCGTGGATGCCCAGGGCGTTGTCGAGCTTGGATGGCATGGCGGATCTCCGGATTGCCTCTGCCTGGACAAAGCAATGCCTGTGCCATCACAACATTTACGAGACTAGTCAATTAGTTGCGATATCCCGCCCCACTGGGACGGCAAAAGCAGGCGGCAAAGAATTGCCTCCAGTCGCGCGGGTTGCCGGAAAAAAATGTGCTCCGTGTCAAAAGCCTGACAGTGTGTTCCGCCCGTGGCATTCCCGGGCTGAGCCTGGCATCCGCTCATTGTTTGCGGGCGTAACGGCATTCAATGAATACCTGCCCGATGAAGGGAGTCTTCGCTCCGCGACCGGAGCGGTGCGGATAGGAAATAGCCTGATTGATCTTTGGGTTGTTCTAGACGGATTCTAACCGGGCCTTTTCCTTAACCCGGATGCAGGCACTCCGACGAGTGGACATATGGAGGCAACATGAAAATCAAACTGTTGTGCAGCGGGGTGGTAATGAGCGTCGCCGTGCTTTCCGCCCAGGCCAACGCCCAGGAACCCATCCAACCCATTTTTCCGGTCCAGAACATCAATCTGGCCCAAGTGGAGTTGGGCAAGAAGTTGTATTTCGATCCCCGGCTTTCGAAATCCGGTTTCATCTCATGCAACTCCTGCCACAACCTGAGCATGGGCGGCACCGACAACCTGAAGACCTCCATCGGCCATAACTGGGCTCAGGGACCCATCAATGCCCCCACGGTGCTCAACTCCAGCCTGAACTTCGTCCAGTTCTGGGACGGCCGTGCGGCGGACCTGAAGGAGCAGGCCGGAGGCCCCATCGCCAACCCCGGCGAGATGGCCTTCACGCATACGCTGGCGGTGGACGTACTGCAGTCCATTCCCGGTTATGTCTATGAGTTCAAGCAGGTCTTTGGCAAGGACAAGATCGACATCGACATGGTGACCACGGCCATCGCCGAATTCGAGAAGACCCTGGTCACGCCCAATTCCCGTTTCGACCGCTGGCTGCTGGGCGAAAAGGACGCGCTGACCGCGGAGGAACTGGCCGGCTACAAGCTGTTCAAGGACAGCGGATGCGTGAGCTGCCACAACGGACCCGCCGTGGGCGGCAACTCGTTCCAGAAGATGGGCGTGGTGCAGCCGTACAAGGCCAAGAGCCCGGCGGAGGGCCGCGTGGCCGTCACCGGCAAGGACGCGGATCGCTTCATGTTCAAGGTTCCCACGCTGCGCAACGTGGAACTGACGTATCCGTACTTCCACGACGGCGAAGCTGAAACCCTGACCGAAGCGGTGGACATCATGGGCCGGCTGCAATTGGGCAAGCGTTTCTCGGACAAGGAGAACCGTCAGATCGTCGCCTTCCTGAAGACGCTGACCGGCGAGCAGCCCTCGTTCCAGATGCCGATCCTGCCGCCGTCCTCTGACAAGACCCCGGCGCCGAAGCCGTTCGAGTAAGTCTCTGCGCGTAGCAAATCCGGCCCTCGCAAGGGGGCCGGATTTTTTTAAATACAGCGACACCGCTTCCCGTGCATTGGCCCCGGGGGTCCCCCCTAAACCGGCCGCACTTTGCATGGCATAGCTTGTGCATCACTCCTGTTCATCGACGACGCGCCAGAAAACCAACGACACCGATGAGTGCGAGAGGCGGCGCTTGCGTTACTGGAACAGCAATGGTGTGCAACGGCACGCAAAAAAGCCGGCGGATAGGGGGGCTGACGAAAAATGATGCATGGAACCAAGGCCCGGCAGCCGCCGAGACGTCCGCTGCTCAATGACGCCATGCAGGCACATCAATCGGGTCGATTCGATGAGGCACGGCGGTTGTACGAGGCGGTATTGAAGAAGCATCCGAGGCAGGCCGAGGCCATTCACTTCCTCGGTGTCCTCGAATACCAGCAGCAGAACTACGACAAGGCCATCGCCTTGATGGAACGTTCACTGCGCTTTCCCGATTGCGGCCGCATCGCCGCATGGCACAGCAATCTCGGGCTCGCGCTGCATGCACGCGGCCGCAGCGCGGAAGCCATCGCCTGCTGTGAACGTGCGATCCGGCTGGACGAAACGTATCCCGAGGCCCACATCAACCTGGGTGTCGCCCTGTTGCACACCTGCGAGGTCGGCCGCGCAGCCGATGCATTCCGCCGCGCCCTTTCCCTGAATCCGCGATCGCCCATAGCCCTCAACGGCCTCGGCGCATGCAGCCTGCGCCAGGGCCAATCGGCGGTGGCGATCGGGTACTTGCTCGCGGCATTGGCACTCGCCCCTGATTACGCCGATGCTCACAACAATATCGCCGGGGCCTACCGTGCCGCCGGGCTGCTGAAGGAATCCCTGCACCACAACCTCGAAGCGTTGAGACTCAATACCGGCTCACCGGTCCTCCACTCCCATTACTTCATGGGGCTGCACTACACGCCGGGATTGTCCATTGATGACATCTATGCCGAGCATCTGCGCTACAGCGAACGCTTCGCCGGGTGGGTGGCACCGCCGCTGGCCAACACGCCGGATCCGGAACGCCGCCTCAAGGTGGGGTACGTGTCACCCGATCTGCGCCGGCATCCCGTCGGCTATTTCCTCTTGCCGGCCCTCCAGGCCCACGATCCGGACGCTTTCGAAATCTGCGTCTACAGCGACGTGGTGAACGAAGACGAACATACGGAACTCCTTCGCAAGGCGTCGGATCACTGGCATTCGTCCCTGGGTCTGACTCACTCCGAACTCGCGGCCAGGATCCGTGCGGACGGGATCGACATCCTGGTCGACCTCGCCGGCCACACCGAGCACAACCGGCTGCCCATGTTCGCGGAACGCGCCGCGCCCGTGCAGGTGACCTGGATCGGCTACTTCAACACCACTGCGGTCCCCGCCATGGATTACCTGATCGCCGACGCCCAGGTCGTGCCACCGGGCGGACGGCAGCGATTCACCGAAGAGATCGTGCGACTGCCCGAGAGCTACTTGTGCTACGCACGCCCGGACTACGCGCCGCCGGTCGGTCCCCTGCCGGCCTACAGGAACGACGGCATCATCTTCGGGTGTTTCAACAACGGTACGAAATTCAACCACGAAGTCACGGGCCTCTGGGCGCAGATCCTCCACCGCTGCGAGGGCGCGCGGTTATTCCTGAAGACCCGGCTCGGCAAGGATCCTAACTGGCGCAGCGGCGTGCTGGCGCAATTTGCCGAACTGGGGATCGCGCCGGAACGCCTGCACATCGAAGGCGACTCGCCGCACGATGAACTCCTCGCCGCCTACAACGACGTGGACATCGCGCTCGATCCCTTCCCGTACTCGGGCGGCACCACCACCTGCGAGGCGCTCTCCATGGGCGTGCCGGTGATCACGCTGCCGGGAGACAGCTTCGTCAGCCGCGTGTCCGCCAGCATCCTGACCGCCGTCGGTCTTGGCGAACTGGTCTGCGCCGGTTCGGACGAGTACGTGGAGACCGCCGTCAGGCTCGCCCAGGACCGCGAACGCCTGGCCAGTCTTCGCGCCGGCATGCGGGAACGCCTGGCCGCAAGCGCCCTGGGCAATCCCGCCCGCTTCTCGCGTCACCTGGAAGATGCCTATCGAAATATGTGGCAC
>JBFXES010000197.1:0-5257 GCA_050179875.1 Thiohalomonadaceae bacterium
AAAGATCGGCTCTCGCCGGTCACCCCGTGAGGTCATGACCTCGTTGTTCTCGTTGTTCACTGCGCGCACGGGCGGTGGCAGGCGCGCAATGGCCGCGCGCAGCGCCTCCGCCCGTCCGCGCCGCCGGCCTTGCAGCCAACAGGCATGTGCGCGTCACTGTACGGTAACGCAAGGCGCCGCTGCGCGTGATGCAGACCAGCCCGAGGTTGGGACGCATGGGCCGAACCTGTTGCCGTCTTCGCAAAGCATCGGCCAGCACGCGGCCACGGACAAACGCCCGCTTGGCGCAGGACGTGACCGCGCATAGGCTTTTCTGGACAGGTGGTGTGGGAGGCGACCATGTACGCCATCGTGGTGCACGGCGGTGCGGGCGTATGCGGGGGAGTGCACGTGGAACCGGCGCTGCAAGGCGTGCGCCGGGCCGCCGCTGCGGGGCGCGCAATGCTGGCGCAGGGCGGCAGCGCACTGGACGCCGTGATCGCCGCGGTGATGGTGCTGGAGGATGATCCGGCCTTCAACGCCGGTACCGGCTCGGTGCTCAACCTGGACGGCGAGGCGGAGATGGACGCCGGGGTCATGGTGTCGGCAGGCCTGCGCACCGGCAATGTGGCCGCGCTCAGGCGCGTGAGAAATCCCGTGGCGGTGGCGCGCGCCGTGATGGAGCAGACCGATCACGTGCTGCTGGCGGGCGAGGGCGCGCTGTGCTTCGCGCGGGCCCTCGGCTTTGCCGACCACGACCCGATCATCCCCGAGCGGCGCGCCGGCTGGGCGCGGGCCCGCAAGGCCATGCAGGAGCGTGGCGACGCCTACCTGCCCCGTCTGCACGACCTCCTCGCGCGCCATCCCGAACTGCCCGCGGGCACCGTGGGCGCCGTGGCCCTGGACGTTCACGGGCACATCGCCGCGGCTACCTCCACAGGCGGCGTCACCCTCAAGCTGCCGGGGCGTATCGGTGACACGCCTCTCCCGGGCGCGGGTAACTACGCCACCGCGAACGCGGGGGTATCGGCCACGGGCAAGGGCGAACTCATGATGCGCTTTGTCACCGCCGCGGCGGTCTGCGCCAGGGCCGCGGACGGCGGCATTCAGCGGGCGATAGACGGCGTGCTTGCAGACATGCGCGACAGCGTGGGTGAAGACGCGGGCATCATCGGCCTGGACCGTCATGGCCGCGTGGGCGTCGGCCATCTCACGCCCGCCATGCCACACGCCTGGGCCGTGGAGGAACAGCCGATCATCGCGCGCATCGCGCGCCGCGACTGAGTCTTCAGGCAGCCGTTGCGGCCTGCAACGGATTGCCGAGGGTGAAGAAGAAACGGGTGCCCTCGCCGCGGGCTGATTCCGCGCCGATGGTCCCTTCGTGATGTTCGATGATGCGCTTCACGATGGCCAGCCCGACGCCGCAGCCCTCCACGTGGGGCGCGTCCCCGAGGCGTGAAAACGGCTTGAACAACCGCGAACGCGCCTCCGCCATGTCGAAACCGATGCCGTTGTCGGCCACCTGGAAGGTCCGCTGCCCGTTGCGCTCTGCCTCGCCGAAGCTGATCACCAGCTCCCGCTCGGGCGAACGGTAGTCGATGGCGTTCTTGAGAAGGTTGGTAAGGGCGATGCGCAGCAGGTCGGGATCGCCGTGCACCCAGAGATCACTGGCGCAGTGGAAGTTGCCGGCAATGCCGTGGCGCTCGAACAGCTCTGTGGCACATTCGGAAGCGAGCGCGGAGATGTCGAACAGCGTGGTGCGCGGCCGCTTGCGGGCGATCACCGAAAGGTTGAGCACGGCATCGAGGATCCCCGCCATACGCAACCCGCCGAGACGGATGCGATCGAGCAGTCGCCTGGGTTCGTCCTTGAACAGGTCCGGATAGTCGTCCTGCAGGATTTCCGCATAACTGATCACGGCGCGCAACGGGCCACGCAGGTCGTGCGCGAGCGAGTAGGAGAAGCTCTCCAGATCGCCCACCAGATTGGACAGCTCGCGGGTGCGGCGCGCCAGTTCACGCTCGGCCTTTTTCAGTTCGGTGACGTCGCGCGTGACCACCACGGCCCGATGCAAAACACCGTCCTTCATCACGTGCGTGCCGCTGAAGCTGCCGTACCAGTCGTGGCCGGCATGCATATCCACGATGTGCATTTCGAGGTCCACGAACTCCTCGCCCCGCAGCGCGCGGCGATGCGGCCATTGCTCGGGCGCGAGCAGGCGACCTTCGAGATCGTACAGGCGCATGCGAGAAACGCCCGGATCCTGCATGGCGAGAAATTCCTCTTCGCTGGCGACGCCCATCTGGGCGATGGCGGCGTTGTTCACGAATACGACGCCGCCCTCGGCGTCATACACGGTGAAGCCTTCCGCCAGTGAGTTGAGGATTTCGTGGAAGCCGATAGGGCCGGTCAGCTTGAAGAGACTCAGCATTTTCGGGGCCTCCTGCGGCGTTAGGGGAAATCCTTATACCCCAGAACGGCGCCGCGTGGTACCCGTCGGGAGCACCTGTTGCGCGCGGTGAACCGAGCTGCGCGAAGGTGCGGAGAGACCGCGCGCGCAGTGTGTCATCGTATGCATGCGGCGAGGGGCACAAACGTTGTGCGGAGTCAGTTGCTGCTGCTTTGCGCTCGTTGGCGGATGCGGGACCCGCGTTCGTGCACTTCATGTCCACACGAATTTTCAGTGAATTCCCGTAGTCCGGAATAGCGCACGTGAATTCGCCCTCATCGTGGGCCGCGGGTCCTTCGCTGCATGCGCGCTTCGCCCACACTGGAAAGATGCTGACCAGTTGCATCACGACCGCACGCGTGTTGAACGCGGGCACACCACGGTCGCGAAGTCATCCTGCGGGCGCAGGCCGATCAGGAACGGTGGACCGTCGCGCAGGCGACGGCAAATCCCGGCAGGCTCCCGGCGCCTGACGCTCAACGCGGCGGCGGTGGCCAGGAATGGGTGACACGATCGAGGAACGCGCCCAGATCGTTGAACACGGCCTCCAGACCGGTCCAGAGATCGCTGCGTTCCCAACCCTCGGCCTGCTGCAGGCGCAACTCGGCCATGAGATTCATGGCCGTGCGGCGCTTGTCGGCGATCTCATACAACTGCGCCTGGTAGGTCTCGCGCAGTTTGGGATCGGCCCCCTCCATGTCGCGCTCCAGGGCGGCGATGCGGGCATCGAGGGCGTCCAGGCGGGCCTGCAGCAACTGCATGTCGTGTTCGAGCATGCGTGGCTCCGTTCGCTCCGACTATAAGGAAGTATAGAAATCAACGGGGCGCATAAAGCCGGCCGATGCACCGGCGTGCGGACGCGCCCGCAAGGGGCCGACCATGAACGACGAGATCCCGCTGTGGTATTGCAGGCTGCGCGAACGCCATGTGGACTGGATCCAGGCCGTGGAACACCTGGGCGAGGCCGCGCGCGCTGCGGGGCCGCTGGACGAAAAAACGGTGCACCTGCTGCAGCTGGTGGCCGCCGCGGCCGTGCACTCGGAAGGCGCGGTGCACAGCCACGTGCGGCGGGCCCTGCAGTGCGGGGCCGACAGTGACGAGATCCGCCATGCGTTGATCGTCGCCACCGGCCTGGTTGGTTTTCCTACCGTGTCCGCGGCACTGCGCTGGGCCGAGGACGTGCTCGAACGCCGCGAGGATTTCCATCTGGTCGCCGAGTGAGGAATACTGGCGGCGCAAGGACCCGCGGCAGGCGGGCACTGCGCATTCCTATACTCTGGAAAGCGCAGGGAAATGGTCATTCCCATCCATTACCGAGGGGCAGTTCTTTGCCCGGGAGGCGACTCATGGACATGGTCATCGATGCAGTGAAAGACATGAAGGCCACAGTGGCTGCGCTGGTGGTGCCGGGCAAGGGCATCCTCGCCGCCGACGAGAGTATCCCCACCATCACCAAGCGCTTCGAAGCGGTAGGCATTCCCTCCAATGCGGACACGCGGCGCGCCTACCGCGAGCTGCTCATCGGCACGCCAAAGATCGGCGATTATCTCTCCGGCATCATCCTGTTCGAGGAGACGCTGGACCAGAAGGCCGCGGACGGCACGCCGTTGCCGGAGTTGTGCGCGAAACAGGGCATCGTGCCGGGCATCAAGGTGGACAAGGGCCTGGTGGAGCTGCCGTTCACCGGCGGCGACAAGGTCAGCCAGGGCCTGGACGGGCTGGAGGAACGCCTGGCGGCCTACAAGCAGAAAGGCGCGCGCTTTGCCAAGTGGCGCTCGGTCTACAAGATCGGCGCCCAGCACCCCACGCCACTTGCGATCCAGGCCAACGCCGAAGTCCTCGCGCGCTATGCGGCGCACTGCCAGAACCAGGGCATCGTGCCCATCGTGGAGCCCGAGGTGCTCATCGACGGCGATCACTCCATCGATCAGTGCGCCGAGGTGAGTGAGATGGCCTTCCACGCGGTGTTCCATGCGCTGCATCGCCATGGGGTGCGGCTCGAACTCATGGTGCTCAAGCCCAACATGGTCATCGCGGGCAAGTCGCATGCACGCCAGTCCACGCCCGAAGAAGTGGCCGACCGCACCGTGGAGGTGCTGCTGCGCACCGTGCCGGGCGCCGTGCCGACCATCAACTTCCTCTCTGGCGGCCAGACCCCCGAACAGGCCAGCGCCAACCTCAACGCCATGAATGCACGGCATCCGAAGCTGCCGTGGAACCTAAGCTTCTCCTATGCGCGCGCCCTGCAGGACCCGGTCATGAAGAGCTGGAAGGGCGATCCGAAGAAGGTGGACGAGGCGCGCAAGGCCTTCTTCCACCGGGCCAAGCTGAACGGCGCGGCGCAACAAGGCAAGTATCAGCCGGCCATGGAGAAGTCCGTCTGACGAAGAGGAGCGGAGACAGGCGATGAACCCGCTGCGGCAGCTGAGCGACTACGGGCAAAGCTGGTGGATAGACAACCTCACTCGCGACATGCTCCGCAGCGGGGAGCTGGAACGTCGCTGGCGCCAGGACGGCCTGCGCGGCGTCACCTCCAACCCGGCGATTTTCCACAAGGCGATCAGCAGCGGACACGCCTATGACGACCAGATCCGGGACCTGTTCCGTGCAGGCAAATCGGTGCAGGAAGTTTACGAAGAGATCGTCACCACCGATGTGCGCGATGCCTGCGACGTGCTGCGGCCGCTGTATGACAAGACCGACGGCCTGCACGGCTACCTGAGCCTGGAGGTGTCGCCGCACCTGGCCTATGACACCGAGGGTTCCGTGAAAGAGGCCCGTCATCTGCACGAAAAGGTGGGGCGCCCGAACCTGTACATCAAGATCCCC
>JBFXES010000198.1:0-5229 GCA_050179875.1 Thiohalomonadaceae bacterium
CCGCGCGCAGCTTGCGATCGGTCACGTCGGAGGTAGCCTGGAACATCTGCTGCATGGCCATGCTCACCACCATGTCGCGCACCAGCTTCATGCCAAGACGCGAGACGGCCATGTCCACGGATTCCACGGGCCGGCTGGCGCGCATGAGCGGGCTGTTGGCCACGCGGATGAGCCGCGCACTGAGCGCCGCGTCCGTGGTGATGGCCGCGACGATGTCGCCCAGGTTCGCGTCCTCGTCGTCCACGACCTCGCGCACCCGCAATGCCACCTCGGGCAAGGTGGGCAGCGTGAGCTGTCCCGCGTGCAGCTCGTCCAGCAGTTCGGTGATGAAACGGTCCGACCTTGCGCTCATGCCGTCGCTCCGGTGCCACCCAGTTCGTCCACGGTGTAGGGGAGCGGCAGGAATTGCAGCGCCGGCCCCTGCGCGTCGCCGATGCGTACGGGAACGCCCGTTTCCACCGCTTCGATGAGCACGACCGCGAGCAGGTCACAACCGCCGCCGGGCGCAGGTTGTGCGTTTACCACCTTGCCGGTGCCCTGGCCGCTTTCCGTCTCCGCCGCGAACAACTCGTCACCGGGGGCGGGGCAGGCGCCGTCCACGTGCGCCAGGAACATGCGGCGCTTGAGCTTGCCGAGGTATTGCATGCGCGCCACCACTTCCTGGCCGGTGTAGCAGCCCTTGCGGAAACTCACGCCATTGATGGCGTGAAGGTTCAGCATCTGCGGTACGAAGGCCTCGCTGGTGGCGTCCGTGACGTGGGGAACCCCGGCGCGGATCTCGGTGAGCATCCAGGCGTCACGGCCGACCGGTCGAGCGTGGACCGCGAGCTTGCGCCACAGGGCGGCGAGGACGTCGGGAGTCCCGTGACATTCGAAGCGCGCCCCCGGCGTACGCACCACCACCAGGTCTTCGGTTTGCAGCACGCCGTCGTCTTCCCGGGGCACTTGCACCCCCAGGGCCTCATCCAGCAGGGAGGCTGCGCGCGGCCCGGCAATGCCGAAACGCGCCAGCGCGTCGCTGGCGTCCTCCAGCAGCACCTGTGAGCGAAGTATGTACATGCGCAGCCGTTTCAGGACGAAGGGCACGCGTTCGGCGGGCATGCGCAGGTAGTGCACGCCGTCGCGGTAAAACAGCCGGAAAGTGGCGAGGATGCGGCCCTTGGGCGTGCAATAGCTGTTCAACTGGCTGTGAGACTCGTCCACCCGGCGCACGTCGTTGGTGACCTGGCCTTGCAGGAACTCGACGGTGTCATTGCCGCTGGCGGCGATGAGTCCGAAGTGGGAGAGATCGGCGAGCACGTCACCGGTCACCGCGTCGCGTTCGGCGGTCGCATCGCCGAAATGGGCGACATGGCCATCGGCCAGTCGCGCGCCACTGGCGACGAGGAAGGACTGCCATTCGCTGTGCATGGAAAAACTCCTTTCATCTCGCGCACCGACGACCGGGCGTCGGCTTTTGGGCCATAATACACCGGTTCATGTTAGTCCCATGTAGGAACGTCTCCGATGATTGACCGCAACGCCCGTCCGGTTTATCTGGACCTGCGCCGGATCCGGCTGCCGGTGACGGCCTGGGTCTCGCTCGGGCACCGGGTGAGCGGAGTGCTGCTGTTCCTCGCGCTGGCGCCGGGCCTCTGGCTCTTGCAGACGGCGCTGGAAGGCCCCGAAGGCTACGCGGCGGCGGCGACGGGGTTGTCCACCGTGTCCGGCAGATTGTTCCTCGTGCTGCTGGCCTGGAGTCTGGCACATCACCTGTTCGCGGGCCTGCGGGTCCTCTTGCTCGACGTGCACGTGGGCGTGTCACTGGCGAAGGCGCGCGCGAGCGCCGTGGCGACCTTGTTCCTGGGCGCCGTCATCCTGTTCGCTGCGGCGGTGCTGGTATGGTGAGCCGCCTCTCGGGCTTGGGCGCCTGGCTGCTGCAACGTCTCAGCGCCGTCTATCTGCTGTTCTTCCTTCTGCTCTTTGCTGCGACCTGGAACACTGCGCCGGGCACCGGGCACGAGGCGCTGGTCGCCGTTCTCGGCCGGCCGCTGGTCGCGCTCGCTGCGGCGTTGAGCACGGCTTCGGTGCTGGTGCACGCCTGGGTCGGCATGCGCGATGTCGTCCTCGACTACGTGCATTCCGCCGCGTTGCGCCTGACGGTGCTGGTGCTGCTCGCGACCTGGCTGCTCGTGCTCGGTCTGTGGGCGGCCTGGTTGCTGCTCGAGGTGACCCGCACATGAGCATTGCGCGCAGGCGTTTCGACACCCTCATCATCGGCGCCGGTGGCTCCGGCTTGCGCGCCGCGCTGCAACTGGCGCGCGCGGAAGCGGAGGTCGCGGTGGTGTCCAAGGTGTTTCCTACGCGCTCCCATACCGTGGCCGCCCAGGGCGGCATCAATGCCGCACTTGCCAACGTCACGCCCGACAACTGGCACTGGCACATGTACGACACGGTCAAGGGCGGCGATTTCCTCGGCGATCAGGACGCCATCGAGTTCATGTGCCGCGCCGCCGCCCAGGTGGTGATCGAACTGGAACACGCGGGCGTGCCGTTCTCGCGGCTCGGGAACGGAAAGATTTATCAGCGGCCCTTCGGCGGCCAGAGCCAGAACTTCGGCGGCGGCCAGGCCACGCGCACCTGCGCCGCGGCGGACCGCACCGGCCACGCCATCCTGCATACGCTTTATCAGCAGAACATCCGCGCGCGCACCCATTTCTTCGACGAATTCTTCACCGTGGACCTGCTGCGCGACGAGCAGGGTTACATCCTCGGCGCGCTGCTCATCGAGATCGAAACGGGCGAGCCGCTCATCATCGAGGCGAGGACGACGCTCATCGCCACGGGCGGGGCGGGCCAGTTGTTCCGCACCAACACCAACGCGCGCATCAACACGGGCGACGGCATGGCCATGGCGCTGCGCGCGGGCATACCGCTGCAGGACATGGAGTTCTTCCAGTTCCATCCCACCGGCATCGCCGGCAAGGGCATGCTCATCAGCGAGGGCGTGCGCGGCGAGGGCGGGTATCTGGTGAACGGCCGCGGCGAACGCTTCATGACGCGCTATGCACCGCACGCGGCGGATCTGGCGAGCCGCGACGTGGTGAGCCGCGCCATCTACACGGAAGTGCAGGAGGGCAAGGGCTGCGGGCCCAAGGGTGATCACGTGCTGTTGCAGGTGGCGCACCTGGGCGAGGAGGTCATCGCCAAGCGCCTGCCCGGCATCCGCGAAATGGCCATGACCTTCCTGGGCATCGACCCGGCGAAGGCGCCCATTCCCGTGTATCCCACGGCCCACTACACCATGGGCGGCATCCCGACCAACCGCTTCGGCCAGGTCGTGGTGCCGGTGGCCCACGGCGAGGAGGCCATCCCCGGCCTTTATGCGGTGGGCGAATGCGCCTGCGTCTCAGTGCACGGCGCCAATCGCCTGGGCGGCAATTCGCTGCTCGACATCATCGTGTTCGGCCGCGCGGCGGGCGAGCACATCGTCGGCTACCTGGCGGAAAACCGCTATCACCGCGAACTGCCCGCAGCGAGCGTGGACGCCGCCGTGGCGCGGCTCGCACGCTGGGAGCGGCCCGGCGGCGGCGAAACCGTGGAGGGCCTGCGGCGTGAATTGCAGGCCGTGATGGAGACCTATTGCGGCGTCTTCCGCAGCGAGGAGGTGCTCAAGCAGGGCCTGGAAAAGGTGCTCGCCATCCAGTCCCGCCTTGAAGACGTGCGCCTGCGCGACACCAGCCGCGTGTTCAACATCGCCCGCATCGAGGCCTTCGAACTGGAAAACCTGGTGGACCTGGCCGTGGCCACCGTCACCGCAGCGCTGGGGAGAAAGGAAAGCCGCGGCGCCCACTCGCGCGTGGACTATCCGCAGCGAGACGATCAGCAATGGCTCAGGCACAGCCTGTTCTACAAAGAGGGCCGGGTGCTCGATTACAAGCCCGTGCGCACCAAGCCGCTCACCGTGGATTCCTTCCCACCGACCGAGCGGGTCTACTGAAGGAGGGAAAGCACTGACCAAGGGATTACCGCGGGTACCTGGCGCAAAATCCGAAGCGCGTGGTTTTCCCCGTGTTCCCCGTGTCCCCCGTGGTTAAGGCTTTTTTCCAAAAATGCGCTTCAGAATCTATCGCTTCAACCCGGAAACCGACCCCGCCCCGCGCATGCAGGACTTCGAGCTGGCGGACGTGGCGCCGGGCACCATGCTGCGCGACGCGCTGCTGCGTCTGCGCGCGGAACAGGACGAGAGCCTCACCTTCCGCCATTCCTGCGGCGAGGGCGTGTGCGGGTCCGATGCGTTGAACGTGAACGGGCGCAACCGGCTCGCCTGCATCACGCCGGTGGATTCCCTCAGGGAGCCCATCGAGGTGCGTCCGCTGCCGGGCCAGCCGGTCATCCGCGACCTGGTGGTGGACCTGAGCCAGTTCTTCCAGCACTACCGCGCCGTGAAGCCCTACCTCATCGTGGGCGACCCGGCGCCCGAGACCGAGTACCTGCAATCGCCCGCGGAGCGCGACCGCCTGGACGGCCTTTACGAGTGCATCCTGTGCGCCTGTTGCTCCACCGCGTGTCCGTCCTACTGGTGGAATCCGGAGAAATTCCGCGGCCCGGCGGCGCTGTTGCAGGCCTGGCGTTTCCTCGCCGACAGCCGCGATCAGGCCACCGATGCGCGGCTTGCCGAACTGGACGACGCCTGGCGGTTGTTTCGCTGTCACAGCATCATGAATTGCGTCGAGGTCTGCCCCAAGGGCCTCAATCCCACCCGCGCCATCGGTCTCATCAAGGGCCTGATGCTCAAACGCCAGCTATGAGGCCCGTACCCGAGCGCCTGCGCTGGCGCTGTCGCCGCGGTCTGCTGGAACTGGACCTGCTGCTGGAGGCCTTTCTCCGCCAGGGCTACGCGGCCCTCGACACGCGCGAGACCGCGGCCTTCGAGGCCCTGCTCGATCTTCCCGACCCGCAATTGCTCCGGTATCTTCTCGGGCTGGAGTCCCCCGACGACCAGGGATGGGTCCGTGTCATCGCACACATACGCCGCGCCGCTCTCCCTTCAGCCTGAAACCTCGCGCCAGCTGGGCGCGGCGCTCGTTCTCATGCATGCCGGCGCGGCGCTGGCGCCCTTCCTGGTGCCGCTGCCGCCACTCCTTCGCGCCGTCCTGTTGGCTGCCGTGATGGCGAGCCTGTTTCATGCCTGGCGCATGCATCTCGGCGCGCGGCGCATCACCGCAGCCATGTGGCGCCCCGAGGGCG
>JBFXES010000199.1:0-5249 GCA_050179875.1 Thiohalomonadaceae bacterium
GCTGCGGCTGCGCGAGACGCTTGCGGAAGATGTCTCGGTCACGGTGGTTGCGGACCGTGGCTTTATGGATACGAACCTCATGGAGGTTCTGCGCGACAGCCTGAAGTTCGACTACATCATCCGCCTGGGGGGGCAGGGGGTCAGGTCTCGCATTGTAACATCGGCTTGCTTGGCCACCGGGCATGCTACAAGGCGAGACCCCCCGTCCGATAGTGACGTATTGGCGGAGATGGAAGTACCGGCTCCCGTTCACAACGATATTCGCCAGAAAGCGAGTGATAGTGAATTGGGTCGAGCAGGCCTAAAGGCCATGATGGTCTTCTCGCCTCTTCCTCTAAACGAACCATGCAAGCTTCAGATTGAAGCAGAGACCGAAGATGGGATTGTTCCCTTAGGGATCCCCTCATTTTTTCTGATCGGCACATAGAGATATTCGATCAAGCAAGTAGCTGATATGGCGGAAAATGTATCCCTGTTGAGACCTGACGGGGATACCGAGAATGAAGAAAGCGGCAGCGAAATTCAGCCCGGACGACGTGTGGATGTACGTCGACGATGTCTTCGGAGCCGATATTCACGCGAAACGGGTTCAGTCGGTGGCAAGCGCCGTGATCGGCGTGCTGGCGAGCGAGTCGCTGGCAGTGGCGGCGATTGGACAAGGGCTTGCTCACGTGTGCGGACTCAAGACGAAGTACGCCGTCAAGCAGGTGGACCGGCTGGTAGGGAACAGCAAAGTCGACGTGTGGGATTATTTCCGCTACTGGGTGCGGTACGTGGTGGCGGAACGCAAGGCCATCGTAGTGGCGCTGGACTGGACCGACTTCGATGCGGATGGTCACTCGACCATCGCGCTGAACCTGCTGACCGACCACGGGCGAGCCATCCCGTTGGTGTGGCGCTCGGTGGAGAAGGCGCAGATGAAGGACAACCGCAACGAGTACGAAGACAGCGTGCTGCTGCGGCTGCGCGAGACGCTTGCGGAAGATGTCTCGGTCACGGTGGTTGCGGACCGTGGCTTTATGGATACGAACCTCATGGAGGTTCTGCGCGACAGCCTGAAGTTCGACTACATCATCCGCCTGCGCGGGAACGTGACGGTGACGTCGAATACCGGCGAAAAACGCAAGGCCGCTGAATGGGTGGGAAAGAACGGCCAGACGCGAACACTTCGAAATGCGATGCTGACTGGGAAGAAGTTTGCGGCGCCCACGATCGTATGTAAGCAGACCAAGGGCATGGACGAGCCGTGGCTGCTGGTCGCGAGCGATGGCGAGGCGGTGCCGGCCGATCTGCTCAAATACTACGCCAAGCGTTGGAGTATCGAAACCTACTTCCGCGACACCAAGGACCTGCGGTATGGGCTGGGAATGAGCGCGATCCACACCAAGAGCATCGAACGGCGTGACCGACTGTTTCTGCTGAGCGCCTTGGCTGTCGTATTGCTTACGCAGCTCGGCGCGGCCTGCGAGAAAGCCGGTTACGACCGGTACCTGAAGAGCAACACGGAGAAGCGGCGAACGCACTCGCTGTTCCGGCAGGGACAGATGATCTATCAGCTGATCCCGACCATGGAAGAGCGCTGGCTTGTCGCCATCATGCAGGCATTCCATGACGCAATTCAGGCGCATCCGGCTCTAGCCAAGGTCTTTTCTGCGGTGTAAAAAAATGAGGGGATCCTTAAGGCCTCAACGACGACAGCTCCCATGTAGAGACTCACCGCTGGGAGAAGAAGGTGTTGAAGGAGCGCGCGATTGAGGATGCGAAAGAGACATCGATCAGTTACAGCACCAGCATCCGAAAGCGGAAGTTATAGAGGCTTTCAACCGCAAGAGCGATGGCCGTCGCATCGACGTCCCCAGGAACAAAAGACAAAGGAATTCGTCGTACCACCTCCGAAATATCCTCTGCTCGATCTGCCCTTCAGTTTTGTCCTGGACGCGGTGCTCGCGCCGATGACCACGATGGTCGTGGCCTACGAGTACTAATAGGGACGCGGACTAGTTCCCCGAGCGCGCCAACGGGGTTCAATTCTGCGCGCGAGCTGGCACAATACCGGGTTTTTTGATGGCGCCAACGTGGGCGCCGTTGACAGGAAAGTGCATAGCCTTGCTGATCGTTCAAGTTGACGCCCTCTGGTCCTCCACAATCGCCATCATGCTGCTGCTCGCGGGGAAATTCCTCACGCAGCGCTACGAATTGCTCCGCCGCTACTCGATACCCGAACCACTGTTGGGCGGGGCCATGTGCGCAGCGGCGGTGGCCATCGCCTACTATGCGCTCGGCCTGCGCCTGGAGTTCTCGCTCGATTCGCGCGACACCTTGCTGCTGTACTTCTTCTCGGCCATCGGTCTGAGGGCCGAAGTTCGCACGTTGCTCAAGGGAGGACGCCCGCTGGTCATCCTGGCTCTCCTCTCCAGCACCTTCATCGTGCTCCAGAACCTGACGGGAATGGCCATTGCGGACGCGTTTGGGCTGGATCCGAAAGCCGGGTTGCTGGTGGGCTCGGTCTCGCTTACCGGCGGCGTCGGCACCACCATGGCGTGGTCGCCCATCTTTGCGGAACAGCACAACGTGGTGAACGCTGCGGAGCTGGGTATCGCAGCCAATACCGTCGGCCTGTTCGCGGCGTGCATCATCGGTGGACCCACGGCGGCATGGCTCATGCGGCGGCATCGGATCACCCCGTCCGGCGATTTCCGCCTGGCCGTCGGCACCATGGACGAGCGTTCCACGCGATTCAATTATTTCTACGTGCTGCGCGCCCTGTTCCTGCTCAACTGCACGCTGATCCTCGGCCTGGCGCTGGATGAGGTCTTCAAAGGGGCACCGATTACGCTCCCCACCTTCGTGAGTTGCCTCATGGCCGGCATCCTGATCCGCAACCTGCCCCTGCTGACGGGGCGTGACGTCATCGAGGCCTGGCCGGGCACGCTCAAAGGGCTGGCGCTGATCTCGGACATCACCCTCGGCATGTTCCTCACCATGGCGCTCATGGGCATGCAACTGTGGTCGCTGGAAGGGGTGTTCACCTTCGTGCTTGCCGCCCTGGCAGTGCAGATCATGCTGGCCATCGTCTACGCGGCCGTCGTGGTGTTCCGCGGCATGGGCGGCGACTACGAGGCGGCGGTGGTGTCCGCAGGGTTCAGCGGTATTTCGCTGGGATCCACGGCGACCGCAGTGGTCAACATGAGCGCCGTGACCCAGCGCTTCGGCGCAGCCCACCACGCGTTCATCGTGGTGCCCCTGGTGTGCGGATTCCTCGTGGACCTGGCCAATGCGCTCATCATCGGCGGCATGCTGACCTGGTGAGGACCACCCTGGCGCGCGGACCCTGGGGATTGGCCTGTTGCGCTATGGCAACCTGCCGCAGCGGGCCCGCCCGCGTATCACTTGCGGGCGCCAAACAATGAATGCAGGCTCGCCTGGAGATCGCCCGGCAGGAGCACGGTCTTTGCGTTGTTGCTCTGTGCGAGGCCCTTGAGGGCGTCCACATAGCGTTCGCCGAGCAGGAAAATGACCGGAAGCTCCTTGTCCTTGATGGCCTCGGCGACCATGGAAATCGCGTCGCGTGACGCATCCGCAAGCACCTTCTTCGCTTCGGCGTCGCGGCGCGAGGCCTCCAGGCGGCCCTCGGCCTCGAGGATGGCTGCTTCCTTCTCGCCGTTGGCGCGGGTGACCGTGGCGCGGCGTTGGCGTTCGGCGGCAGCCTGTTCCTCCATGGCCTTCTGCATGGTCGGAGAAGGGCTGATGTCCTGGATCTCCACCGTCTTCACGGTGACACCCCATTCGGACACGTCATCGGAAATGGCGGCGAGCAGGCGCGCCTTAATCTGGTCGCGGGAGGAGAGCGCGTCGTCCATGTCCATTTCACCGATGATGGAACGCAGCGAGGTCTGCACCAGGGTCTGGATGGCGACGGCATAGTCTTCGACGCCGTATACGGCGCGCTCGGGGTTGAGCACGTTGATGTAGGCCACGGCGTTGGCGATGATGACCACGTTGTCGCGGGTGATGACGTCCTGCGAGGGCACGTCCAGCACGATGTCCTTGGTGGTGACCTTGTACGCCACGGTGTCGATGTACGGGATGATCATGTTCAGTCCGGGATTCAGCGTGCGGTGGTACTTGCCGAAACGCTGCACCACGTGCTTGTAGCCCTGGGGCACGATGCGCACGCCGAGGGCAATGGTGAGAATGACGAAGAATGCGAGAACGCCGAATACCGCGATGGTTTCCATGACCGCTTACTCCCCTTTGTTTCTGTTCTTCCTGGCCACGATGAGCGTATTGCCCGAAATATCCTTCACCACGACGAGTTCGCCGGCGCGCAGATCGGCCTCGTCCGTGTAAAAATCCCATTCCTGCCGCCCGACCACGGGCACGGTGAAACGCAAGGTCCCGCGGCCGCTCTCCACCGGCGGCGCAATGACCGTCGCCACCTGGCCCACGAGTGCCTCCCGCGACATGCCGGCCAGGGTGCGGTGGTGTTCCATGCGCGGTTTCAGGTAGATGAACCAGCCGACGGTGAACGCCAGTGACGCGGCGGTCCAGGCCGCAATCTGGATTCCCAGCCCCATGTCGGGGAAGGCGTAGAGCAGCGCCGCCACGGGAATCGCGCCCAGCCCGAACCAGAAGATGGTGAAACTCGGCACGACGGCCTCCGCCGCCATCAGCAACACCCCGAACACGATCCAGTGCCAGTAGAGGATGGTCACGCGCCTGCTCCTTCAAGACTCGACGGCCCATTATCCATTCCTGTGCCGAAGAAATGAAAGCCGCGTTGCGTGCCGGACCCAGAGGCAGCAGGCCGGCACGGGGAAGCCGGTCGCCACCGAGGAGCACGTCTTCGGCCGCACATGAGTGTTCCCGTGGCGATGGTGACGGCATACACTGCCGGCGCATGGGTTTGTCGAAACCCGGCATCCCGGGAGGGAAAGCCCTTCGAGTTTCGTTGTAAAGGAAAGAGAATGACGCGCATGCTCGCCCGCATTCTGCTGGGCACCCTGGTCATTGCCGCGGCCGTGCCCTTCGTCCTGCCGCTGCGCGACGGCAAACCGCTGCTCGACTATCGCCAGATCCGCCTGCCCGACCTGCCGGACCTCAGCGTTCCCAAGCCCGGGCCGGACGGCGTCGCGACAGCCGCGGTGACGTTCTACAAGTGGCGTGACAAGGATGGTGTCTGGCAGCTCGACAGCAATCCGCCGGCGCCCAGCATTTCGTTCGAGGTCATCACGGTGGACCCGGGCGCG
>JBFXES010000200.1:0-5176 GCA_050179875.1 Thiohalomonadaceae bacterium
TCCGTAGGAGCCCACACCGTGGGCGAATGTCTTTTCCAACCGCATGGCGGTCAGCGGAACCGCATTCGCCGACGGTGTCGGTTCGTAGAGAACCACGCGTAGGAGCCCACACCGTGGGCGAATGCCTTTTTCAACCGCACGGCGGTCAGCGGAACCACATTCGCCGACGATGTCGGCTCCTACGACGCCGCGCCGTCACTGCGTTTTTGTGTCCTCTTCCGCCGCCTTTTCCTCCACCGCTTCCAGCAGGAGCTCACGCTTGGCTGCCTCGACGAGCGAGCTCGCCACATAGGCAGGTAGACGGAAGTACTCCGGCCGGCTCGACGCCTTGAGGGTGTATTCCTCGTTGTCCCTGGTCTTGCCGAGCCGATAGCCGACGGCTTCGCCGCCGCGGCGGGTCACCGTGAGATCGAGCACGGGCTTGTCCATGCCATGTTCCGGGCCCACCTCGCGGCCGAGCACTTCACCGACGCTCAGTTCGGCGATGAGGGTCGTGAGTCTTTCGACGGCTTCGGTCTTCGGGCGCTGGCCGTCGGGCAGGCCGTCGGCCAGCCACGCGCCGCCTTCGGCGGCTCGGCGCAGGTGCAGGCCCGCCACCTCGATGGCGTCGATCTCGCCGGCCGGGATGCGCAGCAGGGTCTTGTCCTGCCAGTCGGCCGTCCTGACCGGCACCTCGTGGGCGGCCAGTTCCACGGCGTAGATCGCGTCGTCTTTCCCGATGCGCGCATGGATGCGCCGCATGGCCGGTGAGGTTCCCAGGTACAGGGTGGCGAGCGTCTCGTCGCCTGCGCCGAGCGTGATGCGCCTTTCGAACGTTTCCTCGCTCACCTTGAAGCGTTCCCGTGCGCCGGCGCTGGCGGCGACCGGCGCGCCGGGTTTGAGCGCGACGAGCTTGTCGAGCAGTTGCGCCACGCGCCTGGCGTCGGCAGGGAAATCGCCCGCCTCCGGCAGGCGCCAGGCGCCGCCCTGTTTCGCCAGCACGACCTTGGGTTTGCCGGGCTCTTCCAGCACCAGGCGATCGATCGTGTCCGCGGCCGCGTCCACGAGGGTCTGCGCCCCGTCGCGCGCGGCCGCGCCCTGACCGGACACGCCGAGGCCCAGCGCCAATACCAGTTGTACGCCGAGCAGTACGGCCAGCAGCTTGATGGTCTTCTCCATGGACTACACCTCCGCGAGAATCTGTTCGTGGCGCTTGCGGTCTGCGGCGAGTACGCGCCGCCGCCAGAGCCACACCATGGCAAGGCCGAGCACGGCCATGGCGTAGTTGCCCCATTCCCACCAGGCCTGACGCCCTTCGGGCAGTGGGTCGAGGGTGCGCGCCAGTTGGGTGCGGCCGCGCAGGGCCAGCAGGCCGCGATCCTCCAGCGACCAGTCGATGGCGTTTTGCAGGAACTCCAGCGGCTTGGTGTAGAACGTGTTCAATCCCTGCGAGGCCAGTTCGATGGCCATGTCGGAGGCGAAGCTGTTGCTGGCGATGAGCACCAGGCGCGCCGATTCGGGCGAGCGTTCGATCACGCCGGTGACGCGTTCGTCATCCTTCGCCTTCTCGTCATCGCCGTCCTTCTGCGCGAGCGGCGAGGGCCTGTCCTTGTAGTAGGAATCGAAAGGTCCCTCCACCGCCGCCGCCAGCAGCTGCGGTTTGCGCTCGCCGTTCACGGCGAAGCCGGCCTGGTGCAGGCGGTAGTCGGGCAGTACGGCCAGGCTATCGGAACTCCAGCTTTGCGGCGAACTGGTGAGCAGCCGGGTGACGCTGCGCTCCTTGTTTTTCTCCGCGTCCACGGCAAGCGGCGATGCCCAGTTCACCGTGAGCTGACCCAGCGATGCGGTGATCGGGTTGTCGCCGTTCAGGCTCTCGCCGCGCAGGTCGGGGAAGTGCGGGTAAGGCAGCATGCGGATCTCGCGCAGCGCGAGTCCGCCGATGTAGCGCTCCACCGGCACCGGCAGGGCCGCGTTCTGCGGATCCAGCACCATGCGCCCGTCCACCGTGAGGCCGTGGTGCGCGAGCCAGTCCTCCAGGCCGGAGGTCTGTTTGCTGGCGGTGATGCTGTTGCTCACCTGCACGTCGAAGGGCGAGGTGGCGAGCACCACGCTGCCGCCCTGCATGAGGAACTGGTCGATGGCGAAGCGTTGCTTGTCCTCCAGTTCGCGCGGGGCGAGCACCAGCAGCAGATCGGCGTCCTCGGGCACGTGGCCGTTCTTGAGATCGGTCTGCTTCACGCGCACGTTCTCGCCCAGGGATTTTTCCAGCAGGCTGTAGCGCTGCGCGCCATGACCGAAGGGTTGCGGCTTGAACACGGCCACCGTCTTCAGCGCGCCCGGCGTGAGCCGCTGCAGGGCGGCGTTGAGGGCGCGCTTGAGGGCGTCCTTGTCGAGGGTCTCGGGCAGGGGCACGGGCACCGCCTCGCCGTCGCCCTCCAGCACCATGTAGAACCAGAAGGGCTTGGGATTGAGCAGGCTCGCCACCTGCGGGGCGAAGCCGTACTTGCGCCGCAGCTCGCCGGCAAGCCGGCCGTCGTCGGCGTCCGGGTCCTCGAAGCTCACCTGCAGCTTGTCGCTGCCCTGTTCGCGCAACTCGTCGAGCAGCGCGTCCAGGTCCTTGCGCAGGGTGCGCAGCGCCTCGGGCAGGCGCGCCTCCGGCGAGACATAGCCCTTGAAGTGCACGGGACGGGCGAGGTTCTCGAACGGATTGCCGCCCGCCTGCCAGGCGCCGGCCGCCTTGCGGATGGCGCGCGTGATGGCGTACTCGGGATTCTTCAGCACCACGTCCAGGTCGCGCTCGCCGCGCGCCTTCACCTCGATGAGGTCCTGGAAGCCCAGGGTCTCGTATTGATCGCCGTAGGCCACCACCACGTCGAAATAGGAGTTCACCACCGCGGCCTGGTAGCGGTCGGCGGTCTGGAACGGCACCGGGCGGATGCCATAGCGGGAAGCGGCCTCTTCCTCGGCATCGCGGTCACGGGTGGGATCGATGAACTCCACACGCGCGCGGCCGTCCGCGGCCACCGCGTATTCCTCCAGCAGGTCCTTGAGGCGGGGCACCAGCGGCGCCAGCAGCGGATGGGTTTTTTCCGAGAAATAACCGCGGATGAGCAGCGGCTCGCGCAGGCTCGCGAGCTGCTGCTCGGTGGCCTCGGAGAGGGAATACTGGTTGTCCTCGGTGATGTCCGCGCGCGCCCAGTTCACCGGCGCGAGCCACAGGTTGGCCGCGACGAAATTGAGCGCCGCCAGCGTGGCGGCGAGGCCCCACAGGCGATGATGGCGGCTCACCGGGTTGCCGGCCCAGCGCAAGCGTTCCAGGGAGAACAGGTTCAGGGTGAGGAACACGCCCACGATGGACATGTAGTAATACAGGTCGCGCAGGTCCAGCACGCCGCGGGTGATGGACTCGAAGCGCGCGCCGGTGCCGAGCAGGGCGAGCACGCCGCCGACCTGGTGCCCGAACAGAGCGGTGATCTTCTCCGCACCTACCAGATAGAACAGGCCGCACACCAGCGCCGTGAGGATCAGGGCGACGATGGGATTGTCGGTGCGCCCGCTCATATATAGGCCGATGGCCACGTAGGCCGCGGCCAGGAACAGGGTGGCCACGTAACCGCCGATCACCGGGCCCCAGTCCAGCGGCCCGAGCAGGGACACCGTGACGGGCAGGGGAAGGGTGAGGACGAGGGCCACCGCCACCAGGCCGAGCGCCGCGGCGAACTTGCCCAGAACCAGTTGCACCGGCCGCACCGGCGCGGTGAGCAGACTCTCCAGGGTGCCGCTGCGGCGTTCCTCGGACCAGGCGCGCATGGTGAGCGCGGCCACCAGGAAGATGAGCAGCAAGGGCAGCCACTGGAACAGCGGGCGCGTGTCGGCGATGTTGCGGGCGAAGAAGGTCTCCACCCAGAAGAACACGAACAGGGTCACCGCCAGGAAGGCGCCCAGGAACAGCCAGGCCGCGGGCGTGGCGAAAAAGCCGCGGAATTCCTTGCGCGCCACCTGGGCGATGGCGGGGAACAGATCACGCATGGGCCACCTCCTCGTTCACGCGGGCGAATACGGTTTCCAGGTCATGGCGCTCGGGCTGCAACTCGTGCAGGGCCAGCCCCGCGCCGGCCAATGCGGCGGCCACGCGCGGGGCGGCCTCGGGCGCGGCCTCCAGCCGGTAGCGGCGTCGGCCTGCGGCGGCCTCCAGCTCGCTCACCGCCGTCACGCCTTCCACCTTGCCCAGCGTGGCGCGGGCGTCGCCGTCCACCGCCACCAGCAGGGCGCGGCTCTGTTGCAGGTCGGCGATGCGCGAGTCCACCACCAGGCGCCCGGCGCGCATGATGAGCACGCGCTCACACACCGCCTGCACCTCCTGCAGGATGTGGGTGGAGACGATCACGGTGGCGGTCTGCGCCAGCTCGCGGATGAGCTCGCGCATGTGCAGGATCTGGGTGGGGTCGAGGCCGTTGGTGGGCTCGTCCAGGATGACGATGTCGGGCCCGTGCAGGATGGCCTGGGCCACGCCCACGCGCTGGCGGTAGCCGCGCGAGAGGGTCTGGATGGGGGCGGTGGCCTTTTCCTTCAGGGCCGTGCGGCGGATGGCCTCGGCCACGGCCGCGTTGCGCCGGCCCTCGGGCACGCCGTGCAGGCCCGCCTGGTAATCGAGGTAATCGATGACCGTCATCTCCGGCCACACCGGGCAGTTCTCGGGCAGGTAGCCGATGCGCGCCTGGATGGCGCGGGTGTCGCGGCCCATGTGCAGGTCGTCAATGCGGATGCTGCCGGCGGTGGGTTCGAGATAGCCGGTGAGCATCTTCATGATGGTGGTCTTGCCGGCGCCGTTGTGGCCCAGCAGCCCCACCACCTCGCCGCGGCCGATGCTGAAACTCACATCGTCCACGGCCGTGAAATCGCCATAGCGGCGCGTCAGGTGTTCCACCTGGATCATCTGTGGTTCTCCTTGTTTTTGGCGATGAACCCAGGGCGGGAGGCGTGTCCGCCCCGGACCAATCCTCCACCCGTGCGTGGGCGGGATCAGCCGCAGGCGGGCGGCGGGCGGGCGAGAATCGGGAAAGACTTCAGTCTGTTCTTGCTTGTTCTGACGGATGACATCGTTCCGGGTCATTCGAAAGGGGGTCGATTTCCGATGCGTAGCGACAATCGCGGACGGGCAAAGTTCCGGCGTTGCGGAGGCCGTTTTCCTTTTGAG
>JBFXES010000201.1:0-1473 GCA_050179875.1 Thiohalomonadaceae bacterium
ATCACCCGCTCCATCTTGGTTCACCTCTCCGTGACCGCGCGAACGTGGGTTGACTCGGGCCTGAACGGCCCTCGCCCTTCGGGCGCCTTCGGCGTCCCGTTTCGCTTGCGCGAAACGGTCGATTCCCATCACCCGCTCCATCTTGGTTCACCTCTTCCACGTTCACGTTGCGAAGCTACGTGACATTCCGACCCGCATCATGTCACGTAGGCGCTGCGCGCCAACGTGACCTACGACGCCCGCCATCGCCTGTGGGAGCGGCCTCAGGCCGCGATGGGTTAATCCACCACCGGCGGGTTATCGCGGGCTGAGCCCGCTCCTACCGGGTGGTGTTCTGGAATCCGCATTCACGTTGCGAAGCTGCGTGACATCTTCGTAACGCGCTCGTCACGTAGGCGCTACGCACCAACGTGACCTACGACGTGCCACATTTGCAGGAGTGGCCACAAACCACGATGGGGAAGCACGGGAGAAACATTCATCCTCTCCGTGGCCTCCGTGGTTGTTCCCAATCCCGTCAAACGTCCACGCCGATCACGGTCTTCAGCAACCAGCCGATGCCGAAGGAAATCACGGCCACGCCCACGGAGATGACGGCCATCTTGCCGAAGCGCGGTGCGAATGCCACTTCCTTTGCCACGGAGATGTAGAACGTGTAGGCGGCGATGATCAGCACCGACAGCACCAGCATCACCCCCAGGGCCGTGAACACGCTGTCGGTGACGAAATAGGGCGCAACCAGCACCAGCACGGTCGCGAGGTAGGCTACCCCGGTGTAAAGCGCGGACTTGAGCGGGTCGGTGCCGTCCTCCTCCCCCTCCTGCGCCGAGAGATAGCCGGAGCTGGCCATGGACAGCGACGCGGCGATGCCCATGATGAGGCCCGTCACCGCGATGAGCGAACTGTTGGCGAACGCCAGCGTCAGGCCCGCCAGCGTGCCCGTGAGTTCCACCAGGGCATCGTTGAGTCCCAGCACGATGGCGCCGGCATAACTGAGGCGTTCATCCTTCAGCAGCGTCACCAGCGCCTTCTCGTGGCGCTTCTCGTCCTCGCCGATGGCCGCCACCTGCGGGTACTGCACGACCACCTCCTTGTAGAACGCCTGGGCGCGATCCTCGCCTCCCTCCATGAGCTTGAGGGCAAACGACAGCCCGAACACCCGCGCCAGCAGCACGTACGCGCGGATTTTCCACGCCTGCGGCGCCACGTCGCGTCCCGTTATGGAGCGCCAGACCTCGTAGTGCCGGTATTCGTCGCGCGCCACCGTCTCCAGCACCTGGCGGTTACGTTCATCGTCACTGAGCGCGGCGAGGCTACGGTAAATGTGATGCTCGGTATGTTCAGCCCGTTGCATGCGCAGGGCGCGCGACTGGAGGCCCATGGTGCCGTCCTTATGGTTGTTTTTCCTGAGGGTAATGGATGACGCCGGTTTTTGGTATGCGCGGCGCGCGTAACCGTTCAGGTTCACTTAAG
>JBFXES010000201.1:1573-5100 GCA_050179875.1 Thiohalomonadaceae bacterium
CCGATGAAGTAAAAGTCTGGGACCTCTTCGTTCGGGTATTTCACTGGACGCTGGTCGCCGCCTTCGCCACGGCCTACCTGTCCGAGGACGGGCCGGAGCTGGTGCATGTCTATGCGGGTTACACCGTGCTTGCCCTGGTGGTGAGCCGCATCGTGTGGGGATTCGTGGGCACGCGGTATGCGCGGTTCGCGGATTTCGTCCCCAGCTTCACGGCATTGCGCCGCTATCTGGTCGCCATGCTGCGCGGCAATCCGCCGCATTACGTGGGCCATAACCCGGCAGGCGGCGCCATGATCATCGCCCTGCTCGTCAGCCTGTTGCTGACCACCCTCACCGGTCTTGCGACCTACGGCGGCGAGGGCGAGGGGCCGCTCGCAGGCCTGGTGTGGCAACTGGGCACAAACGCGGAGGATGCCTTCGAGGACGTCCATGAGTTTTTCGCCAATCTGACCCTGGTGCTCGTGGGCGTGCACGTGGTCGGCGTCATCGTCGGCAGCGTGCTGCATCGCGAGAACCTGATCCGAGCCATGTTCACTGGCCGCAAACGCACCCATTGAGGAAATGTCGATGAAGAGAGTCCTGTTGATCACCGCCGTGCTCGTCAGTGGCCCGGCTGCTGCAACGAACGCGGTGGTGGATGAACTCATGAAGGAATTCCGGGCCGACAGCGCCGTCGAGTTCAGCGCCGAGCGCGGGCGCGAGCTCTGGAACGCCACGTCCACCCACAACGGCGAGGCGCGCAGCTGCGCCAGCTGTCATACCGACGACCTGCGCAAGACCGGCAAGCACGCCTCCACCGGCAAGCCCATCGATGCGCTCGCGCCGTCCGTGAACCCCGACCGGCTCACCAAGCGCTCGGAGATCGAGAAGTGGTTCGGCCGCAACTGCAAGTGGACGTATGGCCGCGCCTGCACGTCCGAAGAGAAGGGCCATTTCCTGGCCTATATCCAGAACCAGTGAGGAAACTGTCATGAGCAAGCTGTTGACGGTACTGACCATCACCGGCGCCCTGCTGGGCGCGGGCGGAGTGGTTTACAGCGGCGCCGCCGCCGGCGACGACGACGATTCCGGCGAATACCGTAACTGGCGCGAGGTGCGGCGCATGTCGCGCGACTTCATGCCCGCCATGAACGCCGATTACCAAAATGAATGCGGCACCTGTCACATGGCCTACCCCCCCGGTCTGCTGCCGGCGCGCTCCTGGGAAAAGCTCATGGGCGGCCTGGCCGATCACTTTGGCGACAACGCGGAACTGGATCCCGAGACAAGCGCAGCCATTACCCGTTATCTTGTGGACAACGCAGCGGAGCGGGCCAATTCGCGCCGCGCAGCCAAGTTCCTGCGCAGCATTCCGGTGAACGAAACCCCGCTGCGCATCACGGAGACCCGCTACTTCGTGCGCAAGCACGACGAGGTCCCGGAGCACATGGTCACCGGCAATCCGCAGGTGAAGAGCTTCGCCAACTGCGCGGCCTGCCACCGCACGGCGGAGAAGGGCATTTTCGATGACGACGACGTACGGATCCCGGGTTTTGAAAACGCACGCTTCTGACCGGTTTCGGCGCGCGGCCGCGGCCTGCCTCCTCGCCCTCGGGCTGGCGGCGGCCGCGCTGCCGATCTCCCTCCAGGCACGGGCGCGCACCATTGTGCCGCTGGAGACCATCCATGCCTCGGCGCTCGGCATGCATCCCGGCGAACCGCTCAGGGTGGAACTGGAGCGCAAGAAGGGTCGCGAATTCTATCGGGTGGAGATCCTCGATGCGACCGACGACGTGGTATGGAAGATGGAGTTCGATGCGTACACGGGCGAGCTGCTGAAGGAAGAGGCCGAAACCGAGCACGACCACGCCCGCCGGTTGCAGCGCGAAGGCTCCATCCTGCCCCTGGAAACGGTCGTGCGCTCGGCCAAGGCCATGCGCGCCGGCGATCTGCTGGAAGTGGAGCTGGAACACGCGCACGGGCGATACATCTACGAGGTGGAAATCCTCGATCCTCAAGGCAAGGTCTGGGAGTTGCGCTTTGACGCGCACGATGGAAAGTTTCTTCGCGAAGAGGTGGATGACTGATGCGCGTGCTTGTGGTCGAGGACGATAGCGGACTTCGCGACGGCCTGAAGCAGGCGCTCAATGCCGCGGGTTACGCAGTCGACGTGGCCGACAACGGCGTGGATGCCGAGGCCCTCGGGCATGTGGAACCCTACGACGCGATCATCCTCGACCTGGGACTACCGCGCCGCAGCGGGATCGACGTACTGAAGGCCTGGCGCACGCGGGGCAACACGGTGCCGGTGATCATCCTCACCGCGCGCGATGCCTGGAACGAAAAGGTGGCCGGCTTCCAGGCAGGCTGCGACGATTACCTGGCCAAGCCTTTCCACATGGAGGAGTTGCTGGCGCGCCTATCGGCGCTGCTGCGCCGCGCCAGCGGGCGTCCCGGCCAGGAAGTGGCGGTGGGCGACATCGCGCTGGACGAGGAACGCCAGACCGTGACCACGGCAGACGGCACCACCCACGCGCTCACCGGCACGGAATTCCGCCTGTTGCGCTACTTCATGCTCAACGCGGGCAAGCTGCTGTCCAAGTCGCGACTCACGGAGCACGTGTACGAGTACGATGACGATCGCGACAGTAATGTCATCGAGGTGTACGTGAACCGCCTGCGCCAGAAGCTCGGCCGCGAGTGGATCGAGACCCGCCGCGGCCAGGGTTACATCTTCCGAAAGCCCGACCGGTGATCTCGCTGCAGCGACGCCTCGGCCTCGGCATCGGCGCGGGCCTCGCGCTGGTGCTGCTCGCCGTGTGGGTGGCCGTGGGCTGGTCGACGCTGCACGTGAGTGAAGAATACGTAGCCTCGCGGCTGGAGCACGATGCCGAGAGCCTCCTCGCCGGGTTGCGGGTCAAGCCCAAGCCCTCGATAAATGCCGAGGCCGTCGGCACCGTCTACCGCCGTCCGCATTCCGGTCACTACTACACGGTCACGGTGGGCGACACCACGTTGCGCTCCCGCTCCCTGTGGGACGATACCCTGCAGGTCGCGGACAGGGACGATCCCTACACCGTGCGGCTGGCCGGCCCCCAGGGCCAGCCGCTGCTCGTTTACGTACGCCGCTACGAGCGCGACGGGCAGCGGGTGCTCATCGCCGTGGCGGAGGACCTCGGGCCCATGGAGACCACCATCGACGAATTCCAGAACGCCCTCGGCTTCATTTTCGTCGCTGCCCTCGCGTTTGTGCTCATCGGCATCCGCCTGGGCATACGGCGCGGCCTGGCGCCGCTCGACGATTTGAGGCGTGACGTTGAACGCATCGAGCGGGGCGAGACCGCCCAGCTCCCCGCCGATGCCCCGGCCGAGGTGGCACCGCTGGTGGCTGCCCTGAACCGCCTGTTGCGCCTCACCGCCCAACGCCTCGCCCGCTCGCGTACCGCCCTCGGCGACCTGGCACACGCCCTGAAGACGCCGCTCGCGCTCATCGTGCATACCGCGGAGGACCGCGACAGCGCCATGGACGAGGCGGGATCGGAAGAGCA
>JBFXES010000202.1:0-5100 GCA_050179875.1 Thiohalomonadaceae bacterium
GTGGGCATGGTGAAGTCCTACGAAGTGGAAAAGGACGTGCGCCTCGCGCCGGGCGAATCCGTGGAGATCGCCGGCTACAACTTCACCTTCGAGGGCACCTATCAGCTGCCGGGCCCCAACTACATGGCCGATCGCGGCACCGTGCACGTGACCCGCGGCGAGGAAACCATCGCCACGCTGCACCCGGAAAAACGCACCTACGCCAGCAAGCGCGGCATGCCCATGACCAAGGCCAGCCTGGACCGCGGGCTGCTGCGCGATCTGTACGTGTCGTTGGGTGACCCGCTGGACAAGGGCGCCTGGGTGATCCGCGTGTATTACAAGCCGTACATCAGCTGGCTGTGGGCCGGCTGCATTTTCATGGCCCTGGGCGGGCTGCTCGCCGCCTCCGATCGCCGTTATCGCGTGCGCGTCGCGCAGGCGGCGCCGGCCGCCAAGGGCAAGCTGGCAATGGGGAGGACCTAACATGCTGCGTTTCGCTGTCATCGGCGTGGTGTTCACGTTGCTCGTCGGGCTGTTCTGGGTCGGCCTGGGCCTGAACCCGCGCGAACTGCCCTCGCCGCTCATCGGCAAGCCTGCGCCGGCCTTCCGCGTTCCCGAACTGTTCGACCCGGCGCGGGAGATCAGCAACACCGATCTGAAGGACAAGGTCACGCTGGTGAACGTGTGGGCCTCGTGGTGCTCCTCCTGCCGTTCGGAACATCGCCACCTCCTCACCCTGCGCCGCCAGGGCGTGCGTCTGGTGGGCCTCAATTACAAGGACGAACGCGCCGCGGCCTTCGGTTACCTGAACGCCGGCGGCAATCCCTACGAGGTCATCGGCTTCGATGAAAGCGGTGCCGCCGGCATCGAGTGGGGTGTCTACGGCACGCCCGAGACCTTCGTCATCGATCGGCAAGGGGTGGTGCGCTACAAGCACGTGGGCCCGCTCAACGAGGTGGTGATCCGCGACACCCTGCTGCCGCTCATCGCAGAACTGGAGAGAACCTGATGCGCCGTATCGTCACGCCCCTGCTCGGCGCCGTCGCCGCCCTGCTCATGGCCGGCAGCGCCAGCGCGCAGAATGCCGCCCTGCTGCAATTCGATTCCCCCGAACAGGAAGCCCTGTATCAGGGACTGGTGCGCGAGCTGCGCTGCACGGTCTGCCAGAACCAGACCCTGCTCGATTCCAACTCCAGCCTGGCCCAGGACCTGCGCCAGAAGGTCTACGCCCAGGTGCGCGAAGGCGCCTCGCGCGAATCGGTGGTCGACTTCATGGTGAGCCGCTACGGCGATTTCGTGCTCTACCGTCCGCCCCTGAAGGCGGAGACCACGCTGCTCTGGTTCGGACCGTTGCTGTTCCTCGTGGCCGGCGGACTCATCCTGGTGGTGGTGCTGCGCCAGCAGCGCAGCCGCACCGCTCTCGGCGAACCTGCGACCGTGGAGACCGAAGCGCCCGCCGCCGGGAAGAAACGTGCGCGCGGCGAGCGGTGAATCGGGATGTTCAAGACTGACGCTTCACGAGACTGAAGCGAGGCCTCGACGCAGGCGTGGATACCGCCGGGGAACGGGAATGCGAGCACCCGGAAGTCTTTCGCCCGCCGTGGCCCCTGCGCCTCTGTGTTGATCTTTCCGCCCAACGGAGATCCATATGTTTTCATTCATCGTCATCCTCCTCTGCATCACCGCCATCGCCCTGGTGGTCTATCCGCTGTTGCGTCGCACCGACGATGCCGGCCCCGAGCAGGAGATGCTCCACGCCGCCGTGCTCGCCAGTCAGCGCCGCGAACTGGAGCAGGACCTCGCCGAGGGCCTGATCGACGAGGAGCAGTTCCAACGGGCCCAGGCGGAACTGGCGCGTGAAACCCCGGAGGCGCGGGCCACGGGCAGGAAGTCACCGCGCGCCGGCCGTTCCCTCGCGACGGCCGCGGCGGTCGCCATCTTCCTCCCTGCCATTGCTTCGGCCATCTACGACGAAGTGGGCACCGCCCCGTCGGCAGTGCAAAACGCACGCTCCATGGGCATGGGTATGGAGGCCGATTTCGGCGAGATGATCGCCGGGCTGCAGGCACGCCTCGACGCGAACCCGGACGACCCCGCAGGCTGGGCGCTGCTGGCGCGTTCGTATTTCTCTATCGGCCGGCCGGAGCAGGCGCTGGCTGCCTACCGGCGCGCCCTGGAACGGGGAGTGGAGAATGCGTCGTTGTACGCGCAGTATGCCGATCTGCTGGCGAGCCGGCAGCAGGGTTTCGCGGGCGAACCGGACCGGCTCCTGGAAAGGGCGCTCAAGCTCGAACCGGATAACGCCCATGCGCTGTGGCTGGCGGCCACCTCGGCGCAGGACAAGGGCGCGCTCGATCGTGCGCTTGCCCATTGGGAACACCTCTCCCGCGTGCTCGACCCCTCCTCGGAAGAAGCGGCCGCCGTCGCGGAAAACCTGCGGGCCACGCGCGAGCGCCTGAACGCCGGTCGCTGATTCGCATCACCGACGCCTCGTCACAAACGTGTGCTCTCGACGCCCCGGCACAGCCCGGGGCGTTTTGTGTCGGCGCAAGGGAAATTGCACCTGCGCCGGCATCTGCTCACGCATGCGCTTCCCGCGTTACTCACTGCGGTCCACGCCAACGACACGAAGTTGCATCCCGCCTGCGCCGGCCCGGGCGCTCAAGCGCACACGCCCGGAGCCGGTCGTCATCAACGTTGCCACGGCACGGAGGACAGCGAGCAAAATTGATGCTTCGCCACGGTCCTTTCCGTTGTCCGTTGCATGCGGGCGATTAATAACTAAGCAGCCGCGGTTAAACATTGCCCATCACAGGACGCATGAACGCACGAAAACCCTCGTCGTTGCTGACTTGATCAAAGTTGGTATCAACCTTGCGGTCACACGCAACGCGGTAGTCCGGACGCACATTCACCGCGTGGTAAAAAGTTGATCAACAAGGGAGATCGAAATGAGAAAAGGCAAGACAAGAGGGTTTGCCAGCTGGGGGTTGCTGGCAACGCTGTGCCTAGGCATGGCAACCCTCACCGGCTGTAACCCCACAGAAGACGGATCCGACGGACCCGCCGGCCCGCAAGGCCAGCAGGGCGATCCGGGTCTCACCTACCTGACCGCTACGGTCGCTGCGGACCCGGCAGATTGTCCGGCCGGCGGCGTGACGATTCAGGTCGGCCCCGACAGGAACGGCAATGGTCTGCTCGACCCGGATGAGGTCGAGGCCAGCGAATCCGTATGCAATGGCATGGACGGTGACGCCACGGTCCTTTCAGGCGTCAATGCGACCATCACCACCAACCCGCCCGCGAACGGCACCCACTACGTGCCCGGCGAGGCCATCACCGTTACGGTGACGCTGCTCGACAACTCGGGCAATCCCATGACCGAGCAGGACCTCACCCAGCTCGAGCTGCGCATGAACGGTCCGCGCACCAACGTCAATGCGACCCAGATTCCGGTCAATTTGATCCGCGCGACCCGTAATGCGAACAAGACGATCACGGGCGCCAATGTCAACTTCCTCGCGGCGACGGCTCCGATGGGCCTGACCCACGAGCCGGGCACCAACGTCTGGACCTACACCACCAACGCGGTCGGCAGCGAGGCTGCGGGTACCTATACCGTCGCCGTCATCACCGCGGGGCAGGTGGATGCCGATGGTGTGAAGCGGGCGCAGGACTTCGAGCTGCTCGACGTGCAGATCGGCACCCCCGATGAGGAACCGCTCACCGTGGAGCGCTTCAAGTGCGCCGCGTGCCACCTCGGCGCCAACAACGGCAAGTTCTACCTGCACCACATCGATACCGGCAACGTGGCGGGTAACAATACCTGGGTGCGCGACTCCAACCCGGTGCGTAACTGCAAGAACTGCCACAACACCGACGGTGTCGCGGGCTACAACGTCTGTGCCCTGGAAGGCACCGAAGGTGACCTCGTGATGCGTGACACGGATATTTCCGGTCGCGGTCGTCCCGGCAACCAGTGCCCCGACGGCTATGTGATGACGCGTCGCGCCGACAACATCGTCAATCGCGTGCACGGTATCCACATGGGTCAGGACCGTCGTGGTAATGCGAACGATCCCTTCAGCTGGATGCCGCGTAACACTGCCGTGAAGCGCGGTCTGCAGAATCCGCGCAACGTCGCCTATCCGGGCAGCCCGCTGTGGGATTCCACCGAGCTCGACGCCAACGGCAATGCGCATGCGACGGGTGACTTCCGCAACTTCGCCGCGGTAGGCTTCCCCTCCGACGTGCGCAACTGCGAGAAGTGTCACGCCGACGATGGGTACAAGGAGAAGCCCAGCCGCCTGGCCTGCGGAACCTGTCACGACAACGTGAACTTCTCGTATGGCGGCCGTCGCGACGAGTTCGAGCCGCGCTACTTCAAGTGCTCCGATGGAACGACGGACATTGAGCCGCTGCAACCCGGTGATCCCGGATATGTCAGCATGGTGGCCGGTGATGGCAGTGGGCGCATGAAGTGCTCCTCCGGTGCAACCTATGCCGGTGAAATCGCCCACCCGGGCGGCCAGATGACCAGTGATGCCGGCTGCTTGTTCTGCCATGGCCCGGGAGCGATCGCTGCCGTCGACATGGTGCACAACAAGCCTGTGCCGACCTCCGGCGCTCCGCGTCGCAGCAACAAGGACGGCAAGTTCGACGTGGAAGTGACCTGGGTAGGCCTGTCGGACTCCAAGAAGTTCTATGCTGTGGGCGATGCACCCATCATGAGCGTGGTGATCAAGGACAAGGCCACCGGCAATCCGGTCGACCACACCCAGATCACCCAGGCCAACAGCTGGACGGTCAATGCCTTCCTGAACGGCCCCCGCGCCAAGAAGTTCCCCGTGCTGTCTTCGGCAGCGCGCTCGGACATCACCGCCAAGGCCGCAGGTCCGTACGACTTCGGTGCCGGCGGCGACCTGATGATCGAGATCGACGGCGGCGCCGGCGACGCAGCCGGGGTCGGCTCGACCGAGGGTGTGACCGCGACGGTGACGCTGGCCGGTGAGATGACTGCGGCTGAAGTGGCTACTGCCCTGAACGACGACGCGACCTTCGCGAGCAAGGCCGTGGCGTACACGCTCGATGCCGATACCGGCAATCCGGACGACAGCG
>JBFXES010000203.1:0-5022 GCA_050179875.1 Thiohalomonadaceae bacterium
CGCATGACAGTCTTCTTGGCGCGATGTTGTTTACTTTTCTTTGGCCGGCCAAAGAAAAGGAACCCGGCGTAGGGGACGGAATCCCCCGTCAAAACAATCTTCGCGCGCAGCGCATCCTTCGAATCTGTCGAAGACGTCACTTCCTCTATGGCTCGTGTTGGGAGTCGCCCAAAGCCATTCAGACTTTGAGACCAAACACCAGGTCCATGACGTTGGTGCCTGTAGGTCCCGTGGTAATCAGGTCCCCGCTGGCTTCGAGGAAGCTGCCTGCATCGGCGCGCGCGATGACTTCGACAAGGCGGTAGCCCTCATCTTCGCCGCGCTCGACGGTATGCCCGTCCACCAGCGCGCCGGCGTCTTCGCCCGGCCCGTCGCTGCCGTCGGTGCCGGCGGCCAGCACACTGATGTCGTCCCGGCCGGCGATGCGGGCTGCGATGAGCAGCGCCAGGTGCTGGCAGCGTCCCCCGCGTCCGGGCGCGGGCGGCAGGCGCACCGTCGGTTCGCCGCCCCACACGTGCAGCGCGGGACCGGAGGCGAGCAGCGTGTCCGTCACGTGTCGGGCGACCTCGGCCACGTCGCCCGTGAGCAGGTCGTCATGGGCGATGACAGAAATGCCCGCCTCGCTGGCTGCACGCGCCGCGGCAGCACGCGCATCGCGGTTGGATGCGATCACGTGGGTCTCGATGGTGTGAAAGCACGGGTCATCCGGTGCGGGCGGCTCGGTATCGGCCAGCAATGCGCTGATGTCCGCGGGCACGGGCGGCAGGGGCAGGTGTGCGTGGGGATCGGGCACCAGCGGCCCGGAACCGATCACGGACGGATCGTCGCCCGGCACGTCCGAGATGAGCAGGCACAGGGTCGGCCGCCCCGCAAGGGCTCGCGCCAGCCGCCCCTGCTTGATACGCGACAGGCGCTTGCGCACCTGGTTCATGACGGCGATGTCCAGGCCCGCGCCCAGGAGGTGTGTGTTCACGCGCACCAGATCCGCGAGCGTCACACCCTCGGGCAAAGCCTCCACCAGCGCGGAGGCGCCGCCGGAGAGAAGGAACAAAAAGGGCTGTTCGGCCGGTGCGGAGCGGATGAACTCGAACAAGGCCTCACCCGCCGCCAGGCTCGCCTCGTCGGGCAGCGGATGGCCCGCCTCCATGACGGTCACACGCCCCCGCAGGGCCGGCGCATCGTGACCGTGCTTGGTGATCACCAGGGCAGACTCCACGCCGCCGGTATCCAGTGCACCCAGGGTCATGGCGGCGGCGGCCTTGCCGATGGCCACGACGCGGCGCCGCTCGGGAGTGCGTGCTGCGAGGAAATCGCGCACCCGGGTGCGCCCGTCCACCGCCGCAAGCGCCGCGCGGTAGGCGTGCAGCAGTGTGCGGCGGGGATCAGTCACCGTTCTCGTTCCAGATCCGGTAGGCGTCCGGGATCTGGTCGATGCCGCTGAAACTCACCTTGAGGTCGCGCAGCAGTCCGTCCTTGATGCCGTAGATCCAGCCGTGCACCGACAGCGGCTGTCCCCGCGCCCAGGCGTTCTGAACGATGGTGGTATGGCACACATTACCCACCTGCGCGCGCACGTTGAGTTCGCACAGCCTGTCCGCCCGCTGCTCCTGCGTGGGCAGTTGGGCAATGCGGTCGGCGTACTGGTGATAGATGTCCTTGATGTTGCGCAGCCAGTTGTCGATGAGGCCGTGGTCCTTCTTCTCCATGGCCGCCTTGACGCCGCCGCAGCCGTAGTGGCCGCACACGATGATGTGCTTCACCTTGAGCACGTCCACCGCGTACTGGAGTACGGTGAGGCAATTGAAATCGGTGTGCACCACCATGTTCGCCACGTTGCGGTGGACGAACACGTCACCGGGCAACAGACCCAGCAGTTCGTTCGCGGGCACGCGGCTGTCAGCGCAGCCTATCCACAGGTACTCGGGTGTCTGTTGTCTGGCGAGCGCAGGAAAGAATTCCGGATCGTCCCGCGTCACCGCCTCGGCCCAACGCCGATTGTTGTCCAGCAGATGCTGCAAGGGATGCGAGCACTTTTCACACATGCCAGTGGCGCCTGAAAGAGAAAAGCCTGAACACGGGGGACACGGGGAACACGGGGGGAAATCGATTTTTCTGTAGGAGCGGCTTTATGCCCGAAGGGTGCTCAGGCCGCGATGCACACCAACCAATGACAATCGCGGCCTGAGGCCGCTCCTGCAAGCAGGGGGCCGCCATTGTTGAATTTTCCCCCGTGTTCCCCGTGTCCCCCCGTGGGTTAATGCTTTTTGCCTTTCCTAGCCGAACCCTCGTGCAAGGTCGGCTTTGATGTCTTCGATGTCCTCCAGGCCCACCGAGACGCGGATAAGGCCTTCGGTGATGCCTGCTTCGTCGCGTTTTTCCGCGGCCAGCCGACCATGGGTGGTGGTGGCCGGGTGGGTGATGGTGGTCTTGGCGTCACCCAGATTGGCGGTGATGGAGATGAGGCGGGTGTTGTCGATGATGCGCCAGGCGGCCTCGCGGCCGCCTTCCACCTCGAAGGACACGATGCCGCCGAAGGCGCGCTGCTGGCGCGCGGCCAGGACGTGCTGCGGATGTGTGGCAAGGCCGGGATAGTTCACGCGCCTCACGCCCGGTTGCGTTTCCAGCCAGCGTGCCAGAGCCAATGCGTTTTCGCTGTGGGCGCGCATGCGCAGGCCGAGTGTCTCCAGTCCCTTCAGCATCACCCAGGCATTGAACGGGCTGAGGCTCGGGCCGGCGGTGCGCAGGAACGCGAACACCTGCGCCATCTGTTCTTCACGCCCGACCACCGCCCCGCCCAGGGTACGGCCCTGGCCGTCGATGTATTTGGTTGCCGAGTGGACGACGATATCCGCGCCAAGGCCCAGCGGCCGCTGCAATGCTGGCGTGCAGAAGCAGTTGTCCACCGCCAGCAGACAGCCGCGGGCATGGGCGAGCGCGGCCAATGCCTCGATGTCGGCCACTTCCATGAGCGGATTGGAAGGCGTCTCGAGGAACAGCAGTTTGGTTTCGGGGCGGATGGCCGCCTCCCAGGCGGCCAGGTCCGTCAAAGGAACCCAGGACGTCGTGACGCCGAATTTGGCCATGTAGTTGTCGAACAGCGTCACCGTCGCACCGAACAGGCCGCGCGAGGCGACGATGTGATCCCCCGCGCGCAGCAGGGCCAGACAGGTGGACAGGATGGCCGCCATGCCGGAACTGGTCGCCACGCAGCGCTCCCCGCCTTCGAGCGCGGCAAGGCGTTCTTCGAAGTTGCGCACTGTGGGATTGGTGAAACGGGAATAGACATTGCCGGGCTCGCTGCCGGCAAAGCGCGCGGCCGCTTCCGCGGCGCTCTGGTAGACGAAGCTGGACGTGGTGAAAATGGGCTCGCTGTGCTCGCCCTCCCCCGTGCGGCGCTGCCCCGCACGCACCGCGCGCGTATCGAACCCGTACTCGTCCCAATCCTCGATCATCCCGTTCCCCTTGAAAGATCAACCACGGAGGCCACGGAGGCCACGGAGAAGATCCCCTTCAATGCCATCGGCGGGCACGACCCGTCCGATATCTGTTATTGCAACCAGCGGTTTGTCACGCAGGCGCTGCGCGCCAACGTGACCTACGCGTCTCTTCAGGCAGAGGACGTGCGCCGCGGACTTCACCCGACAGTGCAAGTCCCCGTGTCCCCCGTGTTCCCAGTGGTCAAAGCTTTTTCTTATCGGTTGTTGTGCATTTCAATGGAGAAGTTCTCCATCTTCTCGCGCTGTTCCTTGGAGGCGTCGTTGCGGTTGCTTTCGAGCGCCGTCAGATATTCCGCGGTGATGTCGCCGGTGACGTATTCGCCGTTGAACACGGAGCAATCGAACTTCTCGATGTGGCGGCTGCCCTTGGCGGCCACGGCCTCGATGAGGTCTTCCAGGTCCTGGTAGACCAGCCAGTCCGCGCCGATTTCGGCGGCAATGGCGGCCTCGTCGCGATTGTGGCCGATGAGTTCGGCGGCGCTGGGCATGTCGATGCCGTACACGTTGGGGAAGCGCACCGGCGGCGCGGCGGAGGCGAAGTACACCTTGCGGGCGCCGGCCTCGCGCGCCATCTGGATGATCTGCTTGGAGGTGGTGCCGCGCACGATGGAGTCGTCCACCAGCAGCACGTTCTTGCCGCGGAATTCCAGGTCGATGGCGTTGAGCTTCTGGCGCACGGATTTCTTGCGCTGCTTCTGCCCGGGCATGATGAAGGTGCGCGCGATGTAGCGGTTCTTCACGAAACCCTCGCGGTACGGCACGCCCAGTTTGTAGGACAGTTGCAGGGCCGCGGTGCGGCTGGTGTCCGGAATGGGAATGACCACGTCGATGTCATGGTCCGGGAACACCCGGAGGATCTTGCCCGCCAGTTTCTCGCCCATGCGCATGCGCGCCTTGTAGACGGAAATGCCGTCCATGATGGAATCGGGACGCGCGAAATACACGTACTCGAAAATGCACGGCGCATAGGCGGGCGCCTCCGCGCACTGGCGCGCGTGGAAACGGCCCTGCTGATCGATGAACACGGCCTCGCCGGGTTCCACGTCGCGCATGAGCGAGAAACCCAGGGCGTCGATGGCCACGCTCTCGGAGGCCACCATGTATTCGTCGCCCTCCGGGGTCTCGCGCTTGCCCACCACCAGCGGGCGGATGCCGTGCGGGTCGCGGAAGGCGATGAGGCCGTTGCCCGGGATCATGGCCACCACCGCGTAGGCGCCGCGGACGCGGCGGTGCACGCCGGCAATGGCGTCGAAAATGTCGTTGTGGTCGATGCGCAGCTTGCCGCAGCGCTGGAGCTCGTGGGCGAAGACGTTGAGCAGGATCTCCGAATCGGAGTTGGTGTTGATGTGGCGCAGGTCCTCGCGGAACACCTCCTCCTGCAACTGGGCGGTGTTGGTGAGATTGCCGTTGTGTGCGAGGGCGATGCCGTAGGGCGAATTCACGTAGAACGGCTGGGCCTCCGCCGAGGAGGAGCAACCTGCCGTGGGATAACGCACGTGGCCGATGCCGGTGTTGCCGGTGAGGC
>JBFXES010000204.1:0-4925 GCA_050179875.1 Thiohalomonadaceae bacterium
GCGTCGAGGATCACGATGGGCGCGCTGCGTGCGCGCAGCAGTCCCTCCTCGCGCTCATCGAGCCGCGCATGGCGGCGCACCATGGCCACGTCGCGTGCCATGAGGGCGAAGGCCTTGTGATAGCGCAGTTTGCGGCGGCGCAGTTCGGCCACGGTTTCCTCGTTGCCCGCATCGCAGGCGAGATGAAAACCGCCGATACCCTTGATGGCCACGATCCGTCCCTCACGCAGCAAGGCCGCCGTGGCATCCACGGCGTCGGCCACTTCCAGCGCACCGTTCCCGTCTTCCAGCCACAGCCGCGGTCCGCACACCGGGCAGGCGTTGGGTTGGGCATGGAAACGGCGGTCGGCCGGGTTGCGGTATTCGCGCTCACACGCAGGACACAGCGTGAAGGCCGCCATGCTGGTGTTGGCGCGGTCGTAGGGAATGGCGCGCACGATGGAGAGCCGCGGACCGCAGTGCGTGCAGTTGGTAAAGGCGTAGCGGTGACGGCGGTTGGCCGGGTCGAACACCTCGGCCAGACACTCGGGACAGGTGGCGGCGTCGGCGGCCACGGCCGTGCTCACCGTGCCTTCCACGCTGGCGACGATGTCGAAACCTGTCCCGGGCATCGCGCCGTCCGCGGACGTGCGCTCGATGGTTTCGATGCGCGCCAGCGGCGGCGCCTCGGCTTGCAGACGCTCGATGAAGCGATCGCGTTCAGCGCGTCTGCCCCAGGCCTCGATGAGCACCCCTTGCGCGTCGTTGCGCACGCTGCCGCGCAAACCGCACTCCCTGGCCAGGCGCCACACGGTGGGGCGAAAACCCACGCCCTGCACGGTGCCGCGCACGCGCACCCATTCGCCCTGGATGAGGTCGGCGTCGTTCATCAATGGACGGTGCAGGCCATGCACGGATCGAAGGAGCGCACGATGTGCTGCACGGCCACGGGATGCTTCTCGCCCTCCCCTACCTGCGTGCCCACCAGCGCCTGTTCCAGCGCGCCCGGCACGCCGCGGGCATCGCGCGGCGAGAAATTCCAGGTGGTAGGCGCGATGATCTGGTAGTTATGGATGCGCCCGTTTCGCACGCTCAGCCAGTGCCCCAGGCTGCCGCGCGCGGCCTCGACGAGGCCCATGCCCTGGGCGGCGTCGGGCAACTCGCCGTGGTGACAGAACGGCTCGCCCGGGCGCAGCGCCTTCGCCCAGCGTTCCATGGCCAGGGTGACGCGGGCCAGTTCGAGCAGACGCGCAATCACGCGGCTGCGCACGTTGCCGCCGCCGCGCGCCACCAGGTCGCGCGCCAGCCCATGGCCGTCCACCAACTGGCGTGCCAGCGCGCCCACTTCCACCACCTCGCCGCCGAGGCGCGGCGCCTTGCACCAGCTGTAACCCTCGGCATCGGGCGTGGCCGGCACGGTGATGCCGTCGAAGGGGTGGCGGGGCGTGGCGCGGTATTCCAGCCAGCTGTGGCCCAGGTCTTCCATGATGGCCTCCGCGGGCAGCGGAAGGCGTTCACCGGCATACCACACGCCTGCGCGCAACAGCGGACCCTCGGCCTCGTCGTAGGCGCCGTAGCTCATGAAGCGATCGGACGCTCGCCCCAGCCGCTCCAGTTGCAGCGCCTGGGCGATGTGCAGGAAACGCGTGAAATCACTACGCAGCGGATCGCCCTTGGCGAACCAGGCCATGAGCGCGGCGTCGCTGTCCAGTTCCACCACTGCTTCGAGGCTGTCGCCGAACAAGGTGGTTTCGAGAAAATCGCGGAAGCCGTGCAGCAGCGCCAGGATGCGTATGCGTTCCTGGGGCGCGATGGCGCGCGTGGTGCCGCCCGGCTGGAGGGCGAGGGAATGCGGCCACTTGCCCGCGAGCAGTCCCATGAGCTGGAGGAACTCGGCGCGCGCCGTGAGCACCGGCCGCGCCGCCTCGCCCTTCACCGCCGCGAAACGCGCCGCCGCTTGTGCGTGCCAGGGCTCGCGGGCATAGGTAGGGTGCGCGAAATCGGGCATGAAGAACAGATAGAAATGGGTCAGGTGATCGGCCATGTTCTCGTTGGCCAGCACCAGGTTGGTGGCGAGACGGCCGTTGTCCGGCGGCGTGATGCCCTGGAGCATGGCGAGCGCACGCGCACCGGCGACCGACTGCGCCACCGAGCAGATGCCGCAGATGCGCGGTGTGTAGACCAGCGCATCGCGCGGATCGCGCCCGACCAGCATCTGCTCGAAACCGCGATAAAGCGGCGCGGACACGCGCGCCTCGCGCACCTTGCCCCCATGGATATCGAGGGTGATCTCCAGATCGCCCTCCACGCGGTTGAACGGCCCGACGACGCGACGACTCATGGCTTCTCCCGGGTCTTGGGGGGCACCACGATGTGATCGGCCACGGCGTTTTCCTTCAGACGCGGCGGCGTCGCCGCCTTGGCGAGGGACGCGAGCGCCACGAACCAGGCCTTGGGCATGTCCGTGGGCAGGCCCACGGGGATGCCGGCGATCTTGCGCGTGAGGCCGAACACGTAGCCGGGCTCCTCGAAACCGGGACGGGTGCAGTTGATGCACGCGAAGCCGCCGCGCAGACAGGAACCCTCGCCATTCCACAACCGCGTGTTGCAGTCCGCATGGGCCTGGGTGCCCATGCAGCCCAGGTGTTCCATCATGCAGCCGAGTTCGGACACGTGTTCCGCGCTCGCCTTGTATTCGTAGAACTCGTTGCGCGGACAGCCGTGGTGCACCAGGTGATCGGTGTAACTGCGCGGACGGTTGAGCGGGTCGAGGTCGTCGGCGTTCAGTTCGCCCATGGCGATCTGCGCCAGGGTCTCGATGACCCAGTTGGGATGGGTGGGACAACCGGCGATGTTCACCACCGGCAGTCCGCTCGCGCTGCGAAAGGCCTCGCCGAGCAGGCCGCCCGGCTCGTCGCCCTGATATTGCAGGCCGCAGGCCTCCCCATGATTGCCGCCGCCGGAGGAGATGCCGCCGAAAGCGGCGCAAGAACCTACGGCCACCACGTTGCGGGCCTGACCGGCCAGTGCCTCGATCCAGGACATCATGGGTCGCCCCGTACCGGCCAGCACATGGAACAGCCCCGTGCCGTTAGGACCGCGCATCACCGCGCCCTCGATGCAAAGGATGTCCAGCGGAACGGCGCCCCCGATGATGTCTTGCAGCAGTTCGAGCATTTCGTGCCCGTTCTCCATGCTGAGCGCCGGATGCCACAGGACGTCGATGCGCGCGCCGCCAAGCGCCGTCACCAGATCGGGCGACTGCGCGCCGAGCATGGAGATGGAGCAGCCGCCGCAACCGCCCGATTGCAGCCACAGCAGTTTCTGCCTGCGCTCACGACGGCTCATCGCTGGCATCCTCGTAAGGGAGCGTGAGCGTGAACACGGCGCCGCCTTCCGGGTGATTGACGGCCGTGAGATCGCCGCCCAGATCCGTGGCCATGCCATAGCTCACGTACAGCCCGAGACCGGTGCCCTTGCCCACCGGCTTGCTGGTGTAGAAGGGATCGAACACCTGCGTGATCGCTTCCGCGGGGATCCCCGGGCCATGGTCGCGCACGGTGATGGTGACCGTGCGGCCGTCCGTGCGGCAGCCGACGTCGAGGCATGGCAGGTCCAGGTGCTCCATCACGTCCATGGCGTTCTGCACGAGGTTCACCAGGATCTGGTGCACGTGGCCGCGGCGGGCTTCGATGATCAGCCGTTCCGGCGTGTCGAAGGAGAGCTGCGGTGTCCTGCGCTCCACCTTGAACACCCAGCTCAGGGCCTTGTGGATCAGTTCCACCACATCGAAACTGCGGGGCTCCTCCTGACGACTTGCCGAATAGCGCCGCAGCTCCTGCACGATATCGCTGACGCGTTCCGCCCCTTCCATGGTGCCGGCGATGAGCGGGCTGAGATCCCGCAGGATGCGGTCGATCTTCAGTTCCTCGCGCAGTTCGCGCAATGCGGCCGGGTCCATGCCTGCGTCCAGGGCGGCGAGGTAGCGGGTGATGCTCTCGCCGTAACGCCGCAGGGCGTGTACGTTTCCGTACACGAAGCTGATGGGGTTGTTCAGCTCATGGGCAACGCCGGCGACCAGACGGCCGAGGGAAGCCATTTTTTCCGAGTGGATCAGGTGTTGCTGCGTCTTCTGCAATTCATGGTGGGCGCGATTCAGGTCGTCGTAGGCGCGCCGCAGTTCGCCCACCGGACGCCCGATGAGCACCATGCCCACCAGCCTGCCCTCGTGGTCGTAGCGCGAGGTGCAGTTCATGTCGAGCGGAATGGGCTCGCCGTTGGCGGCGCGCAGGTTGACCTCGCAGTCGACCACCCCGCCCGTAGCCAGTTTCTCAGGGAACTGCTCCGCCATGGCCCTGGAGTCGGGCATGAACAGGCTGTCGATGCGCTGGTGAAACAACTCCTCGGGACGGCGGCCGGTGAGCGTCTCCAGGGCGGCGTTGACCTGCTCGATGCGGCCACGGCTGTCGCAGACGATGAGCACGTCGGTCATGGACGCCAGCACGCTGCGGATGAACTGCTGGGCCTCTTCCAGCGCGGCGTTCTTCTCCTCCAGGGCCACCTGATAGCGCACCAGGTCCGCATACACCTCGTCCATCTTCTGGATCACTTCGATCCAGGCGCTCTCCGTGGACGCGTTGAGCGCCAGCTGGCCGCTCACGCCCGCCTTGTCGAGGAGACTCGGTTTATGCCCGCTCGCCACGTCGCGCACCATGGTCAGCCGTTCGCCACGGCGTCATCGGCCTGGTTAACCACACCCGCCGGTTCGAGCCCGTAGCGTTCCAGTTTGCTGCGCAGGCCCACGCGCGAGAGGCCCAGTTCCTGCGCCGCGCGGCTCTTGTTCCAGCGGTGGCGGATCAGGGTCTCCTTGAGGATGCGCGCCTCCAGGTTTTCGATGCGGTCCTTCAGGCTGCCGCCGTCGATGAGCAGGCTCTTCAGGCCCTTAT
>JBFXES010000205.1:0-4896 GCA_050179875.1 Thiohalomonadaceae bacterium
CTATGTGCATCAAAGGCGCATCCTCGGCCGCCCGAGCGCCGCGCGGGCCTGGCGTGAATGGCTGCAAGATAGCGGCCCTGCGGGAAAAGATGCAGCGCAGAAATCCCGATTCCTGCAAGCCGGTGCCGCGGCTTGCGCGGCGAACACCACACAGGAATCGACGGCTCAGCCGGAGCACGCTGCGGCGGCGTGGGACTCAAGCAGCTGCGCCACCACCGCCAGCAGATCGGCGCGCGACACCGGCTTGGCAATGAAGGCGTTGCAACCCGCCGCCAGCGCCGCCTCGCGCTCGTCCAGGAGCGCGCCCGCGGTGAGCGCCACCACGGGCGCAGGCGGGCGCCCCTCGCGGGCTTCCCACTGGCGGATGAGACGCGTGGCCTCGCGTCCGTCCATGTCCGGCATCTGCATGTCCATGAGCACCAGGTCGTAGGGTTCGCGGGTGAAGGACTCCACCGCCTCGCGGCCATTGTTGGCCATGTCCAGGTGGCAGGGCGTGTCGCGGAAGAACTCGCCGATGACGTAGCGGTTCATGGGCGCATCGTCCACCACCAGGATGCGCGCCGGCGGCAGCACGGCGGGTGCCTTGCGCTCCGTGGAGCCGGCCGCCTGCGCCGGCGCCTCGGGCAGCGGCAGGTCCACGGTGAACCGGCTGCCCGCCCCCGGACGCGATTCGCAACGGATGGTCCCGCCCATGGCCTGGACCAGGCGCCGGCTGATGGCGAGGCCCAGCCCTGCCCCGCCCACCGCGCGCGTGGCCGAGCTGTCCACCTGGGTGAAGGGCTCGAAGATGAAATCGTGCTTGTCGGCGGGGATGCCGCAGCCGGTGTCGGTCACCTCGAAACGCACGCCGCCGCCCTGCGTGCTGACGGTCACCCGCACCGCCCCCTGCTCGGTGAACTTGAGCGCATTGGTGACCAGGTTCACCAGCACCTGGCGCAGGCGCCGCGGGTCGCCCATGCGCTGCGCGGGCAGGTTTTCCTCCATGGACCATTCGAAACGCAGGCCGCGTTCCTCCGCCTCGGGCGCGAGCAGGCCTGCCGTGGTTTCCAGCCAGGCGCGCAGATCGAAGCTCGCTTCGTCCAGGCGCAAGGCATCGGACTCGGCGCGGGCATAGTCCAGCACGTCGTCCACCAGGGCGCGCAGATGCTGCGCGGATTCGCGCAGCGCGTTCACGTAGCCTTGCTGGCGCACGTCCAGGGAGGTGTTGCCGAGCAGATCGGCGACGCCCTGGATGGCGTGCAGGGGCGAACGCATTTCGTGGCTCATGTTGGCGAGGAAGCGGTCCTTCACCCGGTTGGCGGCTTCGGCGTTTTCCTTGGCGGTGCGCAGTTCGGCTTCCATGGCCCGCGTGGCGGTCACGTCGCGCGCCGTCACCAGCACGCGGGGTTCCGGGCCGTCGAGGAGGCGTCCCACGGAATTGAGCAGCACCCAATGGCCGTTGCGGTGCCGCCAGCGCGCATCGCCGCCCAGCACCTCGCTGGCGCCCGTGGCCCGCCGCAGTTGGGCGAGAAAGTCGGCGCGATCGTCGGGATGCAGCAGTTCGCCCACGTTGATGTCCAGCAGCTCGGCCGGGCGGTAGCCGAGCAGGCGTTCGCCGGACGGACTCTGGAACAGGAGCCTGCCGTCGACCCGCAGCAGCAACACCCAGTAGGTGGAGTTCTCCACCAGGGCGCGAAAATGCGCTTCGCCCTCGCGCAGCGCCTCCACCAGGCGTTCGTTGCGCAGGCGCAGGCGCACCGATTCCTCCAGCGTGGCGTGGTTGGAGCGCGCGATGAACAGCAGGAAACCGAGATAGACCACCAGCAGGAAGGCCACCACGCCATGGTCGTTGCCGATGGCGGCGATGCGGGCGGCGGGGATGAGCAACGCGGTGAACAGGAAGGCATGCAGCGCCCGCGGCAGCGAAGCCTGCGATGCCACGGAGCCCGCGGCCACGCCGCAGATGACGAGCAGCACGAACATGCTGGGCAGCGGCGCGGTCGGCACATACATGAACGCACCGCCCACGCCCCAGGCGAGCCCGTTCAACAGCGGGCCCCGCACGTAGTACCGGGCCCAGAAATCCGGATCGGCCTGGCCGCGATCGCGGGCGGCGCGATAGCGGCGATGGCGCCAGTGATTCACCGCGGCGACCGCAGCGATGGCGCCCACCCAGCCCAGCAGCAGCCCGTGGCCCACGTGCGGCCAGAGCAGCGCGGCGAGAATGCCGGCGAACAACACATTGAGCGCAAGCACCGGGGCGGGCAGGTTGCGGTGGAACAGATCCACCAGTTCGGCCCTGAGGTCGCGCTCCTCGTTTTCCATTTCCGCCAGCCTCCGCTCCGGCCACGGCTCCCAGATCATCGTCCCTGCCTTCCTTTCCGCCCCGTCCCAGGGAGGGCCAACATACCCCAAGAATCGTGCGGACAGCCACCCCCGCGGCCTGGCCATACGAAATCCCCTGATGGAGCAAGGCTTTTGTGATCACGCGCAGGGAGGTGCGGCAGGAAAGCTGGCAGAACGTGCCCTGAGCTGCGCCACGCCGCTTCCGGTAAGATGTGCCGGTTCGTCAGGGGGGACATACGACCATGGACAATGCCATCGCCTGGTTGACCGACGTCACCGGTCAGATCTCGGGCCTGCTGTGGGGTAACGTGCTGACGCTGGGCGTGCTGCTCGGCACCGGCATCTATCTCACGTTCCGCCTCGGTTTCATCCAGGTGCGCGGTTTCCGGCACTCGGCGGAACTCGTCTCGGGCAAGTACAGCGACCCGAAACACCAGGGCGAGGTGTCGCACTTCCAGGCCCTGGCGACGGCGCTCTCCGCCACCGTGGGCACCGGCAACATCGCGGGCGTGGCCACGGCCATCTCCCTGGGCGGGCCCGGCGCCCTGTTCTGGATGTGGATGACGGCCTTCTTCGGCATGGCCACCAAGTTCGCCGAATGCTCCCTAGCGCTCAAGTTCCGTGAGATCGATCCGCACGGGCATGTGGCGGGCGGCCCCATGTACACCCTGCTCCATGGCCTCAAGATGAAGCGCATGGCGACGCTGTTCGCCACCTTCGCGCTCGTCGCTTCCTTCGGCATCGGCAACATGGTGCAGGCCAACTCGGTGGTGGATGGCCTGGTGTTCATCTGGCCCGACATGCGCGAATACGACTGGATGGTGGGCACCGTCATGGCCACCCTGGTGGGGCTGGTGATCCTGGGCGGCGTGCGGCGCATCGCGCAGTTCGCCAGCGCCATCGTGCCCTTCATGGCCATCTTCTACATCGTCGCGTCGCTCATCGTGCTGGCGAACTTCGCCAGCGCCATCCCGGGCGCCATCGCGACCATTCTCAATCACGCGCTCAATCCCTGGGCGGTGGGCGGCGCCGCCATCGGCGAGGCCATCCGCTGGGGCGTGGCGCGCGGACTGTTCTCCAACGAGGCCGGACTCGGCTCCTCGCCCATGGCCCATGCGGCCGCGCGCACCAACGAACCGGTGCGCGAGGGGCTGGTGGCCATGATGGAGCCCTTCATCGACACGCTCGTCATCTGCACCATGACCGGTCTCGTGATCGTGGTCACCGGCGCCTACGCCGGCGCGCCCGAAGGCGTGAAGGGCGCCGCGCTCACCGTGCTCGCCTTCAGCTCGGCGCTGGGCGATGCGGGCGCCCTCGTGGTGGGTCTGGGCCTGGCGCTGTTCGCCTTCTCAACCATCGTGTCCTGGTCCTACTACGGCGATCGCTCCGCCCATTTCCTGTTCGGTGAGGGCGCGGTGATGCCTTATCGGGTGGTCTTCACCGTGCTCGTGGTATTCGGCGCGGCGGTGCCCCTGCAACTGGTGTGGAACATCGCCGACATCACCAACCTGCTCATGGCCCTGCCGAATCTCCTGTCGTTGGTCCTGCTCACTGCGCTGGTGAAGAAGGCCAAGGACGAGTATCTGGGCCATCACAAGCAGAAGGCCCTGCACAAACACGCCGCGAGCTCATGACCGATTCCATCACGCCCGAAGATATCGCCGCCCAGGTGCGCCAGGCGCTCGACGAGGACGTCGGCCCCGGCGATCTCACCGCTGCGCTCATCCCGGCCGATGCCGTGGCCGAGGCCACGGTGATCAGCCGCGAATCGGCCGTCGTGTGCGGGCGGCCGTGGTTCGACGAGGTGTTCCGCCAGCTCGACCCGCGCATTGCCATCACCTGGGAAGTCAGCGAAGGTGACAAGGTTGCGCCCGGCCAGCGCCTGTGCCGGCTCTCCGGCCCGGCGCGCGCCCTGCTCACCGGCGAGCGCACCGCGCTCAATTTCCTGCAGACCCTGTCCGGCACCGCCACCGAGGCGCGCCGCCATGCCGATGCCGTGGCGGGCACACGCGCGCGCGTGCTCGACACGCGCAAGACCGTGCCGGGCCTGCGCAAGGCGCAGAAATACGCCGTGCGCTGCGGTGGCTGCCTCAACCACCGCATGGGCCTGTACGACGCGGTGCTGGTGAAGGAAAACCATATCGCCGCTGCGGGTTCCATCACCGCGGCAGTGCAACGGGCCCGCGAACTCGTCGGTACCAGCGTAATGATCGAAGTGGAAGTGGAGAACTTCGATCAACTGCGCGAGGCGCTGGCGGCGGGCGTCAAACGCATCCTGCTCGACAACATGGACGTGGCCGCCCTGCGCGAGGCCGTTGCCATCACCGCCGGCCGCGCGGAACTGGAATCCTCCGGCAACGTCAGCCTGGCGACGCTGCGCGAGGTGGCGGAGACGGGCATCGACTACATCTCCGTGGGCGCACTCACCAAGTACGTGCGCGCCGTGGATCTCTCCATGCGCTTCGTCACCGACCTGCGAGCCTGATGGAACGCGACGGGTGACGCCGTTGGTCGCGCCGGATGCCGTAGGTCACGTTGCCGCGCAGCGGCTACGTGACAGCGCGATGTGAG
>JBFXES010000206.1:0-4887 GCA_050179875.1 Thiohalomonadaceae bacterium
CGCGGCAGCGTGGTGGCCACGTGCCAACGCGCATAGGACTCGCCCGCGGGTGCGATGAGGTCAACGGTGCAGGGGACATGATCCTGTCCGTGCACGCGCAGGAACACGCTGGTGCCGTTGAAATAGCCGTGGGTGGCGTCCAGGTGCGCGCCGCGTACGGAGAGGTCCCAGGCGTACACCTCGTAGCTCAGGGTGAGCGGCCCGGCGCACGGCGCCGCCTGCCAGGTGTGCTTGTCGCGCTTGTTGAGCGCCACCGGGCCGTCGCATTCCGCTTTGATGCGCACGATGTTCTTGGCGAAATCGCGGATCATGTAGCTGCCCGGGATCCAGGCAGGCAGGGACAGCACCTGCCCGGCGGGATCGGGATCGCTGATGGTGAGCGTGACGTGAAAGAGGTGGCGGGTCGGTTCGGGGCTGAGGCGGTAATGGACCGTCATGTCAGGGTAATCGCTCGATTTTTATTTGCAGGACGCGCGCGGTGGTGGCGCGGGAACGGGTGGAATACACGATGCCGCGGCCGCCTTCGTCGCTGAGGCTGTCCTGGCCGGCCAGCGTCAGCCATTCGCCCAGATGGCCTTCCAGCGTGGTGTGCACCGCGTGGCTCTCGATGACGCCGCCGTCATGGCGTGCAGGATTGGCGCGCCAGGCGCGCACCTCCACGTGCACGGTGTCGCCCAGCACGCGCGGACGCACCTCGAAGCCGCTGCCCACGTCCTTGTACTCGGTGCCTTGTTGCACCACCGCGCCGCCGGGGCCGACGACGGCGCTCTGGCTCACGTAGGGAATGGAACGGCCTTCCTCGATGCGCGCCCAGGCGCCCTCGGTAACGGTGATGCTCTGCACCAGATTGGCGGCGTCACGATCCGTGGTGCCGTAGACCCGCGATTCCGGCGTCACGTGGACGCCGCCCGCGAGGGATTCGGCGGAGCCGCCCTGGCGCACGCTGAGGCGTAGCCGCTGCGCCGGCGCATCCAGCCGTTTCACCACGCGGACCATTTCCTCCACCACGGCCGCCTCGCCGCGGATCACGAGCGTGTTGCCGGCGGCGATCACGGCGGCGTCGCCCGCGAGCGGGCGCACGATGGCGGCGATTTCCTCGGGTGTGCGGTGTTGCAGTTCCAGGGTGCGCGTCACCGGTGCGGCGGTGGTGGCGGTGGTGATGAGGAGCAGAAGCACCGCGGAGAGCGCCGGGAGCACAGCGGCTCGGAGGGACCTTACCGGACGGGGCGGATTGGGCATGGGATCGGTGTCTCCGTGTGTGCGCCGAGATGGACGTTCAAGGCTTACAGGAAGAGGCGGCGCAGTTGGGGATCGCTGTCGGCGCGGTCCCATACTTCGTCGAAGTATTGCAGCAGCTTGCGCGCTTCGAAAGGTGCCCTGAACACGGCTACGCCGTTGTACAGATCGGCCACAGGCCGGCGCACGTAGCCGGCTACGTCCGCCACCAGGAAGGCCTCGTTGAAGTCGCGGTGATCGGGGCCGGGGATGCGGAACTGCACCTTGCTGGACAGTTGCTGCCCGAGGCGCAGCAAGCCGTGGCCCTCACGCACGGCGCGCGAGCTGTCCTGCACCAGGATGCGGATCTGCGCGCGGCTGCTGCGGCGGATGAGCCGGACGATGGCTTCGTTGAGTTCGACGGAATCGTACACCGCCGGGTCCAGGTCGCGGGTGTGGATGCACAGGCTTTGCGTCGCCTGCAACGCCATGCTCAGCACCGCGGCACGGTGTTCCGGCGCGGTGTGCAAATGCAGGGGCTCTTCCGTTTGGCCGAGGATGCAGGTGCTCAGGTCGGGCATGGGAACCTCCGTGTTCGATTCTAACGCATCCACCTGAGGCGCGGCTGGACGGGGGGCACAACGCAGAGAACGCGAAGGCGCGGAGGACGCGGAGAATGATGGGTTTGGGGGCCCGGTGAGCGCGGCGGTTTGATGAACCCGCGTTGCAGGGGCCGACACTGTCGGCGAATACGCAGTTCCGGCCGGCTGCGACGGTGCAAATAATGCCCAATATGTGAGCTCCTGCGGGCGCGCAGCTTCACCTTGCATTCCTCCGCGTCCTCCGCGCCTCTGCGTTCTCCGCGTTACGCCCTGGCGTCACAGGCGACGGTGCATGTGGCGATGGGGGATACCCGCATCCAGGAATTCCTCGCCTTCCGCACGGAAACCGATGCGTTCGTAGAACGGCACGGCCTGTGTCTGGGCGTTCAGGTGGAGTTCGTCATGGCCACGTTCGCGGGCGAGGGCGATCAACACCTGCATGATCTCCGTGCCCACGCCCTTGCCGCGCCAGTGGCGCAGCACGGCGACGCGGCCGATGTGGCCGTCCGGCAGCAAGCGCCCGCAGCCGATGGCGTTGCCGAAGGTGTCACGGGCCAGCACATGCACGGCCACCGCATCCAGATCATCCCATTCCAGTTCCTCGGGTACGCCCTGCTCGCGCTGGAACACCTCGCCGCGCACGGTGCGCAGGGCCGCCTGCTGGGCGGGGTCGTTCCAGTTGCACAGGCTCACCGTGACCGGATTGCACACGGTTCAGTCCTCCGGGAAATAGAGCGCGCCGCGGTTGTGCAGATCGGCGAGCAGTTCCAGGGGGGCGCCGTCGAGCCACGGGGCGAGATCACGGGCCGCGTACTCACGCGCCGAGCACAACTGGCGCACCAGCGGCGTGAGCGCCGCGTCAAGGCGCAGTTCCTGGCCATCGACGTAGAGCAGCAGCATGCCGTCCGGGGCGGTGAAGTGGGCCATGCGGCAGTATTCGCTGCGGACGAGCAGGCCTTCGCGGGCGAGGCGCTGTTTGAAGCCTTTCCCGTCCAGTTCCTGTTCGGGCAGCGGCACGTCATGACCGGGCTTGGCCTCGGTGATGAAGCGCCCGAACCAGCGATCGATGGCCTCGTCCGAGAGGTCGATGGTGCGGATGATGTCGCGGATGCGCGCGCGCGCCGCGGTGCTGATCTCGCCCGGGTCGGCCTGCATGCTCAGGTCGGCGTCGGCATAGAAGCGTTCCGGATCGGCGGCCTCGATGAAGCGTTCGGCGAAGTCGATGAGCATGCCCTTCACGTTGGGCGCGCGGAAACCCACCGACACGGTGATGCAGTCGTCCAGGGCCACGCCGTAATGGGCCACGCCCGGCGGCAGATAGAGCATGTCGCCCGGTTCGAGCACCCATTCCTGCTCGGTTTCCCAGTGTTTCATGATGCGCAGGTCGAGGCCGGGGATCAGATCGTCCGGGCCCGGTGCGCGGCTGTTGATCTGCCAGCGACGGTGACCGAGGGCCTGGATGAGAAACACGTCGTAGTTGTCGGCGTGCGGTCCCACGGTGCCGTGCGCGGGCGCGTAGCTCACCATCACGTCGTCCAGCCGCCACCAGGGGATGAAGGCGAAGTGGTCCTGCAACAGGGCGAACTCCGGCACGTGCTTGTTCATCTCCTGCACCAGCACGGTCCAGTGGGTGGCGGGCAGGCGCGTGAAGCGCTCCTCGGGAAACGGGCCGTGTTCCGCCTGCCACGGGCGTGCGCCGTCCTTTTCCATGATGATGCGCGACTCCACCCAGTCCTCGCAGGCCAGGCCCGCCAGTTCCTCGGGCGTGACCGGGCAGCGGTAGCCGGGAAAGGCCTGGCGCACCAGCAGGGGTTTCTTGTGCCAGTAGTCGCGCAGGAATTCCTCGATGGAGAGGCCGCCGAACAGGGAGGGAGGGTTGGGGAGTGTCATACTAGGCGTACCCGCTTGCGGGACCATGCGTCCCGGAAAACAAAAACGTGCTGAGGATATCAGATGGAGTCATTGGGTTGGTTGTTTCTGCTTCTCGCCGTCGCGTTGCTCCTCGGCGCCATCAGCACCGCCTGGCGCGCCTTCAGCCGCCCGCCCCGGGTCCGCTCGCCCGAGATGAAGAAGCTGGACGAGGCGTATTTCGAGGGGGATATCTCGCGGGAAGAGTATGTGCAAAGAAAGGCTGAATTGGAGGCGCGGGAGCGGCGGGAAAAAGGTGGGTGAGCTTGTGTGCCGTAGGTCACGTTGCGAAGCTACGTGACATCTTCGGGACCGAGGCTGTCACGTAGGCGCTACGCGCCAACGTGACCTACGACGTTACCGCGGGCGCTTAAATACGCTTGGCCTGCGCCACGGCGTTGCCGATGTAGGTGGCGGGGGTCATTTCCTTCAAGCGTGCCTTTTCGCTCTCGGGGATCGCCAGGGTGTCGATGAACGCGCGCAGGGCGGGGCCGTCCACACGCTTGCCGCGGGTCAGTTCCTTGAGCTTTTCATAGGGCTTTTCGATGCCGTAACGGCGCATCACGGTCTGGATGGGCTCGGCGAGCACTTCCCAGTTCTGGTCCAGGTCGGCGGCGAGGGCGGCCGGATTCACTTCCAGCTTGCCGATGCCCTTCATGGTGGACTGGTAGGCGATGAGCGAGTAGGCGATGCCTACGCCCATGTTGCGCAGCACCGTGGAGTCGGTGAGGTCGCGCTGCCAGCGGGAGATGGGCAGCTTGGCGGCCATGTGGTCCATGAGCGCGTTGGCCACGCCCAGGTTGCCCTCGGAGTTTTCGAAATCGATGGGATTGACCTTGTGGGGCATGGAGGAGGAGCCCACTCCGCCGGCCACGGTCTTCTGCTTGAAAGAGCCCACCGAGATGTAGCCCCACACGTCCTTGTCGAAGTCCATGAGCACGGTGTTGAAGCGCTGCACCGCGTGGAAGTATTCGGCGATGTAGTCGTGCGGTTCGATCTGGGTGGTGTACGGGTTCCAGTCCAGGCCCAGGCTCTCCACGAATTCCTTGGCGATGCGCTCCCAGTCCACCTCCGGATAGGCGGACAGGTGGGCGTTGTAGTTGCCCACTGCGCCGTTGATCTTGCCGAGCAGCGCCACCGCCTTGAGCTGGTCGCGCTGGCG
>JBFXES010000207.1:0-4870 GCA_050179875.1 Thiohalomonadaceae bacterium
ACGGTGTGGGCTCCTACAACGGCCTTCTTCTGTAGGAGCCCACATTGTGGGCGAACGCGCGGGTTCGATGGACCACGGCGGGTCAAAGGCGTTCGCCCACGGTGTGGGCTCCTACAACGGCCTTCTTCTGTAGGAGCCCACATTGTGGGCGAACGCGCGGTTCGCTAGATCGCGGCGCTTGAAAGGCATTCGCCCACGGTGTGGGCTCCTACGACGCCTTCTTCTGTAGGAGCCCACATTGTGGGCGAACGCGCGGGTTCGGTGAGCCACAGCGGCTGAAAGGCATTCGCCCACGGTGTGGGCTCCCACGGGCGGTCAGGCTTGGGCGCGGGCGCGCCTACCCGAAAAACCGGTCGTAAAGCAGAAATCCCCACACCACGGCCACGTTCACCAGGGCCACGAACACGGCGGCGGAACCGATGTCCTTGGCGCGGCCGGAAAGGATGTGGTGCTCGGTGCCGATGCGGTCGACCACCGTCTCCACGGCGGAATTGAGCAGTTCCACGATGAGCACCAGCAGCAGGCTGCCCACCAGCATCGCCCGCTCCATGCCGTCCTGGCCAAGCCACAGGGCCAGCGGCAGCATCACCACGCAGGCCAGCAGTTCCAGGCGAAAGGCCTCTTCGTGCAAGAACGCGGCCTTGAGGCCCTTGAAGGAATACAGCATGGCGTTGAACACGTGGCTGATCCCGCGGTGTCCGGGCTTGTTGATGCGAGCGGTGGACTGTTCCATTACGGTCTCCAGCGGAGGTTCAGCTCGCGGGCGGCCTTGACGTCGTCGAGGCGGCGCACCGGCAGGGTGTGTGGAGCGGTCTTGACGATGTCCGGATCCGAGGCGGCCTCCGCACGGATGGCGGTCATGGCCTCAGCGAAGGCGTCCAGGGTTTCCTTCGTTTCGGTTTCGGTGGGCTCGATCAGGAAGCACTCGGGCACCAGCTGCGGGAAATAGGTGGTGGGTGCGTGGTGACCGTAGTCGAGCAGGCGTTTGGCCACGTCCATGGCGGTCACGCCCTGTTCCTTGGCGAGCCGCTTCAGGGTGATGATGAATTCGTGGGTGGCGCGGCGCGCGGGGAAGGCCGGTTCGAAGCCGGCCTGGGCGAGGCGCGCGAGCAGGTAGTTGGCGTTGAGCGTGGCGAACTCGGCCACGCGCTGCATGCCCTCGCGCCCGAGCATGCGCGCATACACGTAGGCGCGCAGCAAGATGCCCACGTTGCCCATGTGCGCCGACAGCCGGCCGATGCTCTGGGGACAATCCTTTTCCGTGAGCCAGCGATAGCTGCCGTTCTCTTCCGCCACCACGGGCACTGGCAGGAAAGGCAGCAGGCGTTCGTTCACGGCCACCGGGCCCGCGCCGGGGCCACCGCCGCCGTGGGGCGTGGAGAAGGTCTTGTGCAAATTCAGATGCACCACGTCGAAGCCCATGTCGCCCGGGCGCACCTTGCCCAGGATGGCGTTCAGGTTGGCGCCATCGTAGTAGAGCAGGCCGCCGGCCGCGTGGACGATGTTCGCGATCTCCTCGATGCGCCGCTCGAACACGCCCAGGGTGGAGGGATTGGTGAGCATGATGCCGGCAGTGTGCGGACCCACAGCGGCGCGCAGCGCGGCCAGGTCCACGTCGCCGTTGGCATCCGTGGGGATCTCCCGCACGGTGTAGCCGCACATGACGGCCGTGGCCGGATTGGTGCCGTGGGCGGCGTCGGGCACCAGGATCTCGTTGCGGGCGTCGTCGCCGCGGGAATGGTGATAGGCGCGGATCATCGCCACGCCCGCGAATTCGCCCTGCGCACCGGCCATGGGCGTGAGCGACACGCCCTGCATGCCGGTGACCGCCTTGAGCATCTCCTGCAATTCGTACAGACAGGCCATCACGCCCTGGCTGAAGCGCTCCGGCGCACGCGGATGACGGCCCAGGAAGCCCGGCAGCATGGCGAGGCTGTTCGCGCCACGCGGGTTGTACTTCATGGTGCAGGAGCCGAGCGGATAGAACTGGGTGTCGATGGAGAAATTCTTCTGCGACAGCCGCGTGTAGTGACGCACGGCCTGCAGTTCCGAGACCTCCGGCAGGGCCGCGCGCGCCTTGCGGCGAAAACGCGCGGGGATGTCGTCCAGTGCGCCGGGTATCGCCTGTTGCGCGCCGTTGAGGCGGCCGGGCCGGGATTGTTCGAAGATCAACATCGCTTCACCACTTGGCCATGCATTGGTTCATTTGGAGCGCAGCGGAGCACGGATTCCGCTGCGCTCCTGTCGATCGCGTTCCTTGCGGCTGTTGTCCCGATCAGAAGGCGCTCTGCTCCACCTGCAGATACACGTGGGACACCGATTCGCCCAGGCGCTCGTCCATGCCCGGGAAATCCTTTTCGAACGACACCATGCGCGCCTTTACGCGCGGGGCGATCTCGAAGTCGGGCAGGCCTTCTTCATAGCCTTCGCTCACCGCGGCCCACAACGCCTCGAAATAACCGCGCAGGTTCGCAACGTCATTCTTCCTGCCCACCGGGCCATGACCGGGGACCACGACGGCCGGATTGAGCGACTCCAGCTCGGCGAGGAAACGCGCCCACTGCTGCACGTCGGCATCGAAGGTGGCCGGCGGGCGGGCCGTATACATCACGTCACCGGCGAGCAGCACGCGTTCCTTGGGCAGCCAGAACACAATGTCGCCCGGGGAGTGGCTGTGTCCCGCGAACAGCACCTCGACGCGCACGCCGCCGAACTCGCGCGCCAGCGGCTCGCGCAGCCCCTGATTGGGCGCTACCACGGTGGAATCACCTGTGGCGCCGTCGGTCATGCGCTTGAAGCGCTCCACCCATTCCTGACCCTCGGACTGGATGCGCGTCTGCGCCACCTGGGAGGAGATGATCTCGATGCCGTCACCGGCGAAGGCGCCGTTGCCCAGCCAGTGATCGCCGTGGGCGTGGGAGTTGATCACCCAGCGCACGGGCTTGTCGGTGACGCCGGCAATGGTGTTGCGCAGCGCCTGGCCGATGGTTTCCGAGGAGCCGGTGTCGAACACCAGCACGCCTTCGCGGGTAACCACGAAGATCGAATTGGAATTCCAGCCCTTGTTCTCCGCATTGGGGAAATCCTTGGCGGGCGTGATCACGGCGTACACGTTCTCGGCCACCTGCTCGGCCTTCATGGGGTAGTCCGACACGCTTGCGGCGGCGAAGGCCTGCGAAAGCGGCATGGCCAGGATCACGCTCAGCATCACATTGCGCAGCATCATTCCCATCCTTCCTTTTTGTAGTTTGTCGACCAATTCATGGTAGCCCGCAGGACGCGACGCGGAAAGTCATGAAAGCACGCGCCGCAGCGCCTCGGCGTAGGCGTCCTGATCCGCTGCATCGCGCCGCTCGGTGGCGCACACCAGGATGGCGTTGCCGAGTTGCGGATAATCGGCCGCGAGGTCGAACCCGCCGAGGATGCCGTGCGCTTCGAGCCCTGCGAGCACCTCGCGGGCGGGGCGCGGCAGGCGCAACACGGCCTCGTGGAATACCGGACCGTCGAACACGCGCTCGACGCCGCTCACCGCAGTGAGTTTCTCCACCAGGGCGCGCGTGTTGGCGTGCGATGCGCTCGCCGCATTCTCGAGCCCGGCCGGTCCCATGAGCGCCATGTGCACCGTGGCGGCGGCGGCGAGCAGGCCCTGGTTGGTGCAGATGTTGGACGTGGCCTTGGAGCGGCGGATGTGCTGTTCGCGCGCCTGCAAGGTTAAGGTGAAGCCGGGCCTGCCCTGCGCATCCACCGTGCGGCCGACGATGCGGCCGGGCATCTGGCGCACGTGTTCCTGGCGGCAGGTCATGAAACCGAAGTACGGGCCGCCGGAGGACAGCGGCACGCCCAGGGGCTGGCCTTCGCCCACGGCGATGTCGGCGCCCTTGCCGCCCCACTCCCCCGGCGGCGCCAGCACGGCGAGCGCCAGCGGGTTCACCAGGGCGATGGCGAGCATGCCGTTGGCGTGCGCCCAATCGGTGAGCACGTCCACCTCTTCCAGCACGCCGAAGAAATTGGGCTGGGGGATCACCAGCGCGGCGAAGTCCTGCCCCGCGAATGCGACGAGCGCGGACGGGTCCACGGCGCCGCGCCTTTCATCGAACGGCACGTCCACCAGTTCGATGCTCTGGTTGTGCACGATGCTGTGCACCACGCGGCGGTAATCCGGATGCACGGTGGCCGGCATGAGCACGCGCCGGCTTTCCGATTTCCTGTTGGCGCGCACCGCCATGAGCACCGCCTCGGCCAGGGCCGAGGCGCCGTCGTAGAGGGAGGCGTTGGCCACGTCCATGCCGGTGAGCGCGCACATCATGCTCTGGAATTCGTAGATGAGCTGCAGCGTGCCCTGGCTCGCCTCGGCCTGATAGGGCGTGTAGGCCGAGTAGAATTCCCCGCGCGTGACGATCTCCCACACCGCCGCCGGCACATGATGGTCGTAGGCGCCCGCGCCGATGAAACACAGAGGCGCGCCGTCACGCGCGGCCCGGTCGTGCATCAGACGGCTCACCGCCATCTCGTTCATGCCCGCCGGCAACGCCGCCAGATCCCCCACGCGCAGCGCGCCCGGGATCTCGTCGAACAAGGCCTCGATGCTCTCGACCCCGATGGCCGCGAGCATGGCGCGGATGTCGTCTTCAGTGTGCGGGATGAACGGCATCTTCTTCACTCGCCTTGGTGGAGAAAAGCTTGAACACGGGGGACACGGGGAACACGGGGGAGAAACAATTCGAAAAACGTAACACCCCGCGTCGGGGCGTCGAAGGTTCGGAAGCTGAAGAATGCTCCACGAACGTGAAACACGGTCTTATCCCCGTGTTCCCCGTGTCCCCCGTGTTAAGGAAACTCTGCAAAAGTCCGGTTGGGCCGTTCACGACCA
>JBFXES010000208.1:0-4810 GCA_050179875.1 Thiohalomonadaceae bacterium
AGAGCGCCTTGCGCTTGCGCGCGATCACCTGGCGCGCCTCGATGATCATGAGCAGGGCCATTACGCCGTAGGAGCCCCAGATGTAGGGGCCGTGGCCGCCCATGGAGAGAAATTCCGTCACGTTCATGTCATTCACCTCTGCTTGGCCGCGGCAGGTGTGAAACCTGCGCGCGGAAAATTCTGCTTGCCTGCAGCAGCGGCCTCAGGCCGCGATTGCCTTTCGTGTCGCGATGGTTCTGATGCCGCGGCCATCGCGGCCTGAGGCCGCTCCTACAAGGTTTGCTAGACCGGCACGCTCTCGCTGGTCGTCTCCACATCCCCTTCCGGTTCCGCTGCCTGCGCGGCGGCGAGCGAGTTGGCCCAGGTGGCGCCGCGCTCGCGATCCAGCGTCTCCGCCTGGGCGCGCGTGAGGGTGACGGCGATGGCGTACATCCAGCAGGCGAAGGAAAGCAGGAGCATGGCCGCGAGCATGCTGCTGTCCATGGAGGCGCCCTTGGAAACGGACACCGAGGCGCCCTGGTGCAGGGTGTTCCACCACTTCACGGAGAAATAGATGATGGGCAGGTTCACCACGCCCACCAGCGCCAGCAGGGAGGCGGCGCGGCTGGCGCGCTGGCGATCGGGAATGGCGGCGTGCAGCGCCATGTAGCCGAGATAAAGGAACAGCAACAGCAACTCGGAAGTGAGGCGCGCATCCCACACCCAGTAGGCGCCCCAGGTGGGACGGCCCCACAAGGCGCCGGTCCACAGCGCGGCGAAGGTGAACAGCGCGCCGGTGGGCGCCAGCGACACCGCCAGCACGTCCGCCATCTTGATGCGCCACACCAGGGTGATGAAGGCGTACACCGCCATGATCAGGTAGATGAACATGGACATCCACGCGGCGGGCACGTGGATGAACATGATGCGGTAGCTGTTGCCCTGCTGGTAATCCACCGGCGCCACGAAGAAGCCGATGTACAGGCCCGCCACCGCGCTGATGATGGCGGCGGCCCACAACCACGGCAGCAGTTTCTCCACCAGGGCGAAGAAGTTCCCGGGCGAGGCGAACTTGAACCACTGTATGCGTTTGTCGGACATCGTCGTTCCTCCTAATCCGTGGTGATACGCAGCGCGGCGGCGGCGGTCCAGGGCGCCAGCGCCAGCGCGGCGAGCAGGGCGGCGCCCAGCAGGGACAGGTGCGCCTCGGGACTGGTCTGGGTCATGGTCGCGGAGACCGCGGCGGTGCCGAGCACCAGCACCGGCACGTAAAGCGGCAACAGCAGCAGCGTGACCAGGCCGCCGCTGCCGTGCAGGCCGGCGGTGAGCGCCGCGCCGATGCCGCCGATGAGCACCAGCACGGGCGTGCCGAGCAGCAGCGACAGCGCCAGCACCGCCACTTCCTCCCCGTGCAAGCCGAACTGCAGGCCGATGACCGGCGACAGCAGCACCAGCGGCAGACCGGTCACCAGCCAGTGCGCGGCGAGCCGCACCAGTACCATCACGCTTTGCGGCTGTGACGAAAGCAGCTGCTGTTCCAGGGTGCCGTCCGCGAGGTCGTCGCTGAACAGGCGCTCCAGGGCCAGCACCGTGGAGAACAACGCCGCGATCCACACCGCGCCCGGCGCGATGGTGCGCAGGATCTCGGGTTCGGGCGAAATTCCCAGCGGAAACAGCGCCACCGCCACCAGGAAGAAGCCGACGATGGCCATGGCATCCTGCCGGCGGCGCAGGAACAGGGCGAGGTCACGGCGGAACAGCACGTAAAGAGGGTGTCCCATCATGCTGCCCCCAGGTCCAGGCGTGACAGCGCACCGCCCAGCCGCACTTCGTAGTGGGACGTGAACACCGCCATCCCACCCGCGGCGAGATGATTTTCCAGGCGCGCGGTGAGCCAGCCCATGGCCTGCGCGTCCAGCGCGTTGAACGGCTCGTCCAGCACCCACAGCCTGGCGCGGGTGAGCATGAGCCGCGCCAGCGACAGGCGCCGCTGCTGGCCCTGGGACAAATAGCGCGCCGGCAGGTGCTCCAGTCCGCGCAGGCCCACTTCGGCGAGCGCTGCCTGGCGTTCCTCGCGACGGGTCTGCCGGCCGGCGAGACCGAGGTTCACCTGGAGGTTTTCGTCACAGCTCAGCTCGCCCTTGTTGCCGCTGCGGTGGCCCACGTACAGCACCTGCGCGCGGAATTCCTCGCCCAGCTCGGTGATGTTCCGGCCGCACCACTGGACGTGGCCTTCCGCCGGCAGGCTCAGTCCGCACAGGGTGCGCAGCAGCGTGGTCTTGCCTGCGCCGTTGGGACCGGCCACGAACACGGCCTGGCCTGCTTCGAGGGTCATGGAGAGATTGCGGAACAGCAGGCGTTCACCCCGCTGCACGGCGAGGGAGCGGGTCTCCAGCCGCACAGCGCGTTCCGTCTCGGTTGGTGGTCTGATTTTTTCCATGCCCGAGCAGAAGGCATTATTTGTGCCACTGGTCCCGTGAGCCCCCGATGCCTTGAAGGCCGCGGCGCCGGCCTGGGCGGGAGTGGCGGGAACGGGCAGCAGGTGGTCAATTTCAGCGCAAGGCGTTCAGAAGCGGACCACCACCCTCACAGGTTGTAGGCGCGCAGCCGGCTCTTGAGCGTGTTGCGCGAGACGCGCAGCGCCCGCGCGATACGACTCTTGTTTCCGCCGTGGATCTCGTTCAAGGCCTGCAGGAGTTCCCGTTCGAATTGTTGCAGCAGCGCCTGCGGCTCGGCGCCTTTGGGCAGGCTGCGCCGGATGAGCCCGGCCAGCGAAGGCGACAGCTCGCCCTCGCGCTCGATGGGCAGCTTTTCGATCCAGCCGTTGGGCTGGCGCAGCACCGCGCGGAACACCGCGTTGCGCATTTCTCGCGCATTGCCTGGCCAATCATGGCTCACCGCCTCCCGTATGGCGGGCGGGGCCAGGCCCTCCACCGAGGTACCCAGTTCGACGTTGGCCTCGCGCACGAACCACTCCGCCAGCACCGGGATCTCCGCGGGTTGATCGCGCAGCGGCGGCAGTTGCACATGGGCGAGGTCCAGCTTCTCCACGAACTCCTCCAACAGATCGCCGTGGTCGAGCAGCGTGTCGATGGAACGGTTGGAGGTGACCACGATGCGCGTGTTGTTCCGGTCGATGTCCGTGAGGATGTCCAGCACGGCGCGCTGGCATTCGGGCCCGAGATCGCCCACCTCGTCCAGCAGCAACAGCCCCGGGCCGTTGCGCAGCGCGGCGTACAGGCGTTCCTCGATGCATTGGGTGCAGCGGCCTTCCGTAGCGGCCCAATGCAGCGCCTGACAATGAATCACGGGGAAAGTCGTCGCGCCGGCCGCGTGTTCGCACAGCGCACGCGCCAGCACCTCCTTGCCGGTGCCGGTCTCGCCGCTGATGAGCACAGGGCGCTGGTGACTCAGCGTTTCCCGCAGGGCGTGTTCGAGGGTACGTGTGCGGCAGTAGCGTTGGTGCAAGACCACTTCGCCCAGGACGTTATCGGGCGTATTGGCGTCCATGCGCCTGCGGGCCTCGAAGGTATCGGCCTGTGCCGGGAGCGCGCGCACACGGTAGCCAAGTGCATTGAGGTCGAGCAACAAGCGTTGCCGGTCTCCCGAGCACACCAGCACCGTCTGTTCATCCATAGGGCATCTCCGTGATGGACTTTGCCGTATGAAAGCAGCATGCGTGCCAACTGCATTTCGGTTGCAACCACACGCGGCATGGGAGCCGACGGCGCGATCAGGCTGACCGCACGCCGGCCGGCCTGCGACCCCATCGCCGGCCCAGTGCCGCACACCGACCGCTCAGCTTTTGATCAACACCCTTCAGAAAGTGACCGCCGCCACCCATCGCGCTCCGCCGCAGCCCCGTGTTCCTGCTGTCTTGTTGATTTGGTCCAATTATTGCTGTGTCCGCCGCAAGCCGTTCGCCAGCGACACGCGCACGGCCCGAACGTCTTGTGCGGAGAGTGCTGAATGGCTGTAGCTGTGAGAAAAGCAAAGTGGTTGATGCTCGCGGTAGTCCTGTGCGTCACGGGCGCCTGGGCCGCGGATCCGGAGCGACCGGCGCGGGTACCGGATATGGTGAATTCACCGCCTCCGGATCGCTCGGGCTATATCGACGAGCATATCCAGCGCATGTTCCGCACCCCCCATGCGGTGCTGGGCGACGAGCGCACGCCGTTTTCCAACGGCATGTGCGTGCGGTGCCACGGGCCCGAGATGGACATGTTCTTCGATCCGGCCACCACGCCGGTGGAGCGCATGAACCAGCCGTGCCTCAGCTGCCACGAGGAAGGCGCGCGCCGGCACTGGCGCGGAAGCAGGCATGAGGCCGCGGGACTGGCCTGCGTCAACTGCCACCAGCTGCACAACGAGCGCAAGCGGCTGCTCAACGCCGATACTCAGCTGGAGGTGTGTACCACCTGCCACAAGGAGCGGCGCACCGATTTCCTCAAGCCCTCGCACCATCCGGTGCCGGAAGGCCTGATCAACTGCACGGACTGCCACAACCCCCATGGCACCACCGGTCCGCGCAAGTTGATCGCTGCCACCATCAACGAGACCTGTTACACCTGCCATGCGGAAAAGCGCGGTCCCTTCCTGTGGGAGCACAATCCGGCGCGTGAAGAGTGCATCAATTGCCACGACCCGCATGGCTCCGTGCACCGCCCGCTGCTGCTGGCACGTCCGCCCCTGCTGTGCCAGCAGTGCCACCTGGGCTCGCATTCCCAACAGGCCCTCACGGGCGGCGGGCCTGACTTCCGCATCCAGGGCCAGAGCTGCGTCAACTGCCACTCGGAGGTCCATGGCTCCAACCACCCCCGAGGGAATTTCC
>JBFXES010000209.1:0-4779 GCA_050179875.1 Thiohalomonadaceae bacterium
GCACCAGCCTGAAGCGCTCCAGCATCTATGCCCGCATGGATGCCAAGTCGCCGTATTTCGATCCCACGTTCCCGCGCCCGGTGCCCTTGGGCGGCCGTTCTGTGGGATGGGTGGAAGCCGAGATCGATGAATGGGTAGAGGCACGCATCAACGCACGCCAAGCCGCGTGAAAAGGTGCGCGCCATGGAGAAGAAAAAAAGAAAGCGCCCGTCCAGGCAGACCAAGGCGGGCGCAAAGAAGGTCACGGCAAAAACATCCGCCCGAAAGAATACCACGCCGCCGATGGCGCCGCGCTGGAGCGCCTTGCAGCGCCTCACCCGCGCTGAAATCCGGGACGTGCTCGCGACCGGCGATCCCATCAAGCACAAGTACACCTTGCATATCGACGGCGCGATCACTGTGGTCGGTGATAGCTCAGGATTCGATCTGTTCTTCGGCGACCTGACCGAAGACCAGGCGGCGCTCCTGTTCCGCCTGTGGTACCGAAAGCAACGAGCTCTCCATGCGGCTGAGCAATACGCGGCCACCACGCAGCGCACCGGTTCACCACGAGCCACAGCACAGCGCACAAAGCGCCTTCGCATCGTGCGAAAGGACGGCCGCGCATGCTGACTGCAGATCTTCTTCAAGCAGATCGCTTCCTCCAACTCCTGGACGAGGAAGCGGAGACGTTCACCTTCCAGACCTTCGATGACGACAAGAAGAGGAAGGACAAACGCCTTGCCCGCGTAATTCACGGCTCGCTGGACGACTGCGCCGCTGAACTCATGGAGCTTAACCAGGCCGGCGCCGGAATTTTCGTGACCGTCAACGCGACGGACGGCACCGGGCGCAAGAACGCCAACATCGTTCGCGTCCGCGCACTGTGGCAGGAAGACGACGGGCAGGGGATCGGCCTTCCGGTTGAGCCTCACATGATCGTGGAGTCGTCACCTGGGAAGTTTCACCGCTACATCCTGATCGATGACCAGGATGGTTCTGCGGTGCGCGAGTTCGGTGCGGTGCAGGCGCGCCTGACCGCTGATTACGGCTCCGACCGCAACGCCGCGGACCTGGCGCGTGTGCTACGCCTGCCCGGCTTCTTCCACCAGAAGGGCGCCCCTTTCATGGCGCGACTGGTGCACGAGTCCGGGGAACTCCCCATCACCTGGGCACGGGCAAAGGAGATCTTCCCGCCCGTGACACATGCGCCCATGCTGGAGACGTCCCCTGTATCGGGCGTTCCGCTGGTAGTCGACCAGAAGACTGCCCGCGAACTCCGCTCAGCACTCGCTTTCATCCGTAGCGACGAGCGGGACGTATGGATCCGCATGGGCATGGCGCTCAAGGAACTCGGAGACGTGGGCCGGGGCCTATGGCTCGAATGGTCGCAGACCAGCGAGAAGTACGATCCGGCAGACGCCGCACGCACCTGGGCATCCTTCCAGCCAACAGCGACCGGGTACCGCGCCATCTTCGCGGAGGCACAGCGCCTGGGCTGGCCCAATCCGCTCACGGCCGCCGCGGACCCGCAACAGCCCGCGACGAGTACGGCGCCCCCCGCTGATCGTTTCCGGCTGTTGTCTTTCGCCGATGTTGCGTCACTTCCCGTAGAACCGTCACGCATCAAAGGGATTCTTCCGTCGCGCGGTGTTGCTGCGCTCTATGGGCCTTCAAAAAGCGGGAAGTCGTTTCTCAGCATGCACCAGGCGATCCACATCGTGAACGGGTGGGAGTGGTTCGGATACCGCACCAGGCCGGCCCCGGTTGTGTATTGCGTGCTTGAGGGAGAGTCAGGGATACCCAAGAGGACCAGGGCGCTGGAATCGCGTTTCGGCAAGCCCGAGCGGCTGAGATTCATCATAGAGCCGTGGAGCCTCCTGAATGCGTCGGACGTGGAGGCCCTGATCCATGTGATCAAGATGACTGATGCTGGTAACGGCGTGGTCTACATCGACACCTTGGCACGTGCCGCCACCGGGGAAGAGAACACGTCCGAGTACGGCGCGGCCGTGCTTGACGCCTGCCAGCGCATCTATTCCGCGACAGGTAGCTTGGTGATTCTCGTCGCCCACACGGGCAAGGATGCAGCGCGAGGCCTCCGAGGTCACACGTCGATCTTTGCTGGCCTTGATGCCGCTATCGAAGTGACGCGGGGCGCGTCGGGACGCTCATGGAGCATCGCAAAAGCGAAAGATGATGAGGACGAGACGGCGCACGCCTTCCGCCTGGACGTGGTGAATCTCGGGACCGACGAAGATGGTGACCCGATCACCTCCTGCGTAGTGGTGCCGACGGAAGGGGCGGCGGCCGCCGTCGCAAGGCCAAGGCCACCCAGCGGAGGAAACCAGAAGATCATCTGGGACGCGCTCGGGGAGCTATTCAAGAATTCCACTCACCACGGCCAAGGCGGCGCCCCGGAAACTCGCGCAGCTATCAGACTCGAAGAGGCGATCACCAAGACACGCACCCGCCTCCCCTGTCCATCTGACCGGCAAACCGAGCGTGCTCGGCAGGCACTTACCGGGCTCATCAGTAGGGGGATTCTGGCGCACCAGGACGGTTGGATATGGTGCGCCTGAGTCTCCCCGAAAACCCCGAAATCCCCGAAATCGGGGAAACCCGACCCCGAAATTCCCCGCGCCCCCTATATAGGGGGCGGGGAACGGCGGGGAAAAACGGGGGCATGGATCGGCAGCACCCGAGACACCCCAGCCAAGGCGCCGAAGGGGACGCCGCCGATACCCTCCGCCTGGCGCTCGCATGGTTCGCCGCCGCGGACGCCGGCGCACCGCTACCGGCCGAGGTCCAGGCGTGGCACCTGCGCGGCCTGGCCGCGGTGCTGGCAGGCGAGGCGGACAGCCTGGACGTTGCCCTGGGGCTTGTTCATGCGGGCCAGGAGCGGCTTTCGACCCGGTACCGGCGCCTATGCCGGGATGCGCACCTCCGCGCCGCCTGGGAGCTTCTGGACGAGCCAACGACGTGGAAGCGTGGGAATCGCCTGGCGTGTGAAATCCGGCGGTTCGAGACACGGGTATGGCCACGCGTGCGGGGAATGGCTGAGCCCCCGGCGCGCCTGTCCGCACTGGATGGCGAACTGTTCCGCGCCTTCACGTTTTGCGATGACGACAAGATGCCGCGGTCAGGCCGTGGCCTCGAAAAGGCCGTCACCGGTTCGGAACTCAACCCCCCCGTTTTCAGTTCCCAACCGGCGCCGGAAACTGCCTCCATGCCGACAGCCGGCAATCACCCCGAGGACTACGCATGACCTTCAACGAACAGAAGCTGCACCACCTGCTTGAGCGCGCAGAGCAGGCACACGCCGCATGGCGCTCCACTCAGGACAGATACACGGAAGCGGTCGCGACCCGCGACCGGTTCAAGATGGCCATGCGCGCCAATCTCGAACGCAACCCTCACCACAAGCAGACGGCAAACGACGACGCCGAGCTTGCGCGGCTGAACGCGGAAGTGGCACGCCTCCAGGACGAGCGCGAAGCCGCACAACAGCGCTGGGCATCCGCCCGGGCCGTTGCCGACCGCTGCGAGGCGTACGCACGCGAGCACCTGGGATGGAGTCCTGAAGGACCCGGGCGCATCACCGGCCTGAACCTGGGGGGAACGCTGGCATGAGCAACAAGCGACAGTCTTTCAGCGAGCGCATGCGCGCCGTGTTCTCCGACGTGACCAACGAGCTTGAGCGCGTGCGCTCGCAGATTGCCGACCTGAAGGCGCGCCGTGACCAAGTGGCGAATGCGCGCCTGCCCAAGGCGGAGGTCCTGGCGCGCCTGAATGAATTCGTGGATTCCGAGGCGGCCGGCTTCGATGCCGCTTGGCACTTCGTCAATCCGGCCTCATCGCCTGACGCAAGGATGATCGACATCACCGGCTTCGAGATTGGCGTAAGCGGCGAAGGCCATCACCGAGCGGCAGATGCTGGCGGCCTGCTTTGCTGGCTCATGGGCGACGTGGTCAAGAAGCGCCTTGCCGAGCTGGTGAACGCCGCCGACTTCTCCGACGCCGTGCCGGCGGATAAGCGTGCCGGCATGCTGCGTGACCTGGACGAACAGATCCACGCGCTTGAGATCCAGGAGGAGGCACTCATCACCGATGCCGACGCCGCAGGAATCGAGCTTGCACGCCGTGCGGATTGTGATCCCGCCATCGTGCTTGAAGTAGTGGAGGCCACGCGATATGAGGCGTAGGAATTTCTTGGCCAACTGGTTTGGCCGCAAGGACGAGGCACAGCCCGCAGCAAAGGCCGGCTTCGACCCGCTGGGGATCAAGGCGCGTCTTGGTGCAAAGAAGGCGAAGACCGCCGAGGAACAATTTCTTGCCGCCATCACCGCCGCCGAGCTTCGCCCCGAAATCACCGCGGCGCTGATCAAGCGTGGCATGTACCAGGGCGGTGCGGCCGGAGCAGCCGCCGCCATGAAGTACGCAAGCGCAGTGCTTGACGTGGTAGCCGCCGCGCACGGCACGACCTCGCCCGCTGCCTGTGCCGAAGCCGCCGGATACATCGAGCGTGACGCGGACCTTCCGCTGATTCGTGGCGCCCTTGCCAATCGCCTGGCCGCAGAGGATGAGGCGATTGATCTTGTCACCACGCACCCCGCGCCTGCGGGCACGCGGATGCACAACAAGGCCAATCACCAGCCGGAAGTGTACCGGCGCCGCAGCGGAACCAAATAGCCGTGGGTTGGTGCGCAGAGTTCGAGGTTCGGCAGACGCGGCGCGCAAACCAAATGCCGATCCACGTGGCGACAGCCAGCGGCCCCCGCCGGACCTTCTGCTCATGGA
>JBFXES010000210.1:0-4748 GCA_050179875.1 Thiohalomonadaceae bacterium
ATTGCTCAGGGTGGGAGCGAGCTTCCGCTCGCGACAGCCTGTGGTTTCCACGGGCCGGAAGTCGCGAGCCGAAGCTCGCTCCCACACGATTTGAAGTGCCGTAGGTCACGTTGCGAAGCTACGTGACATCTTCCGGCCGCATTGTCACGTAGGCGCTGCGCGCCAACGTGACCTACGCCCGTCCCCTCTCGTATCCCCCGTGTTCCCCGTGTTCCCCGTGGTTAAAGCTTTTTCTTCGCGGGTCGGTGGTGATCGCTTACCCCACCCACACCCGCGCGTTGCGGAACATGCGCATCCAGGGCCCGTCCACGCCCCAGTCGTCCGGGTGCCAGGAATACTGCACGGTGCGGAACACGCGCTCGGGGTGCGGCATGAGGATGGTGACGCGGCCGTCGCGGGTGGTGAGGCCGGTGAGGCCCAGCGGTGAGCCGTTGGGGTTGGCCGGGTAGACCTCGGTGGGATCGCCGTAGTTGTCCACGTAGCGCACGCAGGCGAGGTGTTCGCGCAGGGCACGGGCCGGCGCGTCCGCGTCGTGGAATTCCGCGCGGCCTTCGCCATGGGCCACGGCGATGGGCAGCTGGGCCCCTTCCATGCCCTTGAGGAACAGGGACGGCGAGCGCAGCACTTCCACCATGGCCACGCGCGCCTCGAACTGCTCCGATTCGTTGCGCACGAAGCGCGGCCAGCCGTCGGCGCCCGGGATGAGTTCGTGCAGGCTGCTCATCATCTGGCAACCGTTGCACACACCCAGGGCGAAGCTGTCGCCACGATGGAAGAAGCTCTCGAATTCCTCGCGCGCGCGCGGATTGAACAGGATGGACTTGGCCCAGCCTTCGCCCGCGCCCAGCACGTCGCCGTAGGAGAAGCCGCCGCAGGCCACCAGGCCCTGAAAATCCTTCAGGCGCACGCGGCCGCTCAGCACGTCGCTCATGTGCACGTCCACGCTGGCGAAGCCGGCGCGATCGAAGGCGGCGGCCATTTCCACCTGGCCGTTCACGCCCTGCTCGCGCAGGATGGCCACGCGCGGACGCACGCCCTTGGCGATGAACGGCGCGGCGATGTCCTCGTCGGGCTCGAAGGTGAGCACGGGGCTGAGGCCCGGATCGGAAGCATCCAGCAGGCGATCGAATTCCTCCTGCGCACATTCCGGATTGTCGCGCAAGGCCTGCATGCGATAGCTGGTCTCGGCCCAGGCGCGCTGCAGATCGACGCGCAGCTCCGAGAAGGCCTCGAGATCGCGGTGCATGATCACCACGCGATCGTCGTCGTTGAGTTCGCCGATCACATGGCTGTACTTGCCCAGGCCGAAGTCGTGCAGCCAGGCGAGCACATCGTCGGTGTCCTGATGACGCACCTGGATCACCGCGCCCAGTTCTTCGTTGAAGAGCGCCGCAGCGGCATCCTCGCCCAGCCCGTCCAACTGCACCGTGACACCGGTGCGTCCCGCGAACGCCATTTCCGCCAGGGTGACGAACAGGCCGCCGTCGGAGCGGTCGTGATAGGCGAGCAGCAGCTTGCGCTCGTTGAGGGTCTGGATGGCGTCGAAGAATGCCTTGAGGTGTTCGGGCTCTTCCAGGTCCGGCGCCTGATGGCCGGCCTGCTTGTAGACCTGCGCCAGGCAGGAACCGCCCAGGCGCTGCCGGCCGCGGCCCAGATCGATGAGGATGAGGTCCGTGTCGCCCTGATCGGTGCGCAGTTGCGGTGTGAGCGTGCGGCGCACGTCGAGCACCGGTGCGAAGGCGGAAATGATGAGCGACAGGGGCGCCGTCACGGACTTCTTCTCGCCGTTCTCGTCCCACACCGTCTTCATGGACATGGAGTCCTTGCCCACCGGGATGGTGAGGCCCAGCGCCGGGCACAGTTCCATGCCCACGGCCTTCACCGCGTCGAACAGGCCGGCGTCCTCGCCCGGATGACCGGCGGCCGCCATCCAGTTGGCGGACAGCTTGATGTCGGAGAGCTTGCCGATGCGCGCCGCGGCGATGTTGGTGATGGCCTCGGCCACCGCCATGCGCGCCGACGCGGCGTGGTCCACCAGCGCCACCGGCGTGCGCTCGCCCATGGCCATGGCCTCGCCGGTGTAGGTGTCGAAGCTCGTGGCGGTCACGGCGCAATCTGCCACCGGCTCCTGCCACGGGCCGACCATCTGGTCGCGGGCGATGAGGCCGGTGACGGTGCGATCACCGATGGTGATGAGGAAACGCTTGTCCGCGATGGTGGGCAGCTTCAGCAGGCGATAGGCCGCGTCACGCAGGTTCACGCCGCGCGTGTCGAAGTCGGGTTTCTGGAAGGGCTTGTGCTGCACGTCGCGCAGCATCTTGGGCGGTTTGCCCAGCAGCACCTCCATGGGCATGTCCACGGGGGTGTTGTCGAAATAGCCGTCGCCCACCACCAGCCGCTGCTCGTCGGTGGCCTCGCCGATCACCGCGTAGGGACAGCGCTCGCGTTCGCAGATGGCGTTGAACTCCTCCATGCGCTCCGGCGCCACGGCGAGCACGTAGCGCTCCTGGGCCTCGTTGCACCAGATCTCCTTGGGCGACATGCCGGGCTCGTCGTTGGGGATGGTGCGCAGCTCGAAACGCGCGCCGCGGCCGGCGTCGTTGACCAGTTCGGGCATGGCGTTGGACAGGCCGCCCGCGCCCACGTCGTGGATGGAGATGATGGGATTGTCCTCGCCCCGCTGCCAGCAGCGGTCGATCACCTCCTGGCAGCGGCGCTCCATTTCCGGATTGCTGCGCTGCACCGAGGCGAAATCCAGGTCCTCGTGGCTCACGCCCTGGGCCATGGACGACGCCGCGCCGCCGCCCAGGCCGATGAGCATGGCCGGGCCGCCCAGCACGATGAGCTGCGCGCCGGGGGGAATCAGGTCCTTCTCCACGTGGATGGGGCGGATGTTGCCGAGGCCGCCGGCGATCATGATGGGCTTGTGGTAGCCGCGCACCTCGTCGCCGTTCGGTCCCGGCACCTTCTCCTCGAAGGTGCGGAAATAGCCGTTGATGGACGGCCGACCGAATTCATTGTTGAACGAGGCGGCGCCGATGGGGCCTTCGAGCATGATGTCCAGCGCGGAAACGATGCGTCCGGGCTTGCCGAAATCGGTCTCCCAGGGCTGTTCGAAACCGGGGATGCGCAGGTTGGACACGGAAAAACCGGTGAGACCCGCCTTGGGCTTGCCGCCGCGGCCGGTGGCGCCCTCGTCGCGGATCTCGCCGCCGGAGCCCGTGGCCGCGCCCGGGTGCGGGGAAATGGCGGTGGGGTGGTTGTGCGTCTCCACCTTGATCATCATGTGCACCGGCTCGCGGTGATAGCCGTATTCGCCGGTGGACGGATCCGGGTAGAAGCGGCCCGCGACCGCCCCCTCGAGCACCGCGGCGTTGTCCTTGTAGGCGGACAGCACGCCTTCCTTGTGGTGGTGGTAAGTGTTGCGGATCATCTTGAACAGGGAGTGCTCCTGTTTCCGGCCGTCGATGATCCAGTCGGCGTTGAAGATCTTGTGGCGGCAGTGCTCGGAGTTCGCCTGCGCGAACATCATCAGCTCCACGTCGGTGGGATTGCGGCCGAGCTTCTGGAAGTTCTCCACCAGGTAATCGATCTCGTCCGGCGCCAGCGCGAGGCCCAGTTCGCCGTTGGCGGCCACCAGCGCCTCGCGTCCACCGCCGAGGATGTCCACGGTGGTGAGCGGCGCGGGCTCTGTGACCAGGAACAGGCCCTCGGCCTCTTCCAGGGTGGGGAACACCGCCTCGGTCATGCGGTCGTGCAGCAGCGCGCTCACCGCGGCCCATTCACCATTGTCCAGCGGCGCGCCGCCCGTCTTGGCCACGTACCAGGCGATGCCGCGCTCGATGCGTTGGATGTGCTTGAGGCCGCAGTTGTGGGCGATGTCCGTGGCCTTGGTGGACCAGGGCGAGATGGTGCCCGGACGCGGCGTCACGAGCAGCAACTGGCCGCGGGGATTCTCCACCTGGATGGTCGGCCCGTAGCTGAGAAGGCGCTCCAGCACCGCGGTCTCCTCGGCGGAGAGACTCCGTTCCAGGTCCGCGAAATGCACGTATTCCGCGTAGAGATGCTCCACCGCGGGCGCGCGCTCGCGCACCTGGGCAAGCTTCTTGTCGAGACGGAACGGAGAAAGGGCGGGGCTGCCGCGCAGGATCAGCATGGTTCGGGCCTTGCGAGGAGGGTTTCCGGAAACCGGCAATTCTACCGGACCTGGGAGAAAAGCGTTAACACGGGAGACACGGGGAACACGGGGGAAATCAATTCCGTTACCTGCTGTAGGAGCGGCCTCAGGCCGCGATTGGCGTGGTTGAAACGATGAATCGCGGCCTGAGACCGCTCCTGCAGGTGGTCAAGACGATACGGAATCCCCGTGTTCCCCGTGTCCCCCGTGTTCAAGCTTTTTTCTTTAAGATCCGCCGCCATGACCCGCCCGCTCGTCGTTTTTCATTACCGCAAGACCGCCGGCCGCTACGCCCTCAATGTGCTCGCCGGGGCCTTGGAGGCCTGTGCGGACACGCGGGAGGTGGAGGTGGCGTTTCCGGAGACGGTGGAGGCCACGGCCGAGGTGTTGAACGCCGCGGCGGGGCGGCCGGTGCTGGTGGGGTGGTCGTTCTACTCGCCCCAGTTCGAGGCGGCGGCCGCGGACCTGGCGCGGGTGCGGGAACTCGCCCCCACGGGCGCCGTGCACGTGGCGGGCGGCGTGCACGCCAGCGCGGAGCCGGAACTGACGCTGCACGCCGGCTTCGACCTGG
>JBFXES010000211.1:0-4731 GCA_050179875.1 Thiohalomonadaceae bacterium
AAATGCGCCCGGTGGGTTTGGATTGGCTGGGTGAATCCGATTACCTGGTGACGTTGCGCGACGTCACCGGCCGCCGCCGTGCGGAGGAGCGACTGAAAAGCACCAATCGCGCCTATGCGGTTCTGGGCCAGTGCAACCGCCACCTGATCGGCTGCCAGTCGGAAAAGGAACTGCTCGGTGCCTTCTGCCGCGACATCGTGCATGTGGGCGGCTACCGCTTCGCCTGCGTGACGCCCATGGATGACAGCCTGGAGGCGGCGGTGTGGGGGGATGCGAATGCCTGTGCCCTGTGCACCGGTCAGTCTTCCGCGGCATCCGGTGCCGCACCGGCGCTCATCCCCAATGCGGCGGCCTTCCTGCTGGAGGCCGAGGGCAGGTACCTGGGGGTGCTGACGGTGGGCACGGATGCAACGGAAGGTTTCGATGAACACGAGAGCCACATCCTCGCCGAGCTCGCCCGTGAGTTGTCCTTCGGTCTGCACTCGCTGCGCATCGGACGCGAGCGCGATCGCGCCAACCGACTGCTGGAAATCAGGAATCGCGCCATCGAGGCCGCCTGCAACGGCATCGCGATCCTGGAAAGGGAGAGTCGGCGCCTCGTCTACGTCAATCCCGCCTTTTGCCATATCACGGGCTACACGCCGGAGGAGGTCCTCGGGCGCGTGCCGGAGTTTATGCTGGGGGAGAGGGAACAGTCCGACATCGCCACGGTGCGCTCGGCCATGGCGCAGGGCCGTGGCGCCTGCGTGGTGTTGCGCAACCTCCGCAAGGACGGCTCGGTGTTCTGGAACGAGCTCACCATCGCCCCTGTCCGCGGTGCAGGCGGGGTGGTCGACTTCTTCGTCGCCATCCTCAACGACATCAGCGAACGCAAGCGCTATGAGGAACGCCTCGAATATCAGGCCAACTTCGATCTGCTCACGGGTTTGCCCAATCGCCATCTGTTCAACGAACGGCTGTCCCACGCCATCGCGACGGCGCGACGCCATCACAGCAGCACGGGGGTGCTGTTCATCGACGTGGACGGCTTCAAGCTGGTGAACGATACGCTCGATCACCGCATGGGCGACCAGTTGCTGCGCATCATCGCACGGCGGATCCGTGGCGCGCTGCGCGACAGCGACACGGTGGCGCGTTACGGCGGCGACGAATTCGCCGTGGTGCTGCCGGGGGCGGGCGGCGCGGAGGTCATCCGCCTCACCGCCGAACGCATCATGCGCGCCATCCGCCTGCCGTTGCGCCTCGGCGGGCGCGAGTGGCACCTCACCGCAAGCATCGGCGCCAGCGTGGCGCCGCGTGACGGACATACGGCGGCTGAACTTCTCCGGAACGCCGACTCGGCCATGTATCAGGCGAAGGAGGCGGGGCGTAACACCTTCCGGTTCTACACCTCGGAGATGAATGCGCGCCTCCATGAACGCCTGTCGCTGGAAGCGGCGCTGCGCAAGGCCATCGAGCGCGAGGAGCTGGCATTGGTCTACCAGCCCCAGGTGGATCTCCGTTCGGGTGTCGTGACGGCGGTGGAGGCCCTGGCGCGCTGGTCTCACCCCAGCCTGGGGCCGGTGCCGCCGGCGCGTTTCATCGCCCTCGCCGAGGAGACCGGACTCATCGTGCCGCTGGGCGAATGGGTGATGCACACCGCCTGCCGTCAGTTGCGACAGTGGGATGCCTTGGGGATCGCGCCGTTGTCCATGGCCGTCAACGTTTCGGCCCGGCAGTTGCGGGACCGTTCCGTCGAAGGGCTCGTCGCGGAAGTGCTCGCCGCCACCGGGCTGCCTCCGAACCGCCTGGAACTGGAACTGACGGAAAGCGCCATCATGCACAATCCCGAGGAGATCGCGCACATCCTGTCGCGCCTGAAGCAGAACGGTGCGGCGCTTTCCATCGACGACTTCGGGACCGGCTACTCCAGCCTCAGTTACATCCATCGTTTTCCCATCGATCGCATCAAGATCGACCAGAGTTTCACCGCGGAGGTGAACAGCAACTCCCTCAATGCAGCCATTTGCCGCACCATCATCGGCATGGCGCGGGCATTGCGCATGGAAGTGGTGGCGGAGGGCATCGAAACCGAAGCCCAGCTGCATTTCCTGAAACGCGCGGGCTGTGACGTCATGCAGGGGTTCTACTTCAGCCCGCCCGTGGCCGGTGCCGAATTGGAGCCGCTGCTGCGCAGGCGTAACGTATTCAACGTACCGGCCGAGGGAACCGACAGCCCGACGGTCCTGGTGCTCGATGATGAAGTGAACATCACGAACAGCCTGCGCCGGCTGCTGGCGCCGGAAGGCTACCGGGTCCTGTGTGCGAACAATACCGGCGACGCATTTTCGACGCTGGCCAGCCACAAGGTGCACGTGGTCATCAGCGACCAGCACATGCCGGGGATGCAGGGCACGGATTTCCTCGCGGAAGTGAAGCGCATCTATCCGCAGATAGTCCGGATCATCCTGACCGGGTATTCGGACCAGCAATCCATCATGGAGGCGGTGAACCGTGGCTGGGTCTTCAAGTTCCTCACCAAACCCTGGGACGACCAGCACATCCGTTCCATAATCCGGGAAGCGTTCAGGGAAGCCGGAGACTACGCCCGCCGCTGATACGCCGCCCCGGCGTGATTCCTGAACCTGCTGGGCGGAATCACCACGGCCCCAGGTCCGCCGTGGGCAGTCGCCGCGATCGCCGTGGCTGAGGCCCTCCGAACGTTTATCGCTCAGAGCACCAGCACGTCGCACTTCGCGCTCGCAAGCACGTGACGCGCCACGCTGCCCAGCAGCCATTCCTCCGCGAGCGTCTGGTTCTGCTTGCCCATGACGATGAGATCCGCGTCGACGGCGGCCGCCTGATCGAGGATCAGGGGCGCGGCCTCGCCCAACTCAGCCACGGCCGCGAAGCGGCGCGCATCGCCTCCGGCCTCGGCAATCAGGGACTCGATGGTGTCGAGGGAATACTGCCGCGCCCTGGCGCGGTATTCCTGGATGCGCTCGTCGGGCACACCGGCCAGCCAGAGTTTGCCCTCGAACGGGATGTCGAAGGCGTGGAGGACGGTGAACATGGCGGCCGGCGCGAGTTGCATGGCCATGCGCAGGGAAGGGGCGGAGACGGGCGTGAAGTCCACGGGCACCAGCACGCGCCGATAGGCTTCGGTGGGCTCGCGATTCACCACCAGCACCGGCTGGCGGCGCTTGCGCAGCAGGCGTTCGGCCGTGCTGCCGAGCAGCAGATCGCGCAGCGGGTTGGCCCCGCGCGCGCCCAGCACCAGCAGGTCCGCGGCAGCCGCGCCGGCCAGGACCTCATCCACCACGCGACCCAGGCGCACGCTCACGGCGGGCGTGACACCTGTGTCCGCCGTGAGCGTCGCAGCCAGTTCCTCCAGGCGCCTGCGCGCATCTTCCGTGATCGCCTGTTCGGCGCTTGCCGGCGAGGGGAACAGCGGGCGCAGCGATTCCAGCGAGGGCGCGTGCATGATGTGCAACAGTTCGAGGCGCGCCTGCTGCTCCGCAGCGAGGACGGCGGCGCGGAGCGCGGCGTTGCGCGCGTGCTCGGTGAAGTCGGTGGCGGCCAGGATGTGTGCGATGGCGCTCATCTCGTGCATTCCTTTCTTCGGCAAAGGCTCAGGCGGCGGGCGCGTGGCGGTTCCGTGCGTTCAACCAGCGCATGACCATTTTTTCCAGCTCGGCGGCCGTGAACACCAGCGCGCCCGCCAGGATCACGCGCGACCATTCCCAGCCGCTCAGCGGCGTCGACTGGAACACCGCCTGCAGGGCAGGGGTAACCGTATAGGCGAACTGCAACAGCGCGCAACCGGCGATGGCGAACAGTACATAGGGATTGCCCAGCAGCCCCTCGCGTGAGACCACCGAGCGCAGGATGTATCGGCTGTTGATGAGATAGAACATCTCCGCGACGACGATCGCGCTCACCGCGATGGTGCGCGCCTTGTCGATACCCGAACCTCGGTCGAGCTCCCACAGGAACAGCCCGAGCGCAGACGCCGCCATCAGCAGCGACACCATCACCAGGCGCCAGACGAAGAACCAGTTCAGCAGCGATTCGCGCGGATCGCGGGGCGGGCGGCGCATCACGTCGTCCTCGGCGGGCTCGAAGGCGAGGGCGAGGCCGAGGGTGCTGACGGTGGCCATGTTGATCCACAGCACCTGCGCGGGCGTGAGCGGCAGCACCAGGTTGAACAGGATGGCCGCGATCACCACCAGCGCCTCGCCGCCGTTGGTGGGCAGCATGAACAGGATGAACTTGCGGATGTTGTCGTAGATGCCGCGGCCTTCGCGCACCGCATTGCTGATGGTGGCGAAGTTGTCGTCGGTGAGCACCATGGCCGAGGCCTCCTTGGCCGCCTCGTTGCCCTTGAGTCCCATGGCCACGCCCACGTCCGCGCGCTTGAGCGCCGGCGCATCGTTGACACCGTCGCCGGTCATGGCGACCACGTGCCCCGCCGCCTGCAAGGCCTCCACGAGGCGCAGCTTGTGCTCGGGGCTGGCGCGCGCGAATACGTCCACGTGGGGCGCGAAGCGGCGCAATTCCTCGTCCTCCATCACCTCGATCTCGGGGCCGGTAAGGGCCGGTTTGCCCACGCCGATACCCATGCGTGCGGCGATGGCCCGCGCCGTGTCCACGTGGTCGCCGGTGATCATCTTCACGCGGATCCCCGCCTCGGCGCACTCGGCCACGGCGCGAATAGCCTCCTCACGCGGCGGGTCGATGATGCCCACGAGG
>JBFXES010000212.1:0-4706 GCA_050179875.1 Thiohalomonadaceae bacterium
AAACACTGCATCGGCGGCATCCCGGGCAACCGCACCAGCATGCTCATCGTGCCCATCGTGGCGGCGCACGGCATGATGATGCCCAAGACCTCCTCGCGCGCCATCACCTCGCCCTCGGGCACCGCCGACACCATGGAGGTCCTCGCCCGCGTGGACCTCAGTCCGCGCGAACTGCGCGAGATAGTACGGCGCCATCGGGCCTGCCTGGCCTGGGGCGGAACGGCGCGGCTCGCGCCGGCGGACGACATCCTCATCTCCGTGGAACGGCCGCTGGGCATCGATTCACAGGGCCAGATGATCGCGTCGATTCTCTCCAAGAAGCTGGCCGCGGGCTCGACCCACCTGCTGCTCGACATCCCCGTGGGCCCTAGCGCCAAGGTACGCCACATGCGCGAGGCCCTGCAGTTGCGCAAGCTGTTCGAGTACACCGGCGATCGCATGGGCATCCATCTGGAGGTGGTCATCACCGATGGCGCCCAGCCGGTGGGCCGCGGCATCGGTCCGGTGCTGGAGGCGCGCGACGTGATGCAGGTGCTGCGCAACGACCCGCAGGCGCCGCAGGATCTGCGCGAGAAGGCCTTGCGTCTCGCCGGCCGCATCCTGGAGTTCGATCCGGACGTGCGCGGCGGTTACGGCTACGCCATTGCGCGGGACATCCTGGATTCGGGTCGCGCGCTGGCGAAAATGGAGGCCATCATCGCCGCGCAGGGCAAACAGCCCGAGAGCTTCACGCCGGGCCGCCTGCATTTCGACGTTTGCGCGGACCGCGACGGCGTGGTCACCGTCATCGACAACTATCATCTGGCAAAGATCGCGCGCCTGGCCGGCGCCCCCATGGACAAGGGCGCGGGCGTGGACCTGCTGAAGAAACTGGGCGATCCGGTGCAGAAGGGCGATCCGCTGTATCGCGTGCACGCGGAGTACCGTTCGGATTACCACTTCGCGCACAGCTATAGCGAACAGCACTCCGGCTACACTATCGGTGAACCTGCGCAGGTCACGAAAACCTATCTCGAATTCTGACAGGGCGATGTAGACGCGTAATGGAATCGGTGATTCTCGGCTTCCCGGATTACGAACGACAGGGACGGCGCCTCGCCCATGCCTTGGACTGTCCCTTCGCGCCCATCGGCCTGCATCGCTTTCCCGATGGCGAGAGCCGGATCACCGTGCCGGAGGATCTGCCGGAGCACGTCGTGCTGTGCCGCAGCCTGGACCATCCCAACGCCAAACTGATCGAACTCCTGCTCGCCGCCGAGACCGCACGCGAACTGGGCGCGCGCCGCATCACCCTGGTGGCGCCTTATCTGTGCTACATGCGCCAGGACATCGCCTTCAATCCTGGCGAGGCCGTGAGCCAGCGCATCGTGGGTCGGTTCCTGGCCGGACTGGCCGATGCAGTGATCACGGTCGACCCGCACCTGCATCGCATCCACGATCTCACCGAGGCCATTCCGGGCATCCATGCGCGAGCGCTTTCGAGCGCCGCCGTCATGGGCGACTTCCTGCGCGAACATGCGCACGGGCCGTTGCTGGTCGGACCCGACAGCGAGTCGGAGCAATGGGTGCAGGCGGTCGCCGGCTATGCCGATCTCGATTACGTCATCGCCCACAAGGAACGGCTCGGCGATCATGAAGTGCGCATCCGCGTGCCCGATGCCGACTACCGTGGGCGCGAGGTCGTGCTGGTGGACGACATGGCGAGCACCGGCCGCACCATGGTGGGTGTGGCCGCGGCCCTCAAGGCCGAGGGTGCCGGCCCGGTGCACTGCCTGGTCACCCATGCGCTCCATGACGGCGAGGCCGAACGCCTGATGCGCGCCGCGGGCATCGAGCACATCTGGAGCAGCGATAGCATCAGTCATGCCAGCAACGCATTCTCCCTGGATGCGCTGCTCGCCGGGGCCGTGCGCGCCGTCGACTGATTCCCGCCCGCCGTACTCGGGCTATGCTAGTCGGACGGAGCCCCCATGCGCATTCCTCCCGTCCCGCTCAATCTCTATCTTCTGCTGCTTGCGGCGGCCCTGCTGCTGTTGTTCGTACAGGTGGGGCTGCTCAGCATCGCCTTTGAAAAGCTGGGGCTGTCCATGGGTTCGGCGATGCTGTTGCTGCTGGTTTCCCTGCTCGGCAGCGCGGTGAATCTGCCGCTGTTCCAGATGAAGACCGTCACCTTCCCGGAACAGAACCCGCTGCCGCCGCCGCTCGATCTGCTGTGGAAGCTGCCGCGCTGGGAACGGGAGGGTCGCACGGTCGTCGCCCTGAATGTGGGCGGCGGGCTGGTGCCCTTGCTGTTCTCCGCCTACCTCATGGGCTATCACGCCATGCCCCTGTCGGAAGTGGCCATCGCCGTGGCCGGCGTGACCGCCATCAGTTACACCTTCAGCCGCCCCATTCCGGGGCTGGGCATCGGCATGCCCGTGCTGATCGCACCCCTGAGCGCCGCGCTCATCGCCACCGTCATCCGCGCCGATCAGAGTGCGCCCCTCGCCTATATCTGCGGCACCCTCGGCGTGCTCATCGGCGCCGACCTGCTGCGCCTGAAGGACATCCGCAACCTCGGCGCGCCCCTCGCCTCCATCGGCGGCGCCGGCACCTTCGACGGCATTTACCTCACGGGATTGGTGGCGGTCCTGCTTGCCTAAGCGGAAAAAAGACAGGAAGAGAAACCACGGAGGCACGGAGAAAAGACGCTTTCGAACTGCTTCTGAACGGCGCGTCGGGCACGTTTGAGCAGGCGGTGGAACACCTCAGGGAACGGGCTCTCTTCTCGTAGGTCACGTTGCGAAGCTACGTGACATGCCTGCCGGTAACGCTGCAATGTCAGGCAGCGCTTCGCGCAACCTGATCTACATCTGATCTTGTTTTTCTCCGTGGCCTCCGTGGTCCCTTCCTCTACCATCGGTACCTGAACGGGTAATACGCCAGGCTGAACAGCATGGTCGTGTCGCCGTCCAGGGAAATGAGTTCGAAACGGGTCTCCATGTTGTGCTCGATGCGGTAGCCGAGGCCGATGCCGGCGTGGTCGCCCGGTGTGTCGCCGAAGTCGGCGCCCGCGCGCAGCAGCGCACGGACATCGGGGGTGAGGTTGAAGGCGAGCAGGCCGCCGAGCCAGTAGCCGTCGCCCGATTCGTCACCCACGCGGTCGTTGGTGTCGTAATAGCCGGACTCGATACCCAGCCGCGCGGGACCGATGCTCGCCGCCTCAGCCCCGAAGTACAGCGCCACCACGGTACGGCTCTCATCGTCTACGTCCCGTGAGCCCAGGCCGGCGCCACCGTACAGGCCCGCCGCGATGTCTCCGTCGGCCGCGTAGGCAGCGGGCCCAAGGCCGGCCAGCACCAGCATCCATGCAGCGGCTTTCATGGCCTCCCCCGCCCGGCACACTCGATACGCTTGAGAATAACGTATGATGCGCGCGGACCAGGATTACGAAGCGCCCATGAAACCCCGCACCATACTCATCACCGGCTGCTCCAGCGGCATCGGCCTGTGCGTCGCACAGGGCCTGGCTGCACGCGGCTACCGCGTGTTCGCCACCGCGCGCAAACCCGACGACGTGCAAAGGCTCGGCGAACTGGGGCTGGAGAGCCTGCCCCTCGATCTGGACGATTCGGCGTCCATCCGCGCCGCGCTCTATGAGGTCCTGAGCCGCACCGGCGGCACGCTGGACGCCCTGTTCAACAACGGCGCCTACGGCCAGCCCGGCGCCGTGGAGGATCTGCGCCGCGACGTGCTGCGCGCGCAGTTCGAGACCAACCTGTTCGGCACCCACGAGCTCACCACCGAGGTGCTGAAGGTAATGCGCCGCCAGGGCCACGGGCGCATCGTCCAGAACAGTTCGGTGCTGGGGCTCATCGGGCTGCCGTTTCGCGGCGCCTACGTGGCGAGCAAGTTCGCGCTGGAAGGACTCACCGACACCCTGCGGCTGGAACTGGCGGGCACCGGCATCCACGTGAGCCTCATCGAACCGGGCCCGATCCTGAGCCGGTTCCGCGCCAACAGCATGGCCCGCTTTCACGCCACCATCGACATGGAAGCCAGCCCTTTCCGCGAACGCTATGCGGCCACCCTGCGACGCCTGCAAAAGCCGGGGCCGGCGGCGCCTTTCACGTTGCCGCCGGAAGCCGTGCTGGCGAAGGTGGTGCACGCGCTCGAATCGGCGCGCCCGCGGCGTCGCTACTACGTGACCTTCCCCACCTACCTGTTCGCGACCCTCAAGCGCCTGCTCAGCCACGCGGCGCTGGATCGCGTGCTATTGCACGTCTCGCGCAGGGAACACCGCTAACCAACGGAACTCACCACGCAGCAGGCGTGCGCCGGGGCCGGAGATTGCGTTCAACGGTCCGTCGAGCGCTCCACCCCCTCGCCCGCACGCTCCATCTCTTCGCCCGCGCGCTCCACGCCCTCATCCACGGACTCACCGGCGCGCTCGGCCGGGCCTTCGCGTTCACAGGCCGCCAGCGTGCTCGCCAGCAGGGCCGCGGCAAATGCCGAGAACACCACGCGCTTCCATTCCATGACGTCATGCCTCCGGAAAGCGGCGCGCCCCGCACGGGGCGCACCTTCATGAGGGATTGTTACGGCTGGCCGGCACCGCCGCCCATACCCCCGCCAGGCTGTTCACCACCGGCCGGCGGCGCCTGCGGCGTCGTGGTGTCGCCCGGGGTCGTCGGTGCCGCCTGTTCCGTGCCGGCGCCCTGATCGCC
>JBFXES010000213.1:0-4652 GCA_050179875.1 Thiohalomonadaceae bacterium
CGCTCGCCTGAACACGCGACAATCCAAGGCCTTATCGAAATTTTCAAGCAAAGGTCCATCTTGCAGGCATCACCGACCAATCCGAACAAGCCGGCGCTCGGCCATTCCGTGAGCCGCGGCCTGCGCGAGGGCGCCCTCTACGTGTTCGGGGCGATTGCCTGTTATCTGCTCATCGCCCTGGCCACCTATCACCCCGGCGACCCCGGCTGGTCGCAGAGCGGGGCGTCCATGAAGGTGGCCAATGTGGGCGGGCGCGCCGGCGCGTGGTTCGCCGACCTGTCTCTCTACGTGTTCGGCTACATGGCCTACCTGTTCCCGCTGATGATCGCCTACGCGGGCTGGCTGCTGTTCCGCGGGCGGGGCGGCGAGGGTGGCGTGCACCGCGGCCACGTGATGCTGCGCCTGGTGGGTTTCCTGCTGACCCTCACCACCGGTGCCGCGGTGGCCTACCTGCACTTCGGCCCCGGCGCCACGCCGTTGCCGCTGCACGCGGGCGGCGTGCTCGGTGAGGTGGTGGGCGGCACCCTGGCCGACGTCTTCAGCTTCGTGGGTGCCACGCTGTTCCTGCTGGCCCTGTTCCTCACCGCCGTGACCCTGTTCACCGGCCTGTCCTGGCTGTGGCTGTCGGACGTCACCGGCACCGCCGTGCTGCGTCTGCTGCGCTGGATGTACGAGCGCATGGACGCCCTGCGCGATGCGGTGGCCGCGCGGCGCGCCCGCGCCGAGCGCGAGGAGAAGGTGAAGGTGGTGAAGGAAAAGGTCGCCAAACGCGCTCCGCCGCGCATCGAACCGGTGGTCGCCAGGCTGCCCGAGCCCGTCCAGCGCGTGGAAAAGGAGCGGCAGGCGGTGCTGTTCGAGCCCAGTGCCGAGGAAGGGCTGCCGCCGCTCACGCTGCTCGATGAGGCCAAGCCGAGCGGCAAGCAGATCTCGCCCGAGGCCCTGCAGGCGGTGTCGCGCCTGGTGGAGATGAAGCTCCAGGACTTCGGCGTGGAGGTGCAGGTGACGGAGGTGCACCCGGGTCCGGTGATCACGCGCTACGAGATGCAGCCCGCGGCCGGCGTGAAGGTGAGCCAGATCTCCAACCTCGCCAAGGACCTCGCGCGCTCGCTGTCGGCCGTCAGCCTGCGCGTGGTGGAGGTGATCCCCGGCAAGACCACGGTGGGACTGGAGATCCCCAATGAACACCGCGAGATCGTGCGTCTCTCCGAGACCCTGAAATCCAGGGAATACGAGGATTCCAAGTCGCCCCTGACCCTGGCGCTGGGCAAGGACATCGGCGGCCGCCCCGTAGTGGCGGACCTGGCCAAGATGCCTCATCTGCTGGTAGCCGGCACCACGGGCTCGGGCAAGTCCGTGGCCATCAACGCCATGATCCTGAGCCTGCTCTACAACGCCACCGCGCGCGACGTGCGGCTCATCATGGTGGACCCGAAGATGCTGGAACTCTCGGTGTACGAGGGCATCCCGCACCTGCTCGCCCCGGTGGTCACCGACATGAAGGACGCCGCCAACGCCCTGCGCTGGTGCGTGGCCGAGATGGAGCGGCGCTACAAGCTCATGGCGGCGCTGGGCGTGCGCAACATCGCCGGTTTCAACAAGAAGGTGAAGGACGCCATCGCCGCGCACCAGCCGCTGAAAGATCCCACCTGGAAGCCCATCGTTCCCGACGCCCCCGAACTGGAGGAACAGCGTCCGCTGCTGGATACGCTGCCTTACATCGTGGTCATCGTGGACGAGCTCGCGGACATGATGATGGTGGTGGGCAAGAAGGTGGAGGAACTCATCGCCCGTCTCGCGCAGAAGGCGCGCGCCTCGGGCATTCACCTGATCCTGGCCACCCAGCGCCCGTCGGTGGACGTGATCACCGGCCTCATCAAGGCCAACATCCCCACGCGCATCGCCTTCCAGGTGTCCTCGCGCATCGACTCGCGCACCATACTGGACCAGATGGGCGCCGAATCCTTGCTGGGCCATGGCGACATGCTGTTCCTGGCGCCGGGCCACGGCGTGCCCAATCGTGTCCATGGCGCCTTCGTCAGTGACGAAGAGGTGCATCGCGTTGTCGAAAACCTCAAGAAGCGCGGCGCGCCCGAATACATCGACGAGATCATCAAGGGCGTGCCCGAGGGCGGCGGCGACTTCGCCATGGGCGGCGGTGGCGGCGACGGGGAGGGTGGCGAGAGCGATCCGCTCTACGATCAGGCCGTGCAGATCGTGCTGGAGAGTCGCCGCGCCTCGGTCTCCGGCATCCAGCGGAGACTGAAGATCGGGTACAACCGGGCTGCGCGACTGGTCGAAGAGATGGAGAAGGCGGGCCTGGTCGGTCCGCTGCAGTCCAACGGCAACCGCGAGGTGCTCGCACCCGCGCCCATACAGGATTGACGTCATGAAACGCCTTGCATCCGCCGCCCTGGCGGCGCTGCTCACGCTGCCCCTGTCGGCCCCGGCCGCCGACGGCCAGCGACGCATGGACCAGTTCCTCGCCGGCCTCAAGACCATGCGCGCGGCCTTTGCCCAGACCGTCATCGACCCGGACGGCGCCGTGGTGGAAGAGACCTCCGGCGAACTGCTGGTGTCGCGCCCCGATCGCTTCCGCCTGCAATACACCGCGCCCTACGAACAGCTCTACGTGGCCGACGGCAAGCGGGTGTGGATGTACGACAAGGACCTGGAGCAGGTTACGGTGAAAAAACAGGGCGAGGCTCTGGGCAGCACGCCCGCCCTGCTGTTGTCCAGCACGGCGCCGCTCACGAAGAATTTCGAAGTGACCGAACTGGGCACACGCGAGGGCCTGACCTGGCTGGAACTGAAGCCGCTTCGTCAGGACGCCGGCTTCGAGTCCGTGCAACTCGGCCTCGAGGACAGCAGCTTGCGCGCCATGGACATGGTGGACGGCTTCGGCCAGCGCACGCGCCTGCAGTTCGAGCGCATCGAGCGCAATCCTGCGCTGGACGCCCAGGCCTTCCGCTTCACCCCGCCGCCGGGCGTGGACGTCATCGGCGAGAACGAATGAGGGGAGGCTGAGAACGATGCGCTTCGGCGCGGTTCGTGAGCCTCTCGTTTCCTGTGACTGATTCCGATCTCTTCAGCACCGAAGAAGAAACCGCCCTGCGGCCCCTGGCCGATCGCATGCGCCCGCGCGGCATCGACGACTTCTTCGGCCAGTCGCACCTGCTCGGCCCGGGCAAGCCCCTGCGCATCGCGCTGGAGTCCGGCCACCTGCACTCCATGATCTTCTGGGGCCCGCCGGGCACCGGCAAGACCACCCTGGCGCGCATGATCGCCAAGAACGCCAACGCCCATTTCCTCACGCTCTCGGCCGTGCTGTCCGGCGTGAAGGAGATCCGCGCCGCCATCGACGAGGCCAAGGCGGTGCGCACCCGCGAGCACAAGGGCGCGGTGCTGTTCGTGGACGAGGTGCACCGCTTCAACAAGTCCCAGCAGGACGCCTTTCTGCCCCACGTGGAGGACGGCACCGTCACCTTCATCGGCGCCACCACGGAGAACCCGTCGTTCGAGCTGAACAACGCCCTGCTGTCCCGGGCGCGCGTGTACGTGCTCAAGAGCCTCACCCCGGACGACCTGGTCGGCATCCTGCGGCGCGCCCTGCACGACGAGGTCCGTGGCCTGGGCAAGCGCCCGCTGGACATCTCGGACGAACTGCTGCGCCGCATCGCCGAGGCCGCCGACGGCGACGCACGCCGCGCCCTGAACCTGCTGGAGATCGCCGCCGATCTGGCCGAGCCGGTGGACGGCCGCGAAGTGGTGGACGAGCAGGTGCTGGGCGAGGTGCTGGCAGGCGGCGTGCGCCGCTTCGACAAGGGCGGCGAGGCCTTCTACGACCAGATCTCCGCCCTGCACAAATCGGTGCGCGGTTCGGCGCCCAACGCGGCCCTGTACTGGTTCGCGCGCATGATCGACGGCGGCGTGGACCCGCTGTACGTAGCGCGCCGCGTGGTGCGCATGGCCAGCGAGGACATCGGCAACGCCGACCCGCGCGCCCTGCAACTGGCCCTCAACGCCTGGGACGTGCAGGAGCGCCTGGGCTCGCCGGAAGGGGAGCTGGCCATCGCCCAGGCCGTGGTGTACATGGCCTGCGCGCCCAAAAGCAACGCCGTCTACACGGCGTACAACGCGGCCCTGGCGGACGTGAAACAGCACGGCAGCTACGAGGTACCCATCCACCTGCGCAACGCCCCCACCAGGCTGATGAAGGAACTGGGCTACGGCCACGCCTACCGCTACGCCCATGACGAACCGGACGCCTACGCGGCGGGAGAGCGCTACTTCCCCGAAGAAATGCCCGAACGCGACTACTACAAACCCGTCCCGCGCGGCCTGGAACAAAAGATCGCTGAAAAGCTGGCCCATCTGCGCGAGCTGGATGGGAAGGCGCGGGGGAAAAAAGCGTGAAACACGGGGGACACGGGGGACACGGGGACGGGAAAATCGTTATGCCCGCGGCCCGAATGACCTGTGGGAGCAGCCTCAAGCCGCGATCCCCAGGCCAAACCGCGTATCGCGGCCAGAAGGCCGCTCCCACAAAAGAAGTGGATTTCCCCGTGTCCCCGTGTTCCCCGGGGTTAATAATTTTCCACCCATCAAGGCCGGACAATGAAGCAGCTGCTGTTTGTGGGACTGGGCGGGGCGTT
>JBFXES010000214.1:0-4583 GCA_050179875.1 Thiohalomonadaceae bacterium
ACGATGGCGGGCATGTAGAGGTCTTTTCGCAGACGGGCATTGCCGAGCTTGGCCATGACCGTCTTGCGTATTTTGTCCCCTGACTCATCGCGTGCCGGTGTGACACCGATGTACGCGGCCACCTGCCAGGCGTTGCGATAACGCTTCACATCGCCGACCTCCGCGAGAAAACGGGCAGACGTCAGTTGTAGGAGCCCACATTGTGGGCGAATGCCTTTTCAACCGCGGCGGTCTACCTCAACCCCGAATTCGCCGACGGTGTCGGCTCCTACAGGGGAGTGTGTTGTAGGAGCCCACATTGTGGGCGAATGCCTTTCCAGCCGCGGCGGTTATCGAAACCGAATTCGCCGACGGTGTCGGCTCCTACAGGGGAAGGTGTTGTAGGAGCCCACACCGTGGGCGAATGCCTTTCCCGTCCCATAGGGCGCAATGAGCGTAGCGCATTGCGCCGTAAAGGGTTGCGAGAAGAAGGCATCAGAAGAGGAACTCACCGTCGCGAAAATACGTATTCATGGCATTGAGGCGGGCATGTGCTGGCATGGCCACGTCTTCGGCGTTATTGCGCCCTACGGGCCAGAAACCGCGGCCTGAGGCCGCTCCTGTGTCCATCGAACAATGGTGGAGGATGGTGGGAGCGAGCTTCCGCTCGCGACAGCACGCGATTGCCTGAGACAGCTCCCGGAGGGAGAAGGGACGAATCTTCTTGCTGCCGCGGGAAATGCGTTTCCCCAAACCGTCGTCTCGCGAGCCGCTACACAAGTTAGCAAGAACTCCCCTTCTACCTCCGGGAAGCGAACGCATGGTTTGGAGGTAGTGCAAGGCAAGGAGCGGTTGCCGACAGAAATCCAGCGGCATTGCAATCATGTGCGCGTCGCCAGGGAAACAATGGGAAATCCGTGACCGTGAATGAGATAATGAGCGGCCGCCCGCGTCACGAGGATCAGGTTTGAACACTCCACTCATCACCCTGGAAGTGCACGAGGCCATGCAGGCCGCACGCGCTGCCGGCGCGAACACGCTGGCGTGTTCGCTGGATCTCCAGCGTAGCCGCACGGTGATCGAACTGCACGCGCAGCACTGGTCCTGGGCGGGGCGGCAGTTTCCCTATCTCGACCAGTGCCGCGAGCGCACCGTCTACTACTGGACGGTCAGCGGATTCGAGCCAGTGGCGCGCTTCACGACTTCGCTCATCAAGCTGGTGCCCACGACGTGGGGACCGCCGACCTTCGAGATCGACGGCATCAAGATGCTGCCCACCGCGCAGGTATCACCCTATGAGGATGCACAGCGCAAAGTGGCGCTCATTCAACCCCACGGCAAGGTAATCCTGGATACCTGCGGCGGCCTCGGCTATTTCGCGGCATGGTGTCTGCAGGGCGGGGCGCGGCAGGTGTTGTCGTTCGAGAAGAATGCGGACGTGATCTGGCTGCGCGGTCACAATCCCTGGTCGCCGCAGGCGGGCGGGGCCTTGGTGCTGCGCAACGAGGACGTGTCGAAGGCAATCGGTTCCATGGCGGACGCCTCGGTGGACGCCATCCTGCATGACCCGCCACGCTTCGGCATTGCGGGGGAGCTCTATTCGCAGGCCTTCTACGATCAACTCGCGCGGGTGCTGCGGCGCAAGGGCCGCATGTTTCACTATACCGGCACGCCCAACCGGCTCACCAGCGGCCGCGACGTACCGGTTGAAGTGGCCAAACGTCTGCGCCGCGCAGGCTTCGCCACGGAGATCGTCGGCGACGGCGTGCTCGCGATCCGTAGCTGAGCACCAGGCGCTTACCCGTTTCCGACGGCGGCGGCCGTGGGGGGCGTTTCTTCCTTCCTGCCGCCATCCCAGGGCAGCGTGAACAGGAACGTGGCACCCTGGCCGGTAACGCCTTCCGCCCACACCTCGCCGCCGTGGCGCTGAACGATGCGGCGCACCGTCGCAAGGCCAATCCCTGTGCCCTCGAATCCGTCGCCGGCGTGCAGGCGCGAGAAAGGCTCGAACAGGCGCGGGAGGCACGCGTCGTCAAAACCGACGCCGTTGTCGCTTACGAACAGCACCTCGCGACCATTACGGGACATCCGGCCGAACCTTACCTCGGGGCGCGGTGAGCGCGCGCTGAATTTCATGGCGTTGCTCAGCAGGTTCTTCAGCAGCAACCGCAACAGCACGCGGTCGCCGCGGGCGGTGAGTCCCGGTTCGATGGTGACGTGGACGGTGGCCGAGCTGTTCTCCTCCTCCAACTGCATCAGTACCTCGCGGGCGAGGGCGCTGAGATCCACGTGCACCGGTTCGATCTCGGTGCGGGAGACGCGCGCGAGCAGAAGCAGACCGTCGATGAGCAGATTCATGCGCACCGTGGCGTCCTGGATGCGCTCCAGGAGCGCCCGTCCTGAATCATCCAGCGACGCACCATAGTCGTCGGCCAGGATCTGGCTGAAACCATTGATGGCGCGCAGCGGCCCGCGCAGGTCGTGCGACACCGAATAGGAAAAGGACTCCAGTTCGTCGTTCGCCGCCGCCAGGGCAGCGGTGCGTTCGGCCACGCGCTGCTCAAGGGTCGCGTTCAACTGGCGCAATTGCCCTTCGGCCTGTTTCAGCGAGGTAATGTCGAGCCCCGCCTCCAGGATGTACGTGGAACCGTCGGTGTCCATGAACGGAAAGTCGTAAACATAGTACTGACGTCCGTCGGGCGCGGGCCATTCCCACTCCACGGGCCTGCCGCTCGCCAACACCTCGAAGGTGCGGCAGTTTTCGCAGGGGGTTTCGCTGCCGAAAAGAAACGTGTGGCAGCGTCCGCCTTTGGGATCGCCGAAGCGCTCGCGGAAGCATTGGTTGGCAAAGATGATGCGATAGTCCGGCGTGCGCAGGGTGATGTAGATGGGCAGCGCATCGAGTATGGCATTCAGGCGCTGGCGTTCCGCCTTGAGGGCCTGCTGCGCCCGTCGCCGCTCGGTGATATCGCGCACGAAGGCCAGAAATTTCCCTGTCTCCGCCCAGAACGAGGCGCTCACCTCCACGTCGATGATCGAGCCGTCCTTGCGGCGATGGAGGGTCTCGAAGCGCTCGAAGCTGGTGCTGATGGTCTTCTGGATGTGGCGGACCGTAGCCTCGGGGGCTTCGAACGCGTCCAGGTCGGCGATGTGCATGCGCAGCAATTCGGCGCGCGTGTACCCGCTCATGCGGCAATAGGTTTCGTTGACGTCCCGCAACCGACCGCGGCGATCGATGGCCCAGAAGCCGTCCTGGGTGGTGGCGAGCAACGTGGCGTAACGCGCAGCCTGGATGCGCAGCAGTTTCTCCGAGTGCCGGTCGCGGGTGATGTCGCGCAGCATAACCAGCACGCCGCCCATGGTGCCGTCCGCGCGTTTTCGCGGCATGGTCGTGATGCGGAACCAGCCAGCATTCTCCTGACCGGAGAGATAGGTTTCGCGCACCACGTGTGCGCCGGATTCCATGGCCTTGCGCGCGTCGCTTTCGAATTGTGCGGCCTTGGCGCGGGGAAACAGTTCGGCGGCATGTCGTCCGACCACGGCCTCCCCGGTCGTGCCGAGGAAACGGGCGAATACCGTATTGATGACCTGGTAGCGCAGGGTTTTGTCCTGTGCGGCGATCATGTCCGGCGTGGCATCAATGAAGGCCTGGAGCAGGTCGGGTGAGATCATCGGACTGGATCCTTGAATCATTGCTGCCTGTTTCGGCGGTCCTGCCGGCAGGATCGGTGACGTGTGTCGATCGAGTGGCGATGTTCGTCGACGCGTTCAGGCAGAAGGGATCAGGGAGAGGCGATCCGATGACACAAGCGCCTGAATGCATCCTGCACAAGCGTGCAGAAGACGGAGGTCGTGGCGAGGTGAGACATGAGACGCAAGCCCTTTCATCCGTTGGTGGGCGAAGCGGCACGCATGGCGATACCGTGGACCGATTCTAACCATAGCGCAGACATCAAACACAAGCCGGGCCGCCAATCTGCGCTCGCATTCCAACCGGTAAGCGGCTCCTTGACCCCTGTTTGGGGGGATGAGTGGAAGTCGATGATTTCGAAAGTCCCGCGGAGCGTTCAATGTCTGACCACATCCACCCGGGCACGGCCTTCACCGCGCGGATCGCTCGCGGCGCGCACCTTGCCTTCGGCCCGGTTCCACTCCAGCGCCTGCATGTTGCCCCACGGCCGTGTCGCTTCTTCGAGCCTGTGGCCCTTCGCGGCGAGGGCTTTCTGCTCCTGCACGGTGAGCGCACCCGGTTCGAAAAACACCGTGTCGGGCAGGTATTGATGATGAAGGCGCGGTTGCGCGACCCAGGACTCGGGCCCGTTGTCTGCCACCACGTCGAGCACGCCCAGCAGCACCATGCTGATGATGCGGCTGCCGCCCGGCGTGCCCAGCACCGCCACACGCTCGTCACTGGCGACGAAGGTCGGCGTCATGGAGGACAACATGCGTTTGCCGGGCGCGATGGCGTTCGCCTCGGCGCCCACCAGGCCGTAGGCGTTGGGCGTTCCGGGTCGCGCGGAAAAATCATCCATTTCGTCGTTGAGCAGCACGCCCGTGCCGCGCGAGAGAAAACCGGAACCGAAGGGATAGTTGATGCTGAGGGT
>JBFXES010000215.1:0-4523 GCA_050179875.1 Thiohalomonadaceae bacterium
ACGTGCGCGTGCGCTACGAGCGTTACCTGGTCTACACGTCCGAATCGGTGTAGGGGTTGAGCATCGATTCGGCGGTGCGCTACCGCGGCGTCTACGTGGGCCGCGTGGCGTCCATGGGCTTTGCGGCCGGCGATCCCTCGCGCGTGCGCCTGATGCTGGAGATCCGCGAGGGCACGCCGGTGAAGGCGGACACCGTGGCTACCCTGGAGATGCAGGGTCTCACCGGCCTCATGAGCATCAATCTCACGGGTGGAACCGTGGATGCGCCGCCGCCGCCCATGGGCGCGGAGGGCCTGCCGATCATCCAGAGCCGGCCTTCCACCTTCGCGCAGCTGGAGGAGAAGATCATCGTGCTGCTGGATCGGATCACCCTGGCGAGCGAGCGGCTCGGCGCCGTGCTGGACGAGGAAAACCGCACGGCGCTCACGCGCACCCTGGCGCAACTGGAACGGCTCACGGAGAACGCGCGCGCGGCCAGCGAAGGCGTGCCTGCGCTGGTGGCCCAGATGCGCGACAGCGCGGCCTCCATCGAGGCCATGGCGGAACGGATCGGCGTTGCGGGCAACGCCGTGCGCACGGAAGTGGAACTGAGCGGGCGCGAGTTGCGCCGCTTCATGGGCGAGACCCTGCCCGAGGCCGGCGCCGTGGTGGAGGAACTGCGCGAGACCGCCACCAACCTGCGCCGCGCCAGCGAGATCATCGAGCGCGATCCCAGCGCATTGCTCTACGGCGCTCCGGCGCCGGTGGCGGGGCCAGGCGAATGAGGGGACGGCTACACCTCCTGCTGTGGCTCGCCGCACTCGCGGCGCTGTCCGGTTGCGTTCCTTTTGCGGGCCGCCCGGAGCCGCAAGCGCAGTACATCTATCTGCTCCAGGGCGCGGAGGCCGTGCCCGCCTTGAACAACAGTTCCGGCTGCCACGTGCTACTCATCAACTCGCCGCGCGCCGTACCCGGTTTCGCCACCTCCGGATTCGCCTATCGCCAATCGGACGCGCGCATCCAGTACTTCGCCTATCACCGCTGGTCCGACAGCCCCGCGCGCATGTTGCAGCCCCTGCTGGTCAGCGCGGCCGAGCGCAGCAAGCTCTTCAGCGGCGTGATCACCCCCGGCGCCCCCGTGCAGGGCGACGTGCGCCTGGACAGCGAGGTCGTCGATCTCAGCCAGCGCTTCGACGACGGCAGCAGCGAAGTGCGCTTCGCCGTGCGCGTGCGGTTGTACGGCCAGGAGCGCCTGCTGGCCGGCGAGACCTTCGAGGCGACCGAGTCGGCCGAGCCCAATCCGCAGAGCGGCATCGAGGCGGCCAACCGCGCCAGCGCGAAGGTCCTGGAGCGCATCATCCGCTTCATCCAGGCCACCCTGCAGAACAGCGGCCTCCGCTGTCCAGCCGCGGGTCCTGACAAGAATTAAGGAACCTCTGCAAAAGTGAGCCATCCGCGGATAGGAGCCTCGCAAGTGATTGAAAACACGCCAACGCCGTTTGGTCGTGAACGTCCCAACCGGACTTTTGCAGAGGATCCTTAACGGAACCACGGCAGCCACGGAGCGAAGCGAGAAATAACAATCCCTCTTCTCCGTGGCCCTCCGTGGCCTCTGCGGTTTCTGCATTTCTTCATTCATCATCCGCGCTCCCCAGCAGCCGCGCATTGCCGCCGACAGCCGCCGTGTTCGTGGCGACGGATTTCTCCTGCACCAGGGGCCGCAGGTAGTCCGGTCCGCCGGCCTTCGGGCCGGTGCCTGACAGGCCACGGCCGCCGAAGGGTTGCGCGCCCACGGTCGCGCCGATGATGTCGCGGTTTACGTAGACATTGCCCGCATGGATGCGGGCGGCGACGCGCCGGGCCGTGGCATCGATGCGACTGTGGATGCCGAACGTCAGGCCGTAGCCGCTCCCATTGATCGCATCCACCAGTGCATCGAGCCTGTCTGCCTGATAGCGCACCACGTGCAGCACCGGGCCGAACACCTCTTCGCGCAGCAGATCCGGCGCGGCGATCTCGAACATGCAGGGCGCGACATAACAGCCCCATTCGGCGTCGGGTGGCAGATCGGCGCGGGCGATGAGGCGTTGCCGTGATTCCAGGGAGTGAATGTGCCGCTCCAATGTTTCGCGCGCCTCCTCGTCGATCACGGGCCCGACATCGGTGTCCGGCGCAAGGGGATCGCCCACGCGCAACTCGGCGAGGGCGCCGCGCAGCAGTTCCAGGAACCGGTCGGCGCATTCCTCCTGGAGGCACAGCAGGCGCAGCGCGGAGCAGCGTTGGCCGGCGCTGTTGAAGGCGGAGCGCAGCACGTCCATCACCACCTGCTCCGGGAGTGCGGAGCTGTCGACGATCATGGCGTTGATGCCGCCCGTCTCGGCGGTGAGCGGAAGGAGCGGGCCGTCGCGTGCGGCGAGTGCGCGGTGTATGTGCTTCGCGGTGGCGGTGGAACCGGTGAACAGCACGCCGGCCAGGCGCGGGTGATTGAGCACGGCGGCGGCGACCACGGAACTCGGACCCGGGAGATAGTGCAGGGCCGCGGGCGGTATGCCGGCCTCGTGTAACAGCCGGCAGATCTGCATGCCGACCAGCGGTGTCTGGTGGGCGGGTTTGGCCACCACGGCATTGCCGGCCACGAGGGCGGCGGCGATCTGGCCGGTAAAGATGGCGACGGGAAAGTTCCACGGGCTGATGCAGGCGAACACGCCGCGACCTTCATGGAGCAGGACGTTTTCCTCGCCGGTGGGGCCGGGGAGGCTGCGCGGCGCCAGTGCGTGCGCGGCCAGGGTCGCGTAATAGCGCAGGTAGTCCACCGCCTCGCGCACGTCGGCGAGGGCGTCGGGCAGGGTGCGTCCGCCTTCACGCACGCACAGGGCGATGAGCAACGGGTAGTTGGTCTCGAAAAGGTCGGCGGCGCGGCGCAGGGCACGGGCGCGCTCGGCGAGCGCCGTGGCGGCCCATGCCCGGGCTCCGGCCGCGGCGCGGTCCATGGCGCGCGCGGCGGTGTCCTCGTCGGCCTCGACCACGGTCCCGACCTGACAGCGCCGATCATGGGGGCTGGTGACCGCGCGCTCCGGGCCGCCCACCGGCTCGCCGTCGATGAGCGGGGCGGCGTGCCAGGGCGGTTCCAGTTGCGCGCGCACGGCGGTGTACAGGGCGGACTCGTCGCGGGCGTTGTCCAGCGCGATGCCGCGGCTGTTGCGCCGTTCCTCGCCGTAGATCGCCTCGGGCAAGGGAATGCGCGGATGGGCGTCGCCGCCGCGGGCGTGCACCCGCGTTACGGGATCGCTCGCCAGTGCCTCGACCGGGATGTGCGGATCGGCAAACCGGTGCACGAAGGAGGCGTTGGCGCCGTTTTCCAGCAGCCGGCGCACCAGATAGGGTAGCAGCTCACGGTGGCCGCCCACCGGCGCATAGACGCGGCAGGGGGCAGCGCCTTCCGCGAGGATCTGCGCATACAGCGCCTCACCCATGCCGTAGAGGCGCTGGAACTCGAAGGGGCGCCCGCCCGCCAGGTGCAGGACGGCGGCGACGGTGTGGGCGTTGTGGGTGGCGAACTGGGGATAAAGCCGCCGGGCGGCGAGCAGGCGGCGGGCGCAGGCGAGGAAGGCGACATCGGTGTGGGCCTTGCGCGTGTAGACGGGGTAGCCGGGCAGCCCCAGTTGCTGTGCCCGCTTGATCTCGTAATCCCAGTAGGCCCCCTTGACCAGCCGCACCGGGATGAGACGGTGGTGGGTATCGGCCAGCTCGGCCAGCCAGTCGAGCACGACGGGAGCGCGCTTCTGGTAGGCCTGGACCGCCAGGCCCAGCCCGTCCCAGCCGGCAAGGCGCGGGTCGGCGAGGGTTTCGCGGAACACCTCCAGGGTCAGTTCCAGGCGGTGGGCCTCTTCGGCATCCACTGTGAGGGGGACGTCATGACGGCGGGCGAGGGCGGCCAGGTCCGCCAGGGTGCCGGCCAGGGCGGGCAGCGCCCGCTTGCGCTGGGCGTACTCGAAGCGCGGATGCAGGGCGGAGAGCTTGACCGAGACCCCGTGCCGCGCGAGCAGGTCGCCGCCGCCCGTCTTGCCCGCGGCGACAATGGCGTCGGCGTAAGCCGCGCCGTAGCGGGCCGCATCGGCGCGGGTGATGGCCGCCTCGCCGAGCATGTCGAAGGAGTAGCGGTAGCGGGCCGCGTCGCCCGTGGCGGCGCGGCGCAACGCCTCCTCCATGCTGCGTCCGATGACGAACCGGCTCGCCAGCAGGTGCATGGCGCCGTCGCGCCGCACGCACCACGGGCGTGCCGCTGCGGGCGAGCAGCCGCGACAGCAGGTGGCCGGCGCTGCGTTCGGCCTCCTCGTCCAGCGCCACCAGGCGCCCCGTGAGCAGCAGGCCCCAGGTGGAGGCGTTGACCAGCAGCGACCGGCTGTTGCCAAGGTGCGCATCCCAGTGGGCGGGGCTCAGCTTGTCGCGAATCAGCGCGTCGGCGGTGGCCGCATCGGGGATGCGCAGCAGGCCTTCAGCCAGGCACATGAGCAGGATGCCTTCCCGATTGTCGAGGCCGTATT